>JAZJZB010000096.1:3626-4514 GCA_040390085.1 Pseudomonadota bacterium | reverse complement strand
CCCGAAGCCATCGGTCCCGGCTTCCACATCTTCTGGGGAAGCCGGATCGGCTGGTTCGATCCCGGCGACGCCCTGCCGCGGCACGACAAATTCAGGCCGGACACGCGGGGTCTCGAGGGAACAGAGCCCCCAGGCGCGTGACCTAGAGGTTTCCCTCGAGCCATTGCTGGATTTGGCTGCGCGGGGCTGCGCCGACCTTCTGCGCGACCGGCTGGCCGCCTTTGAACAGCAGCATGGTCGGGATTCCGCGGACACCGTAGCGGCTCGGAGTGTCGGGATTCTCGTCGATGTTGAGCTTGGCAACGGTGACCTTCCCGCCCAGCTCGCCAGCGATCTCTTCAAGCGCGGGAGCGATCATCCGGCACGGGCCGCACCACTCCGCCCAGAAATCGACGAGGACGGGCTCGGACGCTCCGAGGACGTCGGCAGCAAAGCTCTGGTCGGTGACCGTCTTGGTGGTCATGGCGCGCGAATCTCCTGCGTGGGGGCAATCGTTAACGAGCATATGGGCGTTCGCTTGGCCGCCCTCAAGGCATCAGTTCGATGAGTTTCGGGCCTGCCGTGTAGAGCAGGGCAGCGCTGATACGGCGGCCCGGGAAGATCACCTGCAGGGCGTCCGTATAGGCCGCCATCTGCGCGCGGTGAGCATCGGGAATATCGCCGGCCATCGCGGGCACTCGGCCGGTCTTGAAATCGATCACCGAAATTCGATCGCGCTCGACCAGCAACCGGTCCACCGTGCCAGCGATCACCCGCCCATCCGGGAGCGTCGCCGCCAGCGGCGCCTCGCCCAGCGATCCGGGGCCGAACAGGGTCGAGAAGCGCTGATCGGCGATGATTCCGCAAACCTGCGCCACAATCTCATCGCGGACGGTCTGATCGGAAACC
>JAZJZB010000096.1:0-3588 GCA_040390085.1 Pseudomonadota bacterium | reverse complement strand
GCCTCGACCGCGGGCAGCCGCTCGAGCAGCTGGTGGATCCAGGTGCCGCGAAGCGCGGCTGCACGCATGGCTTCGCTCGGCGGCGGCGCGCTTTCGTCGTCGGCGGCGATCGCCGATGGCGCAAGCGGCCGCGGCGGGCGCGCTTCGGGCGGGGCGGGTTGTCGCGCCCATTCGGGCACAACGGTCGGCGGCAGCTTTACCTTGTCCTTGGTTGGCCGGCGCCGAACTGCTGACCCCGAAGCGTAGCGCAAGGCGACGTGGCCAGCGCCCGGCTCCGCACCAGCCGCAACCAGCGCCTGCTCGACCGCCCGATGCCAGCAATTGGCCGGCCGCGGGTCGGATCCGTCCTTCTTCTCCTTGGGCTGGACTCCGCTGACGATCAGGCGGTCGGCGGCGCGGGTCAGCGCGACATAAAGCAGCCGCCAATGCTCCTCGAGATCGCGCTTCTCCTCGGCGAGGATGATCTCCTCGAACGGCGGCACGCGCTCCTCCTTCTTGGGCCGAAGCAGCGGCGCCTTGCCCCCTGTCGCGATCTCGATGTCGACCGTCAGCGGAGTCCGGCCGAGCTTGGCCGGATCGGCGGTCGCGTCGGCGACGATCACGACGGGCGCTTCCAGGCCTTTCGCGCCGTGCACGGTCATCACCCGGACTTCGTTGGCGGGCTGGCCCGGGTCGCGATGGACGTCGACCGTTCCGCGCGAAAACCAGGCGAGGAAGCGGTCGAGCGAGGCGATTTCGTTGCGTTCGAACTCGAGCGCGCTGTTGACCAGCTCGTCAATCGCGTCGCGCGCGGCCATGCCGAGGCGGCCGTAGAGCCTGCGCCGCCCCTCCATGGGGCCGGTGAGGATGGTTTCGAGAAAGCGCGACGGCGTCGTGAAGTCCGCGATTCGCAGCAGTTCGGCGAGCGTATCATGCGCTTCCCGATATTCCCCGGCGCGCTGCCGAAGATTGCGCCACAGCGAGCCTTTGCGCCCGTAGGCGAGGGCGCGCAGCTGCTCCTGGTCCCAGCCCAACAGCGGCGAGACCAGCAGGCAGGCGAGGCTCAGGTCGTCGTTGGGCTGAACTGCGAACTTCACCGCGGCCAGCAAGTCCTGCACCGCGAGCGGCTCATGCAGGTGCAGCCGGTCCACTCCGGCGACCGGAACGCCGGCCGAGAACAGCCGAGCGACGATGAGCGACGCAAGCTCCCCGCGGCTGCGGACCAGGACGAGGATGTCCCCCGGCGTCAGCGGCCGCCCGGTCGAAGCGAGCAGCGGTCCCTCCTCGACCATGCGGCGAATCCGCTCGGCGAGCTGCTCGGCATAATGACGGTCGCGCAAGCTGACCCAGCGCTCCTCGCCTTCGTCGGATTCGTCGCCGAAATCCTCGACCGCGAACGGAGTCCACAGCTCGACCTCGCCGGGCCGGTCCTGGTGGTGGGCGCGGTGCGGCGGCGGCAATTGTCTCAGCGCGAGCGCTTCCGGGCCGAGCGTCGCGATCACCGCGTCGACGACGTCGAGCACAGGCTGCGCCGAGCGGAAGCTGGCGGCGATCGAAACTTCCCGGAATTCTCGGACTTGCCGGTCCTGATCGTGAACGGCATCGCGATTTTCGCGGAGTCTTTGAACCTTGTCTTTGAGGTACCTCTGAACTTCATCAAAACGATGCGGATCGGTGCCTTGGAATCCGTAGATCGATTGTTTGAAATCGCCGACCATAAAGAAGGTACGGTACCGGTCGTCCGTCTCCCGTGAGCCGCAGTAAAAATCGTCGATCAAACGGAGAACGATGTCCCATTGCGCGGCGTTGGTGTCCTGCGCCTCGTCGACCAGCACATGGTCGACGTGCCGATCGAGCTTGTAGCGCACCCACTCGCCCATCCCCGGCATCGCCAGCAGCTTGCGGGTCCAGTCGATCAGGTCGTTGAAGTCGGCCACGCCAGCGGCACGCTTGGCTTGGGCGAAGGCGGCCGCGAACGCCTGGCCCGCGCGAAGACCCGCAGCCATTTCCGCGGCGAGCTTGGACGCGCGCTGGACCAGCAGCCGCTCGGCAAGCCTCGCTGCCAGCCGCTCGGCGTGACGATCGTAACCGGCATCCGCACTCAGTTGTCCCTTTTGGACCTGCTTCAGCTCGCCCTTGGCGGTGAAGACGATGCTCGCCAGGTCGGGGAGTGTGGCAGCGCGCAGCGCGGGGTCGAGTGGCAGCCACCGCTCGATCGTCTCGACGATCTTCTTGCCGGTCGACGTCCCCCAGCTGCGGTTGGCGCTGGCCACGGCGCGCAGCAGGTCGCAGTCGAAGCCGTCGTTGGAGCAGCTTGCTGCGAGGTATTCCTCGACTGATTCCGGCAGCTTCATCAGCGCGCGGACCGACGCTTCGATCCCGCCCGGAGGTCCCAGCGCATCGAGCGCATCGGTCCGCCGCGCGCACGCCTGCAGATAATCGACCGCACCGCCTTCGCCGAGCCGCCGGCTGAGCAGTTGCACGTCGCGGATCAGGCCTTCGTCGCCCTGCGCTTCGGCGTCGGCCATCAGGTCGGCAAATGTCCGGCGAACCAGCTCCTGCTCCGCACGGCCCTCGATCGGCTTGAATCCGGGCATGATTCCAGCCTCCGCCGGAAAAGCCGCCAGCAGCGACTGCGCGAAGCTGTGGATGGTCTGGATCTTCAGGCCGCCCGGGCAATCGAGCACCCGCGCGAAAAGCTGGCGGGCGTGCTCAATGGTCGTTGGATCAGTCATTGCGCGGAGCGCGAACAGCTCTTTCCGGAGAACTTTGTCCGGAATACGCACCCAAGCTGCGAGCCGAGCGCCAATGCGGTTGGCCATTTCCGCTGCCGCCGCCTTGGTGAATGTGAGGCATAGTATAGATTCCGGCCTCGCTCCCTGCAGCAGTAGGAGTAGGACACGCGCCGTAAGGACCTGCGTCTTGCCGCTACCGGCCGAGGCCGAGAGCGATGCGTCGGCAACCGGGTCAGCCGCGAGCGCCTGCTCGCCCATCAATGGCGGAAAAGTCGCGAAACGCTTCCTCATCCGACTTCCAAACCGGCGCCGGAGGCCATAGAGAAACGGCCATGAGCGACAGCAACGACGAATATGACAAGGCCAACGAACAGCGCCGCGCCAAGCTGGTGAAGGCCGGTTACGCGGTGGGAATCGGCTCGGCGGCGCTGGTCGCTGCGCTGCTCTATGCGTCGAAGGTCAAGAAAAAGCGGCGCTAGGCTCATTTGCGGCCGTACCATTCTTCGAGCCGCATCAGCTGGTCATAATCGCCGTAGGGCGCGTAAGCCGGGTTGAGCTTGGCGGTGAACGGCTCGCTGCCGGTTAGCCATTTGCCCACCGCCTCGGCGAAATTCGCATGTGCGTGAGCAAGGAATTCGCCCGGTTGCATGTCCTTGTCCGGGCGCATCAGCTTGCCGAAGCCGGCCTTGTGGCGCGTCAGCGACCAATATTCGAAGGCCTCGGGATCGCCCGCGACGCCGTCGAACCCGCCGGCGCGACCGATCAGCCCGAGCACGCCCAGCTGCAGCGCGAACCCTGCGTTGACCGCCTTCTGCGTCGGCGGCGCGCCGGTCTTGTAATCGATGATCGCAAGCCCGCCGTCGGCAAGCCGGTC
>JAZJZB010000095.1:6108-10129 GCA_040390085.1 Pseudomonadota bacterium | reverse complement strand
ACCGCCTGGGTCGGATCGAGGGCCTCAAGGTCGCGATCAGCGGCGACATCAGGCACAGCCGCGTCGCGCGCTCCAATGCGAAGCTGTTGCCGCGCCTCGGCGCCGACGTGCGCCTGGCCGGACCGCCCGAGCTGATGCCGGATGGGATCGACCCGCTATCGGTCGATCAGGCGATCGACGGCGCGGACGTGGTGATGATGCTGCGTGTCCAGCGCGAACGGCTCGAGGACGATCTCGGCGACGCGCCCGGCGAATATCTCGGCCGCTACGGCCTCACTGAAGACCGGCTCGCCAAGGCAGCACCCGGCGCGGTGGTGATGCACCCCGGCCCGATGAACCGCGGAGTCGAGATCGAGGACAGGATCGCTGACGATCCCGATCACTCGCTGATTACCTTGCAGGTCGAAATGGGCGTGGCCGTGCGGATGGCCTGCCTGGAGCTGCTGCTCCTTTAGCGCATCGCGAGCTGGACCGGGGCGTCGCCGGCAAAGTTGCGGACGAAGCAATTGCCGCCCTTGCGGCGCACGTTCGCGCACAGCGCATTGGCCTCGCCGGCGCTGGCGAAGCCCTTGACCGACAGCCGGTAGAACACGCCCTTCGGGCTGGCGAAGCGGGCGCTGACCGGCAGGTAAGCCTTGAGCACCGAATATTTGCGCGCTGTGCCGTTCCAAGCGGCCAGCACTCGGTTAGGCGAGCCGTACGCGCCGAGCTGGACGACCGCGGTCGAATTGCCGTGGCGGACCTGCGGGCGCGGGGCCGGAGCAGCGGCTCGGCGCGGCTTGGGCTGCGCTGCGGCCCGGACCGGAGCGTTCGCCATGGCGGCGGCGAAAGCGGACGGCGCTTCGGGCGAAGCTGCGGCGATCATCGCCAGCGTCATCGGAGCAGGGCTTGCCGCGGCAATCGCCGGCTTGCGCCGCGGATTGGCCGGCGGTGGTGCTGGAGCGACCGCGGAAATCGCGACCGGCGCGGGCGCCGGGGCGATTGCTGCAACATATTGTGGCTGCGGAGCCGGCACCGCCGCCTGGGCGACCTGCGGCTGTGGCGCCGCAGCGGCGGGCGCTGCCTGCGCCTGGCGCGTGTCGGTGTGATTCAATGCGAGTCGGACCGGCTGGCCATGGTCGACCGCCGCCGGAGTGACTCCGACCAGCGCTGCCACCTGGTCGGCGGGATGCGCCGGGTTGGCGAGCTGCATCCACTGCTGGATCCGGCTGTCGAGCTTGCTTGCCGCAACGTCCTGCGAAGCGACGGTGCGGGCGTTGGCCCAGTCGCCGGAAAGCGCATAAGCGAGCGCCAGGTTCTGGCGAACC
Organism: Pseudomonadota bacterium; assembly: GCA_040390085.1. GTDB lineage: Bacteria > Pseudomonadota > Alphaproteobacteria > Sphingomonadales > Sphingomonadaceae > Sphingomicrobium. Next base: position 8,822 of record JAZJZB010000095.1, on the reverse strand, counting down.
GTCGCGTCCGCGTTGCGGTCGCGAGCGACGACGCCGAGCACGGCGACGGCCTCGGCCGGCCGGCCGGCAAGCGCCAGCGCAAGTCCGTAATCGGAAGCGTTGAGCACTTCGCGGCCGGCGTCGAGGAACATCACGGCCTCGTTCTTCTTACCCAGCGCGATCTCGACCAGCGCAAGCTTCAGGACGACCTGTGGCTGGTTGGAATAGATGGTCAGCGAATCCTTGTAGGCCTGCTCGGCCGACCAGAACCGCCCGCCGGCGAAATAGGCATTGCCGAGCAGAGCCCGGAAACCGGCGTCGTTCGGAGTCTGCGCGACCGCACGCTCGGCCAGGCTGATCGCCTGGGGCACGTCGTTCGAATTGAGCGCTGCGAGCGCCCGGGTCGCGAGTCCGAGCTCAACGTTCGCCCTGCCGCCGAAATGGGAGGCGCCCGCGACCTTGGCCTGGGGCGCCGCGCAGCCCGCGATCATTGAGGTCAGCGCGATGAACGATGCGGCCGAAGCGGAGCGGAACGGCTTGGACATAAATTACCCCTTGCGTTTGGCCTGGTTGGCCAGTGCGTCGAGTTCTGGAATGCGGCCGAGCAACTGATCGAGCGCATCGGTCACCAGCTGCTGCGCCGAGCGGCCGTCGACCGCGCAGGCAAGCCGGAGCTTGAGGTGGCGATCCGGGTCGAGACGGAGCGTGAAGGCGGCCTTGGCCTTGCTTCCGGCCGCCGAGCGCGGACGCGGTGCACGGCGCGGTGCCGGGTCCGGGACTATTGTCGCCGCGACCGAAATCGGCTTGGCCGCCGGAACACGAACCGGAGCAGCCTCGATCTCGGCTTCAACCTCGGCTTCAACCTCGTCCCCTTCGGGATCGTAGGCTTCAGCGGTCTCGTCGAGATCCTCGTCCTCTTCGGCCTCATCGGCGGCGAAGCGGCCGGCGATTTCGGCTTGCTGGTGATGAACCGGCGAAGTGACTGGCGTGAGCCCGGTCGGATGCGAGCGCGGATGCTCGACGACCTCCTCGCCGAATGCGTCATGCTCGGAGTCGCGGGCATTCTCGGCCGCCTTGGGCGGCTCGAACCCCATGTCGTTCCAGCCGAGGTCCTCAAGTCCGGCGCCGCCCTGGGCGAAGCCTTGCGGGCGCATTGCCGGCTTGGCCGCGCCCTTGCGGGCGAGCAGGCCGGAAGAGAGGGAAGCGAAGGGTTTGGCTTCAGCCACCGGATCGCCTCCTACTGGCCGACAACGCGGCGGCCGAAGCCACCGACGGGACGCGGACTGGCCTGGGCAACGCCGGGCGAAGCGCCGGGGGCCGCAAACACGGTCCGGCGGAAATTCTTTTCGAGGCGGTCGGAAATATACTCCCACAGCTCGGTCACTTCCCGCGCCGAGCGGCCGTTGGGATCGATTTCCATCACCGTCCGGCCGTCGATCATCGAGGCCGCGAAATCGGTGCGGTGGTGGAGGGTGACGGGAGCGACGGTGCCATGCTGCGACAGCGCGACCGCGGCTTCGTAGGTGATCTTGGCCTTCGGGGTCGCCGCGTTGACGACGAAGATCAGCGGCTTGCCGGCGCGGTCGCAAAGATCGACCGTCGCGCCGACGGCGCGAAGGTCATGCGGGCTTGGACGGGTCGGGATGACGATCAGCTCGGCAACCGCGATGACGCTCTGGATCGCCATGGTGATCGCCGGCGGAGTGTCGACCACTGCAAGGCGGAAGCCCTGCTGGCGAAGCACCTCGAGGTCGGAGGCGAGCCGTGCGACGGTGGTCTGGGCGAAGGCCGGCATGTCGGCTTCGCGCTCATTCCACCAATCGGCCAGGCTGCCTTGCGGGTCGATATCGATCAGGCAGACCGGACCGGCCCCTGAAAGCTGCGCCTGCACCGCGAGATGGCCGGACAAGGTCGTTTTACCGGACCCGCCCTTCTGCGATGCCAATGCCAGAACGCGCATGCTTTTCCCCTCGCCTTCAAATGACGTCAGTTCAGTGAGCGGGAGTGACACCACAGGCTCTAAAATCTGGTTAACGAGGCCACGACCGTATTTGCGGATGCTCCCCTCTGCGGTAAGGGGAATCCGGGGTGGGTTAAGGCATGAGTCCCAAACACTTAGTTGCAGCCGTGCTCGCGCTGCTGATCGCCGCGCCGCTGTCGGCGCAATCGGTGAAGGCCGGCATCGATGCCTGGCAGCGGTCCGATTACGCCTCGGCCGTTGCGATCTGGCGCCCGCTCGCCGAGCAGGGCGACGCAGATGCCCAGTTCAACCTCGGGCAGGCTTATCGCCTCGGCCGCGGAGTGCAGATCAACCTCGCCGCCGCCAAGAGCTGGTTCGAGCGCGCGGCGGCCAAAGGGCATGTCGACTCCCAGACAACGCTGGGGCTGCTGCTGTTCCAGAACGGCGCGCAGCCCGAGGCGCTCAAATGGCTCAAGATGGCTGCGGAGCAGGGCGAGCCGCGCGCGCTGCTGGTTTACGGGACTGCACTCTACAATGGCGATGGAGTGACCCAGGACCAGGTCCTCGGCTACGCTTATGTCAGCCGCGCAGCCGCGCAGGGCCTTGCGCCGGCGCGGGAAACGCTTGCCCAGCTCAACAAATTGATGCCGGTCGCCGACCGCAAGAAAGGCGTCGCGATCGCCAAGGCGAAGGCGAAGGTCGCGCCGGCGCCGAGCTCGCAGCCCGTCAGGACGGCACTCGCGAGCCGCTCCCCGGCGAAGGCCGGGGCCCAGCT
>JAZJZB010000095.1:0-6098 GCA_040390085.1 Pseudomonadota bacterium | reverse complement strand
AACGGCGCAGGAGCGCCGCCTGGGCCCCGGCCTTCGCCGGGGAACGCTGCTATCGCGGCAACTCCTGTTCCCACGACCGGCGCATGGCGCATCCAGCTCGGCGCCTTCGCGCAGCGCGGCGCAGCCGAGGCGCTGTATCAGCGATTGGCGGGCAAGCCGGCGCTGGCCGGTCGCCGGCCCTTCTACATTCCGGTCGGAGCGGTCACCCGGCTGCAGGTCGGGCCGTTCGCGAGCAAGGCCGCGGCTTCAGCGGCGTGCGGCGCGGTCGGCGTCCCCTGCTTCCCGGTCCCGGCCAAATGATTACTTCCTGAACCAGTCCCGCCGCCGGACTCCCTGGACCCACAGCAAAGCGTCGAGCCCGTGGTGGCGGAGCTCTCCATCGGCGACCTCGGCCAGGGCGGGCTTCGCGCGGAATGCGATTCCGAGCCCCGCTTCCTCGACCATCAGCCGGTCGTTGGCCCCGTCGCCGACCGCAAGCACGTCCTCGCGCTTGAGCCCGAGCTGGATGCGAATCTCGATCAGCGCCTCGCGCTTGGCCATTCCGTCGACGATCGGGTCGCCGACCTCGCCGGACAGCTTGCCGCCGGCGAAGACGAGCCGGTTGGCCCTGACCCGGTCGAACCCGACGGTCCGCGCCACCGGCTCGGCGAAGGACAGGAAGCCGCCCGAAACCAGCAGACAGCTCGCGCCGCCAGCGCGCATGGTCTGGACCAAAGTCTCGGCGCCGGCCGTCAGCCGCACCCGTTCGTCGAGGCAGCGCTTGAGCTCGCGCTCGTCGAGGCCGGCGAGCAACCGCACCCGCTCGCGCAGCGCCCGTGGAAAATCGAGCTCGCCCTGCATCGCCCGCTCGGTGATCCGCGCGACCTTGTCCTTGAGGCCCGCATAATCGGCCAGCTCGTCGATGCATTCCTGGCCGATGATGGTCGAATCCATGTCGGCGACGAACAGCCGCTTCCACCGCGGCTCGTCGGGCTGGGCGACGAAATCCACCCCGTCGAGCCCGTCGAGCGCCCAGCGCGCAGCTTTGAAATCGCCGGCGAAGCTGAGGTCGGCGGCGTCGCCTTCGTCGATCCAGTGGCGGAACGCGGCCTTGGCATCGATCTCACGAAGCAGTCCGAGCGCGCGGTCGATGAGCCTGTCATCGAGCCGTCCCGCTGCTATCAGCGTCGCAATTCCCATGGCCGAGCTCCGTCCTCCTCTGATCGTCATTGCCGGGCCGACCGCGAGCGGCAAGTCGGCGCTTGCACTTGCGCTTGCTGAACAGAATGGCGGCGTGATCGTCAACGCCGACAGCGCGCAAATCTATCGCGACCTGCCGATCCTCAGCGCTGCGCCACGCGCCGACGAGCGCGCCCGCGCCGAGCACCGGCTGTACGGCGTGCAGGACGGGGCGCTGCCCTGCTCGGCGGCCGACTGGGCGGCGATGGCCCGGAACGAGATTGGCGAGCTCCACGCGTACGGCCGAACCCCAATCCTGGTCGGCGGCACCGGGCTTTACCTGCGCACCTTGCTCGACGGGATCGCACCGGTCCCGGCGATCGATCCGGCGGTGCGCGAACGCGTGCGCGCCGCGCCGCTCGAAGACAATCGCGGCAAGCTGGATAGGCTCGATCCAAAGGCCGCGGCCCGGCTCAACCCGGCCGACACCAGCCGCATCAACCGCGCCCTCGAGGTCATATTGTCGACCGGCCGGACGCTCGCCGAATGGCACCAGCAGCGCGAAGGCGGAATCGCGGGCGAGGTCGAGCTCCGGCCGCTGATCCTGCTGCCGCCGCGCAAGTGGCTCTACGCGCGGTGCGACGAGCGGTTCGCGCGGATGATCGACGAGGGCGCGGTCGGCGAGGTCGAAGCGCTGCTCGCGCGCCGGCTCAACCCCAATTTGCCGGTAATGCGCGCGATCGGTGTTGCGGAGCTATCCGGCTATCTGCTCGGCAAAACCGCGCTCGACGCGGCGATCGGCGCCGGGCAGCAGGCGACCCGCCGCTACGCCAAGCGCCAATATACCTGGTTCGCGCACCAGCCGCCGGCCGACTGGCCGCGGTTCAAGGAGGCGCTCGACCTCGACCGGCTCGGCGACGCCCTGGCACTGCTCCGGGCGAACGGCTAGGCGCACGGCGATGGACTTGCTGCGCGACGCCGACATCGATCCCTCGCCGCTCGCCGGCAAGCGCGTCGCGATCCTCGGTTACGGCAACCAGGGGCGGGCCCAGGCGCTCAACCTCAACGACAGCGGGATCGACATCGTGGTCGGGCTGCGCGGCGGCTCGGGAAGCCGGTTGGAGGCCGAAGAATCCGGGCTGCAAACCGCGTTGCTCGAGGACGCAGTCGCCTCCGCAGACGTCGTCATGATGCTCGCGCCCGACGAGATCCACGCAGCGCTTTACCGCGAGATCGAGCCCAACCTCCGCGAGGGCGCGGCGCTCGGCTTCAGCCACGGCCTGTCGGTCCGCTTCGGCCTGGTCGAGCCGCGGCCCGACCTCGACCTGTTCCTGGTCGCGCCCAAGGGTCCGGGCACTGCGCTTCGCTCGCTCTACCGGCAGGGCAAGGGAATGATCGCCTTGTGGGCGGTCGCCAATGACGCCAGCGGCAATGCCCGCAGCATCGCCCTCGCCTACGGGCGCGCGATCGGCTGCGCCCGCGCCGGCCTGATCGCCTCCAGCTTCGCCGAGGAAGCCGAAGCGGATCTGTTCAATGAGCAAGCGGTGGTGTGGGGGGGCGTGCCCGAGCTGCTGATCGCCGGGTTCGACACCCTGGTCGCCGGCGGAATCTCGCCCGAAGTGGCCTTTCTCGAATGCGTCGGAGAACTGCACCTGCTGGCCGAGCTTATCGAGGCGCGCGGGATCGCCGGGATGCGCGAGGCGATCTCCAACACCGCCGAGCTTGGCGCGCTGCTCGGCGGCACGCGCATCGTCGACGCCGGAGTCCGCCAGCGGATGGCCGAGGTTTTGAAGGAAGTGCGCGCCGGTCGCTTCGCCGACGAACTCCAGCGCGAGGAAACGAGCGGCTACGCCCGGCTCGATCAGGCGCGCGCCAAGGCGCGGCGAACCGCGCTCGAACAGGCTTATCGAAAGCTCAGCGAAACCGGCGAATGATCAGCCGGCGGTTTGCGTCGCGACCGCGGCGCGGTCGCCGGTGCTTGCACGTTCGAGATAAGCGCGCTGCAGCTGGCGATGCGCCCGCGCGACCTCGGGGTCGGCGGCGGCCGCTGCGCGCTCCTGCTCCTCGGCGGCGCGCTGTGCGAAATAGATGCGGTCTTCGGTACCCATTGCACCGCTCCTGCTCGAAGCGCGGGGCTTATAACAGCAATCACCCCAAAAGTCGCCTCAGGCGTGCGCTTCGACCTTGCCTTTGGCGCGCTCTATCGCCTCCGTGACGATGCGTTTGGCGTCGGCCGCGTCGCCCCATTTGCCGACCCGTACCCACTTGTCGACCTCGAGGTCCTTATAGTGGGTGAAGAAATGCTCGATCTGCTGGAGCACGATCGACGGCAGGTCCTGCCGCTCGCCGACGTCCGAATAATAAGGGAAGGTCGTGTCGACCGGGACGCAGATCAATTTCTCGTCGCCGCCATGCTCGTCCTCGAGGTTGAGGACTCCGATCGGCCGCGCGCGGACGACGCAGCCCGGGACGAACGGCGAGCGGGCGATGACCAAAGCGTCGAGCGGGTCGCCGTCGGGCGACAAGGTATGCGGAACGAAGCCGTAGTTGGCCGGATAGCGCATCGGCGTGTGGAGGATGCGGTCGACGAACAAGGCGCCCGACTTCTTGTCGAACTCATATTTGACCGGCTCGCCGCCGACTGGGACTTCGATGATCACGTTGACGGTGCTCGGCGGGTCGTCGCCGACTGGGATCAGGTCGATGTTCATTATTGGGCCTTCAGGGGAGCTGGCCGCCGCCCCTAAACACCGCCAGCCCGAAGAACAATGCCGAGATGCTCGCGGCGACCGATCCGACCGCATAGCCGGCGGCCATGCCATAGGAATGCCGCTCGACCAGCAGCGCCGCGTCGAGCGAGAAGGCCGAGAAGGTGGTGAACCCGCCGAGCAGGCCGGTGGTGAGGAACAAGCGCATGTGCTGGGCAAGGCCGGGACGGAAGGCGAAATAGCCGGCGAGCAGGCCCATTGCGAACGAGCCGGCGACATTGACGATCAGGGTCCCGAATGGAAAGCCGTAGCCGAGCAGCCGGGCGGCGCCGACATTGACTCCATGGCGGAGCGCGCCGCCGATCCCGGCGCCAAGGAAGACGATCAGGTAGAGCATCGGCCTCCTACTGCAGCGCGGATGCGTCTGTAGGGCGTCGGCAAAGCGGCGAGGCGCTAGTAGTGGGTCGAGTAACCGTTGTTGTGCGAGCTGTGGCCGCCGTGGCCGGACCCGTGGCCCGAATCGCCGTGGCCGGCATAAGCGTGGCCAGAGTCGTGACCCGCATAGCCGTGACCCGAGCCGTGTCCGGAATAGCCATAGCCGCCATGACCACCATGACCGCCGTAGCCGGCGTAGCCACCGTAGCCGCCGTAGCCGCCGGCGCCGTAGCCGGTGTAGCCGCCATAGCCGCCATAGCTGCCGGCTCCATGGCCCGCATAATCGTGGAGCGCGTGACCGGCGCCGTAGGCCGACGCGCCGTGCCCAAATGTGTCATGCCGCGCGTGCCCGGCGCCGCTGCCATGCGAAGCGTATTGCGTCGCCTGAGCCGGCAAGGCCGCGGCCCCGAGGAAGCATCCGAGAATTGTCGCTCTCAAGATCATCGAGCTTCCTCCATTTTTCGCAGGTGCCCGGCCGTTCATCGCCAGACAGTGTAACAGCCCCTGGTCCGCCGGCACAATGCTTGCGGGCGTTACCATGGGCGCCACGGAGTGACTAGTGGCGAACGCGGTGGCCGTTGTTGTACGAGCTGTGGCCGCCGTGGCCGGACCCGTGGCCCGAATAGCCATGGCCCGAATAGCCGTGGCCCGAATTGGCGTGACCGGACCCGTGGCCGGAATAGCCGTGGCCAGACGCGTGGCCGGAATAGGCGTGGCCGGACCCGTGGCCGGAATAGCCGTGGCCCGAATAGCCGTGACCGGAACCATGACTGACGCGGCCATGTCCGACGACGTCATGAACCGCATGTCCAACGCCGCCACCGTGCCCCGCGTAGGCGTGCTGCGCGTGCGCCGGCAAGGAGGCTGCCACGACGGCAAATCCCAAAATTGTTGCTCTGACGATCATCATGGAGCCTCCTTGCGCCGTCGCTTCGCTCAATCGCCGTCGTTGTGCTGGCTCGGAGCAATGGTGAAACTCGTGTACGGTGCTTCATGGCCCATGTCCACGTGATCGTGCCACACCTGCTGCCCGTCGTGAGTCGCCATGCAGGCCACGTTGACGTGCGACGGCCCGTCCACGACGATCTGCCGCTGGCCATCGATATGAATCTCCCTTGGCGCGCTGCCGTTGCAGGAGAAATAGACGGCTTCACCGAAGTGATTGTGCGCAGTGATGTAGTAATGATGCGCCAGCGCCGGCGTTGCCATCAAAGCTGCGCCCGCGCCCAAAATATAGCCCAATCTGATCTTCATCGTTGTTCCCCCTTGCTGCAATTTGGGCGGCTCGTTTCGCGAGCCAGCCGGCTGTTGCAGGTTGCGATTTGTCACACGGGTAAATTTGGGTCAAGCACCTTGGTTTAATACAAATTTAATCAGTGGCGGCCGAATAGCTTGCCGATCTCGCCGTGGCCGAGCTTCACCCAGGTCGGCCGGCCGTGGTTGCACTGGCCCGACCGCGGCGTCACCTCCATCTCGCGCAGCAGCGCGTTCATTTCGGCGACGCTGAGGATCCGGCCCGCCCGGACCGAGCCGTGGCAGGCGATGGTCGCCGCCACATGGTCGAGCTTGTCGCGCAGGCTCAGCGGCCCGCCGAGCTCGGCTATTTCCCCGGCGAGGTCGGCGAGCAGGCCCGGGACATCGGCCTTGCCGAGCGCTGCCGGGACCGCGCGGACGAGCATCGCGCTGGGCCCGAACCGCTCGATCTCCAGGCCCATCGCCGCGAGCTCGCCGGCGGCGCCTTCGAGCCGGTCGCAATCGGGCTCGTCGAGCTCGACGACCTCGGGCATGAGCAGCGCC
>JAZJZB010000094.1:0-11042 GCA_040390085.1 Pseudomonadota bacterium | reverse complement strand
ATTGGGACCCGGTCGACATGACCGTGCTCGCCAACGAGCAGGTGATCGACGGCAAGGGCTGGCGGTCTGGGGCGACGGTCGAACGGCGCAAGTTGTCGCAATGGTTCCTCAAGATCACCGATTTCGCCGACGATTTGCTCGACGGACTCAAGGGCCTCGACGACTGGCCTGAGAAGGTCCGGCTGATGCAGGAGAATTGGATCGGCAAGAGCCGCGGCCTGCAATTCCGCTTTCGCCTCGCAGCGCCGGTCGACGGGACCGATTCGGTCGCGGTTTTCACCACCCGGCCCGACACGATCTTCGGCGCGAGCTTCGTTGCCGTCGCGCCGGACCATCCCATCGCCCAGGCGGTCGCTGGCGATGATCCGAAGGCGGCGGCGTTCATTGCCGAGTGCAAGGCCGGCGGGACCAGCGCCGCCGAGCTCGAGACGGCCGAGAAAAAGGGCTTCAGGACCAGGGTCGAGGTCGTCCACCCGCTCGGTCCCGAGTGGCGGCTACCGGTGTACATCGCGAATTTCGTGCTGATGGACTATGGCACCGGCGCGATTTTCGGGGTTCCGGGACATGATCAGCGCGACTTCGAATTTGCGAAGCAATATCAATTGCCAATCAAACGGGTCGTCGCGGCAAGCTCGGACGTGGCGTCCGAGCCGATCGGCGACCAGGCCGAGAACGCGCCTGGAGTCGCGGTCAATTCGCGATTCCTGGACGGGCTGACGACTGATCAAGCCGGCGCTGAGATCATCCGCCGGGCCGAAGCCGCCGGCTGGGGCCGCGGCACGGTCCAGTACCGGCTGCGCGACTGGGGCGTATCGCGCCAGCGTTACTGGGGCACGCCGATCCCGATCATCCACTGCGCCAAATGCGGCGCTGTGCCGGTGCCGCGCGAGCAATTGCCGGTGGTCCTTCCCGAGGACGTTGATTTCCAAAATCCCGGCAATCCCCTCGACCGTCATCCGACCTGGAAGCATGTCGACTGCCCAAGCTGCGGTGGAGCAGCGACGCGCGAGACCGACACGCTCGACACCTTCGCCGATTCGAGCTGGTATTTCATTCGTTTCGCAAGCCAGCCGGCGGACCGACCGTTCGACCGCGCCGAGGCCGAGCAATGGCTTCCGGTCGCGCAATATATCGGCGGGGTCGAGCATGCGATCCTCCACCTGCTCTACGCGCGCTTCTGGACCCGCGCGCTACAGCGGCTCGGCCAGATCTCGTTCGCCGAGCCCTTCAAGGGGCTGTTCACGCAAGGCATGGTGACCCACGAGACCTACCGCGCGGGGGACGGCAGCTGGCTCAGCCCCGACGAGGTCAAACGTGACGGCGACGACTGGGTCCATATCGAAAGCGGCCATCCAGTCACGCCGGGCCGGGTCGAGAAGATGTCCAAGTCCAAGCGCAACACGATCGACCCCGAGCCGATCCTCGCCACTTACGGCGCCGATGCGGTGCGCTGGTTCATGCTGTCGGACAGCCCGCCCGAGCGCGACCTCGAATGGTCGGAGGCGGGAATCGAAGGCGCGTCGCGGTTCGTGCAGCGCGTCTGGCGGCTGGCGATCGGCAGCACGCTCGCCGACGGCGACGATCCTGCGCTCCAGCGCAAGATGCACCGCACCATCGCTGCGGTCGGCGAAGCAATCGACGGCCTCGCGTTCAACAAAGCGATTGCGCAGCTCTACGAGCTGACCAGCGCGATCGAGAAGGCTCTACCCTCCGCGACCCGCCACGAGGCCGTGCGGACGCTGGTGCTGCTCGCTGCGCCGGCCGCGCCCCACCTTGCCGAAGAAGCCTGGGCGGCGCTCGGCGAGCGGGGGATGATCGCGGACGCGTCCTGGCCGGAGTTCGATCCTGCGCTGCTGGTCGATGACCAGGTGACCCTCGCGGTTCAGGTCAACGGCAAGCTTCGCGACACGCTGAGTGCTCCGCGTGGCCTCGACCGTGCAGCCGCCGAAGCGCTCGCGCTGGCTTCGGACAAGGTCCAGCGCCAGCTCGCCGGCGCTACGCCGCGCAAAGTCATTGTCGTTCCCGACCGGCTGGTGAATATCGTCGCATGATGCGGCGCTTCGCTTTGATTCTTGCTGTGGTGGCCCTTGGCGGCTGCGGCCTTCATCCCTTGTACGAAGGCGGCAGCAGCGGCGCGGTCGCTTCCGGACTGCGTGGAATCACGGTCGGGCCGATTGAAGGCCAGCCGGGTTGGCTGGTCCGCAACAAGCTTGTCGATCGCCTCGCCGCAACCGGCGACGGGTCGGCGCGGTACCGGCTCGACGTCAAGCTTGACGACAATATCACCGGCTTCGGTATCCGCGGCGATCGCGCCGTGACCCGCGAACGGCGGACGCTGCGCGCGCGCTACCAGTTGGTCGAGCTCAAGACCGGGACCGTCGTGCTCGACGCAACCGCGGGATCCGACGCCGGAATCGACATCGTCAGCTCGCCCTATGCGACGGTCGCCGCCGAGCAGACCGCGCTCGAGCGATTGTCCGAGGAGGTCGCCGACCAGATTGTCGCCCGCCTCGCGCTCTACGCGTCGCGGACGGCGCCGTCGAAGTGAAGGCCAACAAGGGCTCCATTGCCCGGGCGGTCGACCAGCCCGACCGAAACTGCCGCTTCTATCTGTTCCACGGGCAGGACGAAGGCCAATCCCGGGCGCTCGCCGCGCGGCTCCTCGAAGCGCTTGGAGCGACCAAGTTCATCGTCGCCGCCGGTTCGATTAAGTCGGATCCGGCATCGCTGGTCGACGAAGCGGGCGCAATGAGCCTGTTCGGCGGCGCCCGGCTGATTTGGATCGAGCCTGCGGGCGAGGACATCGTCACCGGGGTCGAGGCCCTGATCGACGCGCCGGCCACGGAGAGCGCGGTGGTGGCGATCGCCGGCTCGCTCAAGAAGAGCTCGGCATTGCTCAAGCTCGCGGAAGCTTCGCCCGCAGCGCTCGCTTTTGCCGCATATCTGCCCGAGGGCCAGGATGCCGAGCGGATGGTGATCGACCTCGGCCGGCGGTTCGGGCTCAAGGTCGGCCCGCCGGTCGCTGCACGCCTCGCCGACGCCTGCGGCAATGATCAGGCGATCGCCGCGCAGGAGCTTCAGAAGCTTGCCTTGTACATCGGCGCCGATCCCCATTCGCCCAAAGAGCTCGACCATGATTCGATCGACGCGGTTGGAGCCGAAAGCGCCGAGGGCGATTTCCTGCGGCTGGCCGATCTCGCGCTGAGCGGCGAGGTCGGCGAGCTGACCGATGAGCTGGCGCGGCTCCCGGCCGGCGGATCGGAAGCGATTCCGGTCGTCCGTTCGCTCCAACGGAGGCTCCTGATGCTCGCGCCGGCGCGGGCTCGGGTCGAGCGCGGGGAGCGGCCCGAGGCCGTCATGACGTCACTTGGCAGGTCACTGTTTTGGAAAGACAAAGCCGCGGTCGAGCGGATGCTCCGGAAATGGAGCGCCGACGATTTGGCACGGGTGGCGGAGCGAACCGGAAAGCTCGAGCGCGATCTGATTTTCACCTCGGCCCCGGACCGGGAAGCGCTTGGCGAAGAGCTGCTCGCGATCGCCCGAAAGGCGCGCAGCCTTTAAATCGTCATTGCGAGCGCAGCGGAGTAATCCGGTCCAGTCTGGATTGCCGCGTCGCTACGCTCTTGGCATTGACGCTAGATCGGCTCGCCCGAAAGGCGCTGGCAGATCATGTCGAGCTGATCGAGGCTCGAATAATGAAGCGTAACCGCCCCGCCCTGCCCCTTGTGCGTCACTTGCACCTTGAGACCGAGGATGTCGCCGAGCTGGCGCTCGAGCGCGGCAAGATCGGCATCGGTGGCAGGGGCTGCGTTGCGCGCGCTTGCGCGGCCGATGTCAGCCCCGGGCCCGGGCCGATTCCGCTCGCGCCGGGCGTGCGCTTCAGCCTGGCGGACCGACAGCCCCTTGGCGATGATCAGGCGGGTCAGTTGGTCCGGGTCCTCGGCGGTGGCGACGGCACGCGCATGGCCCATGCTGATATCGCCTTGCAGTAGCGATTGCCTCACGAACTCGGGAAGATCGAGTAATCTCAACAGGTTAGCGACATGGCTGCGCGATTTATGGACGATCTTGCCGACGTCGTCCTGGGTGTGACCGTGACGCTGGATCAGCTGCCGATAGCCTTCGGCCTCCTCGAGGGCGTTGAGGTCCTGGCGCTGGATATTCTCGATCAGCGCGAGCTCGGCGGTCGTGCTTTCGTCGATCTCGCGGACGATTGCCGGGATGGTATGCAGCCGGGCGCGCTGCGCTGCCCGCCAGCGGCGCTCCCCGGCGATGATCATGAACCCGTCGTCGTCCGGCCGAAGCAGGATCGGCTGGAGCACGCCGCGTTCGCGAATCGAATCGGCAAGCTCGTCGAGCGACGCTTCGTCGAACTGGAGGCGTGGCTGGTTGGGGTTGGGCTTGATGCGTGCGACCTCGATCTCGCGCACCCCGCCGCGCGATGGCGGCGCATCCTCGGCTCCGGGCCGCTGCGCTTCGCCGAGGAGCGCCTGCAAGCCCATTCCCAGGCCCTTGGCGGGACGCTCGGCGCTCATGCCGCGGCCGCCAGCTGGGGGAGCCGCCCGATCAGCTCGCGGGCGAGCCGGACATAGGCTTCCGATCCCGGGCATTTGAGGTCGTAGATCAATGCCGGCAGGCCGTGGCTTGGCGCCTCGGACAACCGCACGTTGCGCGGCACCACCGTCTCGAACACCGTCGAGCCGAGGCAGGCGCGGACGTCCTCCGACACCGCCTGCGAAAGATTGTTGCGCCGATCGAACATGGTCAGCGCGATCCCCAGGATCGACAGCTCCGGATTGAAGGCCACGCGGATCCGTTCGACCGTCTGCAGCAGCTGGCTGAGGCCCTCCAGCGCAAAGAATTCGCACTGCAGCGGCACAAGCAGGTGGCGTGCGGTGACCAGCGCATTGACGGTCAGCAGCCCGAGCGATGGCGGGCAGTCGATCAGGCAAATGTCCCAGCGTCCCGGCGCTGCGGCGGCAAGCGCCTTGTCGAGCCGGTGGGCGCGGTCGTCCATGCCGACCAGCTCGATCTCCGCGCCCGACAGGTCGACCGTCGCCGGCAGCAGGTCGAGCCGCGGCACCCGGGTCGGGATCGCAGCTTCCATCGCCGTCGCGCTGCCGATAAGGACATCGTAGCTCGACAGCCGACGCTGCGACGCGGGCACCCCGACTCCGGTCGACGCATTGCCCTGCGGATCGAGGTCGACGAGCAGCACTCGCCAGCCGATTGCCGCGAGCGCCGTTGCGAGGTTGATGCAGGTGGTCGTCTTGCCGACGCCGCCCTTCTGATTGGCCACCGCGATGCGGATCATGCTCGTTTCGCCCTCACCCCTGTCCCGACGACGATGAAGGACTCGGCGTCGGTGACACTGCGTTCCACGTGAAACGCACCTTGCCATGCTCGTTGGGTGTCGGCCAGTTCCGCAGCGGCACTTCTCCCCTTCGGAAGCGCCCAAACGGTTTTTCTTGTGGACAGATGTGCGGATATCTCGAGCAATTGGGCGAGCGGAGCCACTGCACGCGCAGTAATCACATCGAACGTGCCGCTAGCGCGTTCGGCCTTCGCCTGAACGACGGTCACGCGAACGGACAGCGATTCGGCGACCCTGTGGAGAAATTCAGCGCGCAGTCGCCGCGGCTCGACGAGCGTGACCGGTCCTTCGACCAGGCAAGCAATGACGATTCCCGGCAAACCCCCGCCCGAACCGATGTCGATCCAGGACGCGCCGCTGAACGGCTCGAACCGCGCCAATTGGGCCGAATCGAGGATATGCCGCTCCCAGACCCCGGCCAATGTCGCCGCCGAAACGAGGTTCTGGCGCTCATTCTCGTCGGCGAGCAGGCGGACGTACGCCTCAAGTTTGTCGATTGTTTCACGTGAAACAGGCCGGCCCGCAGCCTGCGCGAGGCGTTCGATCACGCCGCAGCCCGCCGGCGCACCGCTACGTAGAGCGCGGACAGCGCCGCCGGTGTAACCCCCGCAATGCGGGACGCCTGATCGAGCGTTTCGGGGCCGGCGCGAGCGAGCCGCTCCACCATCTCGTTCGAAAGGCCGGGCACCGCACCAAAATCGAGGTCGGACGGGATCCACACGCGCGCATCGCGCTGAACGACATCCCACTCTCTTCGCTGCCGCTCGACATAAGGACGATAGATCTCGTCGGCCCGGCTCTCGTCGGTCTCGCTCCAATCCGCTGACCCACGCCGCTCGAGATGCGCCGCAATGCAAGTGCGCCGTCGTTCACTCACGCATCCGGCGGCGAGCGCCGCCTCGCCAAGGCGCGAGGTCGCGTTGTCGGCCCGCAGCGACAGGCGATATTCCGCGCGTGCGGTCATCATCCGGTAGGGCTCGCTCACGCCCTGAAGCGTAAGGTCGTCGATCATCACGCCAAGATAGGAGGTGCGGCGGTCAAACCGGACCGGGTCGAGGTCGAGCGCGGCCGCGGCAGCATTGACCCCCGCCGCCACTCCCTGGGCCGCAGCTTCCTCATAGCCGGTGGTGCCGTTGATCTGGCCGGCGAGGAACAGTCCTGGTAGCGCGCGAACTTCAAGTGTCGCGTTCAGCCGGCGCGGATCGACGAACTCATATTCAACCGCATAGCCCGGCCGAGCGATCTCGGCCCGCTCGAGCCCGGCGATGCTGCGCACGAACTGCTCCTGCACGTCGGCGGGGAGCGAGGTCGAAATGCCGTTGGGATAGACCAAAGGATCGTCGAGGCCCTCGGGCTCGAGGAAGATCTGGTGCGAATCGCGCTCGGCGAAGCGCTTCACTTTGTCCTCGATCGACGGACAGTAGCGCGGCCCGCGGCCCTCGATCGCACCGGCGAACAAGGGCGAGCGGTCGAAATTCGCGCGAATGATGTCGTGCGTCCGCTCACCAGTCCGAGTGATTGCGCAGCGCAGCTGCGGCACCGCGGCACCATCGCCCAGCGCGGACATGGTCCAGGGGTCGGAATCGCTCGGCTGTTCCTCGAGCCGCGCCCAGTCAATCGTCCGGCCGTCGAGCCGGGGCGGCGTCCCGGTCTTCAGCCGACCCTGCCCCAGGCCGATATCGCGGACCTGGCCGGCGAGCGCGACCGACGCGCGTTCGTCACGACGCCCGCCTTCGATCACCTGTTCGCCAACGAACAGGCGAGCGTCGAGGAAGGTCCCCGTCGCAATCACGACGGCGCGGCAGGGCAAGATACCGCCGCTTGTCTCGACCCCGGTGATGCGGCCGGCGCGGATCACAAGGCTGGTCGCCTCACCGACGATGATTTCGGCGCCGCTCTCGCTCAGCAACTCGCCGATCGCCGCGCGATACAGCTTGCGGTCGGCCTGCACGCGCGGACCCCACACTGCCGGCCCCTTGCTGCGATTGAGCATGCGGCGGTGGATCGCGGCGCGGTCGGCGGCGCGGCCCACCAGTCCGTCGAACACGTCGAGCTCGCGCACCAAATGGCCCTTGCCGACGCCGCCGATCGACGGGTTGCACGACATCTGGCCGGCATCTTCGGCGCGGAAGGTGAGCAAGCCCACGCGCGCGCCCCGGCGAGCAGCGGCGGCTGCAGCCTCGCACCCAGCATGGCCGGCGCCAATTACCAGAACGTCAAACATTGCAGTGCCGTTAGCCGATCGCCGTTCCACGTGAAACTATTTGCCCAGGCAAAAGCGGCCGAACAGCGCGTCAAGCACATCCTCGACCCCTGCTCGGCCGGTAAGCCGGTCGAATGCCGCTCGAGCAGAGCGCAAATCCTCGGCCAGCAAAACCAGTTCGCGCGAGGCGGCCGCGTGACTGAGCGCGTCAGCCGCCTCGCAGACGTGAGCGGCCTGGCGGCGGTTGAGCGCAATCGCATCCTCGCCGGGCAGCAGAGCGCGCGCTTCGCCTTCGACCATTCGCAAGAGTTCGGCCAATCCATCACCGGTCTTCGCCGAAACGGCGACCGACCCTGCTGCCGGCACGACAATGCGATCCGGAAGGTCGGCCCTTGAATGGACCCGGATCAGCCGCGGGTGCGCCGGCGGCTGGTCCGGCTCGCCAAGCCACAGCAAGACATCCGCAGCTTCGACCAGCTGGCCGGCGCGCGCGACCCCGATCGCTTCGACCCGGTCCTCCGTCTGGCGCAGGCCGGCGGTGTCGGTCAGCCGGATCGGCACGCCGCCGAGCGCCAGCGGCACTTCGATATGGTCGCGCGTCGTGCCAGGAACATCGGTGACGATGACCCGCTCCTCGCCAACTATCGCATTGATAAGACTTGATTTTCCACTGTTCGGCGGACCCGCGACGATGACTCGCACGCCATCCTTCAGCGGCTCTATTCGCGGCCGGTCCAGCCAGCCGCGAAGCTCTTCGGCGAGGGCGGCACAATCCCGCAACAGGATCGGATCGACCGCCACATCATCCTCGTCATAATCGATGGCCCGCTCGGCCAACGCCGACAACGTGAGGACCCGCTCCTGCCAGATCGCGATCTGCTTCTTCAGCCCGCCCTCGGCGAGCGCGATCGCCGCCTTGCGCTGCGATTCCGTCTCGGCCTCGATCAGGTCGGCAAGGCCCTCCGCTTCGGTCAGGTCGATCCGGCCGTTATCCAACGCGCGCCGGGTGAACTCGCCAGGCTGCGCCGGCCGCAGACCTTCGCTCGAACCAAGCGCGCCGAGCACCGCATCGACCACCGCGCGTCCGCCGTGGCAGTGCAGCTCGACGACATCCTCGCCGGTCGAGCTTGCCGGTCCGTCGAAGCGCAACATTAAAGCCTCGTCGAGCAGGTCGCCACTGGTCGGGTGCCTGAGCTCGCGGACCGCGGCCGTGCGCGGCTCGGGAAGCGCGCCGCTCAGCCGCCTGGCGGCTTCATGGGCGCTCGGACCACTGATCCGTATGACCGAAATCGCGGCCGGCGGGCGACCGCTCGACAGCGCGAAGATGGTGTCGGCCATCGCCTCAGGTGAACAGTGGTGCGATCACCGGAGCGACGTGACGCGCGCCGTCGAAGATCATCTTGAGCGCGACCCACAGGATCACGATCAGGCCGCCCCAGGCGATCCAGCGGTAGCGCTCGATGTAGCGCGCAATCACGTTGGCCGCCGCGCCCATCAGCAGCACCGACAGCACCAGGCCGAAGACCAGGATATAAGGGTGGTCACGGGCCGCGCCGGCAACCGCAAGCACGTTGTCGAGGCTCATGCTGACGTCGGCGATCGCAACCGCCCAGGCCGCGCTGGCAAAGCTCCTCGCCGCCTTCACGCCCGAATGTTCGTCACCGACGACCTCGTCCGACCCGGCGCTCTCGCCCTGGTGCTTGAGCTCGCGGTACATGCGCCACGCGACCCACAGCAGCAGCAATCCGCCGGCAAGGACCAGGCCGACGATTTGAAGGAGCTGGCTGACCACCAGCGCAAAAGCGATCCTCAGGACGAGCGCCGCGATGACGCCGATCAGGATGACCTTCTTGCGCTGCGCGGGCGGAAGCCCGGCGGCAAGGGCGCCGACGACGATCGCATTGTCACCGGCCAGCGCGATATCGATCAGCAAGATTTCGAAGAAGGCGGCGATCGCCCCGGGAGTCAGTAACGCGGCGATGTCCATCAATCAGTCCTAGCCGACGCCGAGCACCTGCCTCAAGCCCAACACATGCTCGCCCCCGACCCAGCCTTCGTGGATCATGCTCGCGGCGACCCACAGGATGACCGCCAGACCGATGTAATTGATCCAATAGTAACGCTGGATCAGCCGGGCGACGTAGTTGGCCGCAAAGCCCATAAAGAGCACCGAAAAGGTGAGGCCGATGAACAGCAGCGCCGGGTTTTCGCGCGCGATCGAGGCGACCAGCAGGACGTTGTCGAGGCTCATGCTGAGGTCGGCGATGGTGATCGCGATCGCCGCCTGGAGCAGCGTCTTGCTCGCCGGCGGCCCTTCGATTGCAGCGGTCGACGGATCATCGGCAATCACCGCTGCCTTGGGCCGCAGCCCGCTCCACATGTTGTAGGCAACCCACAGCAACAGCAGGCCGCCGGCGAACACCAGGCCGGTGATCTGGAGCAGCTGCGTCGCAAGCAATGCGAAGGTGACCAGGAACACCAGCGCCATGCCGACGCCGAACATCAACACCTTCTTGCGGTCGCGCTCCGGAAGCCCTGACGCGAGCGAGCCCATGATGACGACATTGTCGCCGGCCATGGTCAGGTCGCCGATGATGATCTGACCGAGCTTCGCGAGCCCCCCTGCGGTCAGGATCGCGGAGAAGTCGAAGCCCGGCAAAACGATCATCCTGTGGTTACTGGTTCATGCTCGCGAAGAAGTCCTCGTTGGACTTGGCGTCCTTCATCTTGTCGAGCAGGAACTGCATGGCGTCGACCGTGCCCATCTGCATCAGGATCCGGCGCAGCACCCACATCTTGGTGAGGACGTTCTGGTCGACCAGCAATTCCTCCTTGCGGGTGCCGGACTTGCCGACGTCGAGCGACGGGAAGATGCGCTTGTCGCTGACCTTGCGGTCGAGCACGATTTCGCTGTTGCCGGTGCCCTTGAACTCTTCGAAGATGACCTCGTCCATCTTGGAGCCGGTGTCGATCAGCGCGGTCGCGATGATCGACAGGGATCCGCCTTCCTCGATGTTGCGCGCGGCGCCGAAGAAACGCTTCGGACGCTGCAGCGCATTGGCGTCGACGCCGCCCGTCAGCACCTTGCCGGAGCTCGGAACGACGGTGTTGTAGGCGCGGCCCAGGCGGGTGATCGAATCGAGCAGGATCACCACGTCCTTCTTGTGCTCGACCAGGCGCTTGGCCTTCTCGATCACCATTTCGGCGACCTGGACGTGGCGGCTGGCGGGCTCGTCGAACGTCGAGGAGATGACCTCGCCATTGACCGAGCGCTGCATGTCGGTGACCTCTTCCGGCCGCTCGTCGATCAGCAGCACGATCAGGAACACTTCCGGATGGTTGTCGGTGATCGCGCGCGCCAGATTTTGCAGCAGCACGGTCTTGCCGGTCCGCGGCGGCGCAACGATCAGCGCGCGCTGGCCCTTGCCGAGCGGCGAGACGATGTCGATCACCCGCGCCGACTTG
>JAZJZB010000093.1:11171-14767 GCA_040390085.1 Pseudomonadota bacterium | reverse complement strand
CCGGCGCGAGGCCTTGGTGAGGGCGAGAAACAGGGTCGCGACCGCGAGCAGCCACCCGTCGGCCTCCAGCGCGTCGAGCAGCTCGAGCACGCCGTCGAACAACGGCTCCTCGACCCGCCCGGCAGCCCGGAGCTTCCAGAACGCCTGCTTATAATCCTCCGCCAGCCGCACATGCGCTTCGGCGCTCTCGGTCGGAAGCAAGGTCGCGATCGCTTCGACCAGGCTCAGCCCGACGATCCGCCGGCAATCGCTTGGCGGCGGCACCGCCAGCCCGTTCAGTTCAAGGCTGACCTTCAGCGCCGCGTAGATGGTCGCGCCGCTGTCGACGAGCGTGCCGTCGCAGTCGAAGATCGCAAGCCGGTTCACCGGCTTTTGGCTTTTGATCCCGGGGAGCCGCGCGCCCGCCGCTCGCCGCGCCGTTCGCGCCGCCGAGTCTTGGCCGCGGCAGCGACTTTCCGGCGCTTGGCTTCGGGCGAAGGCGCCGCTTTCTCGTCCAGCGGCATCGAATCGCCGGCCATCGGGCTGAACCCGAGCATCGTCAGGCTTTCCGCGAAATGCTGCGGAAGCTCGGCGGTGACGTCGATCGCCCCGCCCTCGGGCGCATCGATCCGGATCCGCCGCGCGTGGAGGTGGAGCTTGCGGCTGATCCCGCCGGTCAGGAAAGCTTCGGGCCCGCCATATTTGGCGTCGCCGACGATCGGATGGCCAATCGCCGCCATATGCGCCCGCAGCTGGTGGGTGCGCCCGGTCAGCGGCTGCAGCTCGACCCAGGCGGCGCGGTTGCCGGCGCGGTCGATCTGCCGCCAGCGAGTCTTGGCCGGAAGCCCGTGCTCCTCGGAGATGTGCATCTTCTCGCCGCCAGTGCCCGGCTGCTTGGCGAGCGGCGCGTCGATCATCCCTTCGTTGGCGTCGGGCACGCCGACGATCAGCGCCCAATAGACCTTCTTCGCGGTCCGTCCTGAAAACGCCTTGGCGAAGTGCCCGGCGGCGCGCGCGCTTCGCGCCACCAGCAGCGCGCCCGACGTATCCTTGTCGAGGCGGTGGACCAGCTTTGGCCGCCCGGACTCGTCGGCCAGCCCGTCGAGCAGCCGGTCGAGGTGCTGGGTGGTCTTGGTCCCGCCCTGCGTCGCGAGCCCCGGCGGCTTGTTCAGAACGAACGCGCCCGGCGCCTGGTAGATCACCATCTCGCGGACGAATTGCTCCTCGTCGGGCGTCAGCGTCTCGAGCTTGCGCTGCGGCCGCGCCGAGCGCTCCGGCTGGACCTCGATCGGCGGGATCCGGATCTCCTGCCCGGCCTCGACCCGGTCGCCCGGCACTGCCCGCTTGCCGCCGATGCGCAGCTGCCCGGTCCGCGCCCAGCGCGAGACGAGGTTGAAGCTGACGTCGGGCATGTGCCGCTTGAACCAGCGGTCCAGCCGGATTCCGTCGTCGTCGTCGCTGACTGTAAAGGTTCGGGCTTCGCTCACGTCGGGGCGCCCTAACAGCCCCATCTCGTCATTGCGAGCGTAGCTACAGCCTCCCCCCTTGTGGGGGAAATTTGGTGGGGGGCCGGCCGGCGTCTGCCGGCCGAAGAGACTCTTTGCTGGCGTCCATCTGCTGACGCAGATGCCGCGCCCCCACCCAAACCCTCCCCACGAGGGGGAGGGCTTCTTGGTTATGCTTCCCGTCCCGCCCAAAACTCGAACGCCTCCCGCTGCAGCTTGCGGATCAGCTTGGCCGCCTTGGGGCCTTCCCATTGCCCGACATAGCCGTGCTTCTTGGCTCCGCCGACCCACCAGCCCTGCCCCGGCAGTCCGTCCGACTGGCGCACCACCAGCACCGCGAGCTCGGGCTCACCCCGCTCCTCGGCCTCGTCGTCGACGAAGCTCAGCACCTTGCACAAGGCGCGCATCTTGGGGCGGCTGAAATGGTGCCCGAGCAGGGCCAGCACCTCCGAATAGCTGATCGCCTCTCCAGCCTGGGCCGAGGCAATCAGGATCGCCCGAACCTCCGCGGGGTCGGCCAGAAGCCCTGCGGCTTCGCTCATCCTTCCGGCTGTAGCGCGACCGGCGTCAGCTCGAACACGTCCAGCTTGGACGTGCTTTGCGGCCACGGGATGACCAGCCGCCACTTGAACGGCCCGATCCGCTCGAGCACCCCGGCCATGTCGCGCTTTGGGTCGTCGCCATAAGCCACCGGCGCCTGCTCATCGCCAAGCGCGAGGCTGCCGAGGAAGATCAGCCGGGTCGGATCGTCGTCCTCCCACAGCCGTCCGGCCGGCCGCTGGCTGCCGGTCTGCTTGACGATGGTCAGCAGGTCGCCGTCGACCTCGACGTAGCAGAAGAACGGCTTGAAGCTCTCGTATGGCTTGCTCCTGGACGTCGCCTTGCCGAGCTTGATCAATCGGCAATTATAGCTCCCCGGAGTCGGCGCGGGCCGCGGCAGCGCGGCGCGCGGCATCAGCAATTTGCCTTCGCGGCGGACTTCGGCGGGGTCGCTTTTCCTGGCCTCCTCGAGCGCCTGCTGCCAGGCGAGGCCGAGCCGGTCGAGCCGGTATTGGTCGGCGCTGGTCGCGACTGCTTTCCAGGCGTCGGACTTGAGCGGCGCCCCGACCTCGACCCGCGGATGGACTCCGGGCGGAAGCTTCGGCTTGATCGCGCAGCCGGCCAGCACGACGAGCGCCGATAATGCGGCGCTGGTAAGGACAAGGCTGCCGAATCGCGCCACTGGACACCGACCTTTCGCTAACCCCGGTCATTAACTGACACTGCGGCGTAACGGTTTCAACACAACCGCCGTTGACCACGATCTTTCATGAGCCGCTTAGCACGGCTAGGCGCATGCAAGATGAACAAGCTCGTTACCCACAAAGGCGCGCGCCCCGCCGCCACCCACGATGACCACCGCGGCGGCTTCCCGCTTGGTCTCGCCGCTTATGCGCTGTGGGGCGTACTTCCGATCTACTTCAAGCTGCTCGGCAAGATCCCGCCCGTCGACATCGTCGCCCACCGGATCCTGTGGTCGCTGCCGTTCCTCGCCGTCCTGATCGCGGTCTCGAAGGGCAGTGACAAGGTCCGGGCTGCGCTGCGCCGCCCACGGACGCTCGGGATCCTCATGGCCACCGCGCTGCTGATCGGCGGCAATTGGCTGCTCTACGTCTATTCGGTCACCAGCGGCCACATCCTCGCCGCCAGCTTCGGTTATTATCTCAACCCGCTGGCCAACGTCCTGCTCGGCCGTTTCGTCCTCCACGAGCGGCTCAACCGCCTGCAATGGACCGCGGTGGCGATTGCCGCTGCGGGCATTTCGGTCCTTGCGCTCGGGGCGCTCGGCCAGCTGTGGATCAGCCTCGCTTTGTGCGCCAGCTTCGCGCTCTACGGACTGCTGCGGAAGATCGTGCCGGCCGACGCGGTCACCGGGCTTGCGATCGAAACGACTTTGTTGTTCCCGTTCGCGATCGCCTGGCTCGGCTGGCTCGTCCTCGCCGGCCAGCCGGCGATGGGCTTCAGCAGCCGCGACGCCGGAATGCTGATGCTCGCCGGAATCGTCTCCACGACCCCGCTCCTGCTGTTCACCGCCGCCGCCGAATAAGGACCCCAGCACGCTGAGCAGCGTCG
>JAZJZB010000093.1:7643-11161 GCA_040390085.1 Pseudomonadota bacterium | reverse complement strand
CCTGCCTTATTCGACGCTCGGAATGCTCCAGTTCCTCGCGCCGACGTTGCAGTTCCTGATCGCGGTGCTGCTCTACGGCGAGCCGTTCACCACCGCCCATGCGATCGCCTTCCCGGCGATCTGGGCGGCCCTCGCGTTGTACGTCGTCGCGCTGCTCCGCGCGCCCCGGCTCCCCCAAACCCCGGAGTGATGCTAGGACAGGTCGATGTTCAACCTCGTCTCCCTCATCATCGGCTTCGTCGCGCTCCTTTCAGCGCTTGTCGCCTTCATTCCGCTGCTCGGCTGGGTCAATTGGCTGATCATCCCGCTGGCGATCATCGGCGCCGGCATCGGCATGATCTCGCGCGGGACCGCCGGGCGTAACCTCAACCTGTTCGTGATTGTCATCGGAGTCGTCCGGCTGATGCTCGGCGGTGGGATTCTGTGAGCCGCGAGCCGCGGATCGACGCTTATATTGCCAAGGCTCAGCCCTTCGCCCAGGCGATCCTCGAAAAGGTCCGCGAGCGCGTCCACGCCGTCGTTCCCGGCATCGAGGAAGCGATCAAGTGGAGCGCGCCGGCTTTCACGCTCGACGGCAAGATTCTGCTGATCATGGCCGCGTTCAAAGCCCACGCTGCGCTCAACTTCTGGCGCGGGCAGGAGCTTCGCGGCGAGTCCGCCAACGCCGATGCGATGGGCCAGTTCGGCAAGCTCAAGTCCATCGACGATCTGCCTTTGGATGCCGAGCTCGACCGCCTGATCCGCGAGGCCGCCGAGCTTGCCCGCAAAGCCCCCGCGCCGCGCAAGGCCAAGCATGCGCCCAAGCCCGCGCCGCAGATGCATGCCGACTTCGCCGCGGCGCTCGCCAAGGCGCCCAAGGCCAAGGCCGCGCTCGACGGCTTCCCGCCAAGCGCGCAGCGCGACTATCTCGAATGGGTCGCCGAGGCGAAACAGGACGCAACGCGGCAGAAGCGCATCGCCACCGCGGTCGAATGGCTCAGCGAAGGCAAGCGCCGCCACTGGCAGTACGAGAAATGCTGATCAGTCATTGCCAGCGCAGCGCAGCAATCTAGCCTGATTCTGGATTGCCGCGTCGCCTTCGGCTCCTCGCAATGAGGATCTAGCGGCTCATCCGAACCCCCGGTCCGAACCGCGTTTCCACGAACCCTTCCTCGCTGAATCCGCACCGCCGGTAGAAGCCGAGCGCCTGCGGGTTGGCGATGACCGTCAGCGCGAGGCCGCGCTTGCGCGCCTCGTGCACCGCGGCCTCGACCAGCGCTGCGCCGACGCCATGCCGCCACAAGTCCGGCTCGACGAACAGCCCATCGAGCTCGCCGCCGACCACTGCCGCGAAGCCGGCCACGCGACCGGCCAGCTCGGCGACCATCACCTGGCCGTTGGCAAGCTGCGCCGGTGGAAGATGAATCGCGTCGGGATTGGCCAGCAGCTGCTCGCGATAGTCGGGCAGCTCTAGCGAAGCGCGCCGCTGCAGCGCTTCGAGGTCGTCGCGCTCGTCCGGCCGGGCAACGCGGATCGTGAGCGCCTCAGCGCGCTTTGACATAGCTCCCCGGCGCGTCCTCGATCGCCTTGACCTTGCCTGCGCCCGGGATCCGCGCGCCCTCGGCTTTCACCGTCTCGCTATCCTGCTTCTTCAGCCAGTCGAGCCAGTCGGGCCACCAGCTCCCCTGGTGCTCGGCCGCCCCTTCGACGAAGGAATCGAGTGTCCCGCACGGCTTGTCGTTGACCCAATATTGATATTTCTGCGCCGCCGGCGGATTGACGACACCGGCGATATGGCCCGAACCGGCGAGCACGAACCGCTTCGGCCCGGCGAAATGGTCCATGATCTTCCACACGCTTTGGGGCGGCGCGATATGGTCCTCGCGCCCGGCCTGGATGTAGGCCGGAGTCTTGACGGTATCGATATTGATCGGGGTCCCGCCGACCTTGATCGCGCCCTGCTCGGCCAGCTTGTTCCCCTTGTAGAGGTCTTCCAGATAGTCGCGGTGCCAGCGCGCCGGCAGGTTGGTGGTGTCGCTGTTCCAGTGCAGCAGGTCGAACGGCGGCGGCTCGTCGCCGAGCAGGTAATTGTTGACCACATAGTTCCAGATGAGGTCGCGGCCGCGCAGCAGGTTGAAGGTCGCCGCCATGTAGCGCCCGTCGAGATAGCCCTTCTCGGCGGTCAGCTGGTCGAGCAGCGACATGGTCTCCTCGCCGGTGAACAGCTTGAGGTCGCCGGCTTCGCTGAAGTCGACCTGGGCGGTGAAGAAGGTCGCCGATCTGACCTTGTCCGCCTCGCCCTTGGACTCGAGGTAAGCGAGGGTCGCTGCGAGCGTCGTCCCGGCGACGCAATAACCGATCGCATGGACTTGTTTGACGTCGAGCAGCTCGCGGATGGCGTCGATCGCGTCGATCTGGCCCTTGCGGACATAATCGTCGAGCGTGGCGTCGGCGATGCTCTCGTCGGCCGATTTCCAGCTCGCCATGAACAGGGTGATGCCGTTGTCGACGCAATATTTGACGAAGCTTTTTTCGGGGGTGAGGTCGAGGATGTAGAAGCGGTTGATCCACGGCGGAAACACCACCACCGGGGTCTTCAAAACGTCTGGCGTGGTCGGCGTGTACTGGATCAGCTGGTAGAGCGGCGTCTGCCTGACCACCTTGCCCGGCGTGGTCGCGAGGTTGCGTCCGACCTCGAACGCGCCCGGCTTGGTCTGGGTCAGCTGGCCCGAGGCGATGTCCCGCAACATGTTGGCGAGGCCCTTGAGCAGATTCTCGCCGCGCGTCTCGAGCGTGCGCTTGAGAACCTGCGGATTGGTCAGCGCGAAGTTGGACGGGCTCATCGCATCGACGAAGCTGCGCGTTGCGAAGCGCAGTTTCTCGCGCGTTGCAGCATCGACGCCGTCGATCTCGTCGACGGTTCCGAGCAACTGGTCGGACACCCGCAAATAGGTCTGGCGGATGGTGTCGAAGATCGGATTGTCGCGCCATTCCGGCGCTGCGAAGCGGCGGTCCTTGCGCTCCTTGCCGCCGACGGGTGCGGCGGCGGTGACGCCGCCGAGCATCTTGCCCCAGGTCTCGAGCCCTTTCGCCCAGGCCTGCGCGCCGGCGGTCATCAGCGCCATCGGGTCGCTCGCGCCGCTTTGCTCGGCAAAGCCGAACGCCGGCGGCGACCAGCTCGGCCCAAAGGACGGCAGCGCCTGGCCCTGCTTCATCTGTTCGGCCCAGAATTCCATCATCATCTGCTGGGCGCGGCCCATCACCAGCGTCCAATGCTGCCAGTCCTCCAGCGTCGGGATCGCGCTTGCTGTTCCGGTTTCGTCGGCCATGCCGCACTCTCTACTCGTCATTGCGACCCCGGCCAATGAGCCGGGGGAAGCAATCCACGGCCGGCACCATTGCTGGATTGCTTCGTCGCTTCGCTCCTCGCAATGACGGAGGATGGGTTCATCGATTACACCCGCCGTTCCTCAAGCGCTGGTTGTCCTCGACTTCTTCGGGATCGCGGTGTTCGCGATCTCCGGCGCGCTGCTCGCCGC
>JAZJZB010000093.1:0-7633 GCA_040390085.1 Pseudomonadota bacterium | reverse complement strand
ACGCCAGACGCTCGTCACCTTCATTTTCTTCGCGGTGGTCACCGGGATCGGCGGCGGCACGGTCCGCGACCTGCTGATCGGGGCGCCGGTCTTCTGGGTGCACACCAATGCGACTTTGCTGATCTGCATCGGCGCTGCCCTGCTCGTCTGGCTGACCAGCCGCCGCCGGTTCGCAGGCAAGGCCCTGCTGTGGTTCGACGCTGCCGGGCTTGCCGCTTATGCGACCTACGGCGCGGCCAAGGCGCTCGGCTTCGGAGTCGCCCCGGTTCCAGCCTTCGCGATGGGGGTGATGACCGCCTGCGTCGGCGGCATCATCCGCGACGTCCTCGCCGGCGACCCATCAATCCTCATGCGGCCCGAGCTCTATGTCACCGCCGCGGCGCTCGCCGCCGGCCTGTTCGTCGGCTTGAGCCTGCTCGGGGTCCCGATCTTCGTCGCCGCCGCGGCAGGGATCGTCGCCGGCTTCGTCCTGCGCGCGGCAGCAATCGCTCGCGGCTGGTCATTGCCGGCGTACCGCGATTAAGTTCACGGCGATGCGGATGCTCGTCGCCGTCGCTCCCTTGTTGCTCGCCGCCTGTGCGACGGTCCCAACCGTTGCGCCCCCCGTGCACGCGGAGGTCGGCGTTGCGTTCAGCGCGAATGGCGAGATCGCAAGCTTCGCCGACGGCATCGCCGATCCGCACAGCGGCCGCCGGGTCACCGCCGACGACCCGGTCCGCATTGCCTCGGTCAGCAAGCTGGTCGTCGCGGTCGGCGTGATGAAGCTGGTCGAGGCGGGCAAGCTCGACCTCGACGGCGACGTCTCACGCTGGCTCGGATGGTCATTGCGGAACCCGAGCTTCCCCGACCGCCCGATCACGCTTCGAATGTTGCTGTCGCACACCAGCTCCGTGCGCGAGCATGACGACAATTACGTGATCCCGCTCGGAGCCTCGCTGCAAAGCGCGATGACCGACCCCAAGGAATGGAACCCGGCGCACGGACCGGGCGACAACTTCTTCAGCTACGCCAACATGAATTTCCCGATCATCGGATCGATCATGGAGCGCGTCGCCGGCCAGCGGTTCGATATCTGGATGCGCCATAATGTACTCGAGCCGATGCACATCGACGCCTGTTACAATTGGCCGACCTGCAGCGACGCGATGGCCGCCCGCGCCGTCCAGCTCGACGATCCCGCCGGCAAGCCGCTCAAGGACGATCTCCACGGAGTTCGCCCGGCCTGCCCGGTGTTCGTGAAGGACGGCGACCCATGCAATCTGTCGCTGTGGAAGCCGGGGGAGAACGGTTCGCTGTTCTCGCCTCAGGGCGGGCTCAGGATCTCCGCCCGCGGGCTTGCCCGAGTCGGCCGAATGCTCCTCGGCAACGGAACGCTCGATCGCGTGCGCATCATCTCACCGCAATCGGTTGAAATGCTCGTCACCCAGGTGTGGCGCTATGACGGGCGCAACGGGAATATCGAGCACGGTTTCTATTGCAGCTACGGCCTCGCCACCCAGCAGATCCCGACCCCGGTGCCCGGCTGCGGCGATGACCCGGGCACTCAAGGCGCGGTCCTCGTCGGCCACGCCGGCGATGCCTACGGAATGAAAAGCGGGATATGGATCGACCGCGCGCGCGGCCGCGGGATCGTTTATTTCGTCACCGGCGTCCCGGCCGACGCGCGGCGCGACGACCGCAGCGCTTTCACTGCGGCCGAAGCGCACGCCTTCCGCCGGACCTACGCGCTACTGCCGCGCTGACCTATCGCCACGGCCAGGCGGTGATGTAGCCGGTCCCGGTCGGGTCGAGCCTGGCCCACGCCGCGCCGCTGAAGAACTCGTCCGGCGTGATGTAGCCGTCGCCGTTCACGTCCAGCGCGGTGAATGCGGTACGGTAATCGGCGCGGTTGTAGTTGGGATAGAAGCCGCCGCCGTACCAGCAATTGGCGAACTCACCCGGGCCGATCCGGCCATTGTGGTTGAGGTCCCAGCTGGCGAACTGGGCCGGGCCGTAAGCGAGCCATTCGTCGCGGCCGATCCGCCCGTCGCCGTTGCGGTCGATCAGGCCGTAGCTGCCGCACACCGGATAGGTCCGCGCCGGATCGAACGCGTTGGCGACCGATTCGATGTCCGAGGCGACTCCGCGCACGGTGTTGCACCCGGTCAGGATCGCGGCCGATGTCAGCAAGGTGAGAAGTGTTCTCCGCATGGTGTCTCTCCCTTCGTTTTTCGCGGGATTCTGCGATTTACACCGGGGATGAAACGCATATGCGGATCGCCGGTTGCGAGTCGCGGAGCGCTTGCCGCGGTGCGGCATCGAGGCCATGACAAGGCCGATGAGTGACGATTTCTACCGCATCCAGCGGCTTCCGCCCTACGTCTTTGCCGAAGTGAACGCGATGAAGGCCGCCGCCCGCGCGCGCGGCGAAGACGTGGTCGACCTCGGCATGGGCAATCCCGACGGCGCGCCGCCCAAGCATGTCATCGACAAATTGTGCGAAGTCGCGGCCAAGCCGACCGCCCACCGCTATTCGGCGAGCCGCGGGATTCCCGGCCTCCGCAAGGCCCAGGCGGCTTATTACCAGCGCCGCTTCGGCGTGAAGCTCGACGCCGACAAGGAAGTGATCGTCACCCTCGGCTCCAAGGAGGGCCTCGCCAACCTCGCCCAGGCGATCACCGCGCCTGGCGACGTCGTGCTCGCGCCCAACCCGAGCTACCCGATCCACACCTTCGGCTTCATCATCGCCGGTGCCGCGATCCGCTCGATCCCGGCCGCGCCGGGCGAGGACTTCTTCGAGCGGCTGCGCCTGGCGATGCGCTACACCGTCCCGCGCCCCAAGGTGCTGGTCGTGGGCTACCCCTCGAACCCGACCGCCTATGTCGCCGATTTGCCCTTCTACGAGCGGCTGGTCGCCTTCGCCCGCGAGCATGAGCTGATCGTCATCTCCGACCTCGCTTATGCCGAGATTTATTTCGGCGACACGCCGACCCCGTCGATCCTGCAGGTCGAGGGCGCGAAGGAGGTGGCGGTCGAGTTCACGTCGATGTCCAAGACCTACTCGATGGCCGGCTGGCGGATCGGCTTCGCGGTCGGCAACGCGCGGCTGATCGAGGCGCTCGCCCGCGTCAAATCCTATCTCGACTATGGCGCGTTCACCCCGGTCCAGGCCGCCGCCGTCGCAGCGCTCAACGGCCCGCAGGACATCGTCGAGGCCAACCGCAAGCTCTACAAGAAGCGCCGCGACGTGCTGGTCGAATGCTTCGCCCGCGCCGGCTGGCCGATCCCGGTGCCGCAAGCGAGCATGTTCGCCTGGGCCCCGATCCCCGAGCGCTTTCACAACATGGGCTCGATGGAATTCGCCAAGCAGCTGCTGACCGAGGCCCATGTCGCGGTCGCGCCGGGAGTCGGCTTCGGCGAGGAAGGCGAAGGCTTCGTCCGCATCGCGCTGGTCGAGAATGAGCAGCGGCTTCGCCAGGCGGCGCGCGGCGTGAAGAAAATGCTGGGCGGCTAGGCGTCCCGACGCTGCCCCCCCAACAAGATCAGGAGGTGACGCCCCGCAGGCTTTCGAGCATATCGCGGAACACGCCTTCCAGCGCTTCGCGCCCCTTGTCCGACAGGGTGAGGACCGACGCCCGCCTGTGTTTCGGATGAGGCTCGCGATCGACCAGTTGCTTGGCCACCAGATATTCGATCCAGCGAAGCGCGCTCGACGGCGCCACCCCCGCAATTTCCGCGAGGCGCGTTGCCGTCACTGGCGTTTCGTCGGTTTGCGGGTCGTACAGCGCCAGCAGCATGTCGTAGGCCGGCTCGCCGAGCATGGCCCGATGGAAATATCCCGTACGCCGCTTGCGCAGTGCAAGCGAGGCGCGCGCGAGCTTTACGAACTGCTCCGGCGCGATATCGGAAGGCGGCTGGTGGCCGCGGTCCGGGCTCGAAAGACCGGCCAGGAGCCGCTGTATTGATAGCAGGTCTTCTTCCGACAGGATGATCGTCTTTTTGGGCACGGCCTGATCCATCGATGGAACCCGGGCGGCGCACGCCGCTCGCGATTCGCTGTTGGAAGTTCGGGATATTCGAAGGCGCTTGGGTGCAATTCGTCGGTGCCTGACCGACCGCTCAGCCGCTATTGAGTGTCACATTTCTCCCGCCGAGCAGCATGGCCCCATGCGACTTGTGCGTCAGGAAACCCTAACCAAGGTTAGTACTACTCCTCTAAACCAACCGAGGGAAGACGCGAATTTGGGAACGCCGCAGCGCGCCGGAGGTTGCGTCGCGCCAATCAGCCGAACTGGTTCCGGAAGCACCATCGAACGACGACCAGCAGCGCGAGCGACGCGATGATCAGGACGGATTGCTCCGTCAGAGTATCGATCGCGCCGATCATCCACCCCGTGACGGGGTCTGGGAGCGCGAGTCGATCAGGCGGCGGAGCGGCTGGCAATCCGGGTGCTGCCGGTGCAGCAGCTGGAGGAGCTCGTCAGTCGGCTCGATTTTCTTGAGCTGGGGCTTGGTCCAGGCTCGCTTGCCAACGTTGAGCCAGTCACTTTTGAATTGTTCTCGCATGGCGATCACCTGTTCCGTCGAACCCGCGATCATAACGAGTTGGGAAGATGATAAATCCACCGAGTTGGTTGGTTTATTGTCCAAGTTGGTGGTGCCCGTCACATTGCGAAGAGCGTTTCGATGCGTATTAACTGAAACGTTATGTATCAGATCCGACCCGAGGACAATCAAATCGTCAAAACGATCAGCTTGAGACGATCTGATCTGGAAGCGGTCACTTATCTGCTCGGGCAGCTGCTTGGTCATGGCGACGTTGATCAAGCCGATTTTGGCAAATCGCAACTTAACGACGGCGCCCTTGTCAGTCCCAGGGCATTGCTCGACTTCGCCCGCGACATGCTGCTCGCTCGGCGCGGCCGGCTCAAGATCTTCAATAGGGCGATGTTCGGGGAGCCGGCGTGGGACATGCTGCTCGCGCTGTACATCGGCCAGGTTGAGGGGCCGCGACGTTCGGTCAGTGGCCTCAGCTCGTTGTCCGGTGCTCCGGCGACCACCGCGCTTCGCTGGCTCGACTATCTCGACAAGGAGCAGCTCGTCGTTCGCCACGCCAATCCAACCGACCGCCGGTCCGATTTCGTCGAGCTCACCGACAAAGGTCGAACCATGATGGAGCGGTATCTTTCTGGTACAATTCAAACTGTTGAATAGACTTCCGGCAATGTTTCTTCTCTCCCCGCGGTGGCACAAGCCACCACGCCTCGGCACCTTGAGGGTGTGGCCGGGCCGGAGAGTTCAGGAGAATAAAATGTCGAGAGTAAGGTTCGACAAGAATGCGACGCCGCGCGGCGATGTTGGCCGCGCGATGTCGCTGCTGGATGAAGCGCAGGCCATCATCGATACCCTCGACCGGCCCGATATCGGCGCGCGTCTCCAGGAAGTGATCGACGCAGTGGCCGAGTTGAGCCGCTCCGGCGAAGCTGCCTAGGCAAGCCTCAAATCAGCGTTACCAGCCAGTAGAAGATCAGGCGCTGCTGGAGCGTTAAAACCGTTTCGACACACCCGCGTAGACCTCCACGTCCGGCGTATTGCGATTGAGCCCGAAGTTCGCACCGGCATCGAGCTGCACGTCATTGCTCACCAGATATCGCCTGCCGCGTCGTTCCGGCCGGATCCCAGTCCCACTGCGCCCAGATGTCGGCCGAAAAATTCAGCTTGTCGCTGGCCTGCCAGCCGAGGCTTGCGACCTGGACCATGGCGAGGTGCTGGCCGTGGCCGGCGGCATCGGCGACCCAGTCGATTTCGGGAGTCAGGTTGATGCCGAGCGGCGAATTCGGGATCGCATAATCGATCGGGATCAGCAGCCCGCCTTCCCATTTGCGATTGCCGAGCGAGCGTTTCGCCGTTGGGATCTTCACATAGGGATAGAAAGCGAGCTGGACCGGCAAATTACCCGGCGTAGCCCGATGCTTGTAGATCACGGTCACGTCGCCGAAGCCCGACGCGCTGTCGTGGAAACCGGGGCCGCGGCTGGTCGCGCGCTTCCACGGAGTCGCGTCGAGCTGGATGTCCGAATGATCGGTCAGGCCATATCTGATCAATGTCTCGCCGATCGCGAGCGAGGTGTCGCGCTCGCCTCCCGCTTTATCGAGTGACCAGTCGGCGACGCCCGTTTCCAGCTGGAAATGGCCCGCCGGTACGGTGCAGGTCGGGGTCGACTTGCCCGGCCGGTCGGCACAGATCGGCGCCTCGTCCGCCGCCTGCGCGGCGCTTCCGCCGCACAGCCCGATCGCCGCAATCCCAAGAATAAGCCCCCGCATCGCGCGCAACTTGCGCCAGCGGAATCAATGCGTCGAGTGTCGGACGCCCTAAACACACGGGCATGCCGGCCAATTCACACAGCTTCTTTACGCCTCGCCGCGCCGCCAGCGCTCGCGCCGGCTGCATGGCCGGGCGGACAGTGTTGCGCGGCTGCAAATCCACAGGAAATTTGCGTTAACCTTCATTTACCGACTTGCGTCTGCAACGGATTGAGGCACAATAGGTGGTAGCGAAAGAGGGGGGACACTCAACTGCTGGTGTTCGGCGCTGGAATGCCTATATTCCGGTGACGGGCTCTTTTGTCTTCGAAAACCACGGCTGTGGATATCGGGGACGATGCTGAGAAAAGCCCCGCTCGACCGCAAAAAAGGCTAGGATGTCCGCATGGCTCCGAGTCGAACAATTAGCGAACAAACGGTCCTCGACGCGGATGACGTCAGGGCCGATCAGGGACGGGGAAGCGCAATGGACTTTTCGACTGGCAGCGAAGTTCCGACCGACGACGTCGCAACGCAGGCGAGCGGAAGCAACACGGTCCATGCGCCCAAGTTCGACGTCAAGACCGACTCGAGCCGCGACGCCCTCCTGACCGAGTTCGGCAAGGACACGCTGGGCGACCGCTATTTGCTTCCGGGCGAGAGCTATCAGGACCTGTTCGCGCGGGTCGCGGCGGCTTACGCCGACGATGCCGACCACGCGCAGCGGGTCTATGATTACATCTCGCGGCTGTGGTTCATGCCGGCGACGCCAGTGCTGTCCAACGGCGGCACCGGCCGCGGCCTCCCGATCAGCTGCTATCTCAACAGCGTCGACGACAGCCTCCAGGCGATCACCGAAATCTGGAACGAGAATGTGTGGCTCGCCTCGAAGGGCGGCGGAATCGGCACCTATTGGGGCCGGGTGCGCGGAATTGGCGAGCCGGTCGGACTCAACGGAAAGACCAGCGGAATCATCCCGTTCGTCCGGGTGATGGACAGCCTGACGTTGGCGATTTCGCAGGGTTCGCTGCGGCGTGGTTCGGCGGCGGTCTATCTCGACGTCTCGCATCCCGAGATCGAGGAGTTTCTCGAGATCCGCAAACCGTCCGGCGACTTCAACCGCAAGGCGCTCAACCTGCACCACGGCGTGCTGGTCACCGACGAGTTCATGGAAGCGGTGCGCAATGGCGACGAGTTCATCCTGCGCAGCCCGAAGGACGGCTCGGAACGCGGCAAGGTCGACGCCCGCTCGCTGTTCCAAAAGCTGGTCGAAACCCGCCTTGCGACGGGCGAGCCGTACATCATCTTCATCGACCAGGTGAACCGGTCGATGCCCAAGCATCACCGCGACC
>JAZJZB010000092.1:0-39376 GCA_040390085.1 Pseudomonadota bacterium | reverse complement strand
ACCTCGGCGGGGCGGACCTCGGCGGGGCGAACCTCCGCGGGGCGAACCTCCGCGGGGCGGACCTCCGCGGGGCGGACCTCCGCGGGGCGGACCTCGGCGGGGCGGACCTCGGCGGGGCGAACCTCCGCGGGGCGAACCTCCGCGGGGCGGAGGGAATGCTACCGGATGGGATACCGCCGCTTCAGATCCTCGGTAGTCGCGACTATCTAATCGTGCGCGAGGCGGGCCACATCACCATCGGCTGCGAGCACCATCCAGTCAAGTGGTGGGAGGAAAACTACGTCGCGACCGGAGTGAAGAACCGCTACAGCGCCGCCGAGATCTCCGAATACCGCGCGCACATTCAGCACGCTAAGCAGTGGATGGAATTAAAAGGCGTGCTGGCCGCGCCCGTTCCCGCTGCGGAGGAGGCCGTGTCATGATCCGTCTCTACGTCCAAGGCCGTTTCTTCCGTGTCCAGTTCCGCCACACGCGCAACCTCTCGCCCGAGCTCGGCGTGCAGGCGATCACCACCTGCGTGATCATGGCCCTTATCGAGCCGGGCTATGCCGAACAGGGTCGCATCGCCTTCACCGCCATCGGCAACACGCTCTGCTGGAACGCGGATCAGTTCTCGCGGCGCCGCGGGCGGCTGAACGCGTTTGCGAACGCGCTCGACACCTGTCATCCGCTGATCCCGCTGGGACTCGAGCTATTCCGCGCATACTTCGCGGTCGATCCCGATCCACCGCCGCCGCGGCCTCGCGTGAAGCTGGATGAGCGGATCAAGCGGGCCCGCTGGGAGGCAGGCTGGGAAAAACGCCAACAGCGGGCCCTCGAAAAAGCCAAAGGCCACGCGCGCACAGGGCTGGGCCTCGCGATTGCGGGTGAGCAAGCCGAGCGGGAGGGTGCGCGATGACGCCGCTCGACTGGGCCGTGGGCGTCGGCTTCGGGATCCTCGCGCTCGCGCCGCTCGTCGCGGGGTTCCTCCACGCCCGGCGGCAGCACCGCGCCAACCGCGACCGCGAGCGGCGGGCGCTCAAGAAGGCGGCCGAGCGAGGGCACTGGCTGTGATCCAGACCGAAGCCATGAAGGGTAAACGCTGGATGAAGCGCCGCTGCCCCAAATGCCGGAAGCTGAAATGGGTACTGGTGGGCGCCCCGCAGGTGAAATTCAGGGAACATGTGCGGAAGTGCGCCGGCACACCCGCATCCCCGAAGGTCATCCGGCGCTCACGCTATCGCCTGAAGCCCTTGACGCGGCGCGCTCCCCCGCGGCATACTCGGACGGCAGGGAGAAAAACGCCACATGGCACCAGTCAATCGCAAGACGCAAATCGGCCCGCTTCCGAGCGTGGCAGAGTATCTGAAATCCGGCGAGACCTTCGCCGAGCAGTGTCAATCGCTCGCGGCGGTCAAGTCGACCACCGTCCGCATCCCGCCCGCCATCCGCGCGCAGATGCGCGCGCTGCCGCGGCTGCTGGCCTTCTGGACGCAGAACCGCTCGACCTACACGGCGCTGGTCGAGGCGGCCTCGATTCCGAAGACGCGCACCGCGGGGGCCTAACGTGTCGCCGAGCGAAACCAGGGACACGCCCTCGCCCGTCGATTTTACGCGGGCGAGCGCTCTAACGGTCGCAGTGAAGGCGTCGATTCACGATGCCTTCGAGTACCATCCGTGGACGGCTGAGCAGACCGCGCGCGGCCAGGCCGTCAGAAACGCGCTCGCCGAGGCGGTCGAGGTGATCGTCGCGAACGTGCCGCCCTCGCCGGATCGCAGCGCGGCGATCCGCAAGCTGCGCGAGGCGCGGATGGACGCGAACTCGGCGATCACGCACAACGGACGGTACTGATGCCGCCGGATAGCGGAACGCGGAGGCTTCGGACGTTCACGCAAAAGGACGCGCCCGAGATCATCGATAAGGGCGCGCGGATGCTCAAGCTGCCCAATCCGGTTTACATGCTCCGGCAGGACGATATGTTCGACGTCGAGACAAACGAGGGCATGCTCAGCGGCCAGGCGGGCGATTTCGTCGCGCACGATCCAATCTCCGGGCACGTGTGGCCCGTCGCCGCGTCCTACGTCGAGCAGCACTATCGGCCCGCGCCGGATAGCCAGTGAACCGCCGCGGCTTCCTCGCCGCGCTCGTGGCCGCGCCGGCCGCGCTGGCCTTCGATCCCGAGCGCGCCCTGTGGGTGCCGGGGCGGAAGCTGATCAGCGTGTCGCCGGCGCGCGTCTCCACCGGCTACGCGTACAAGTGGGGAGGTCACATCCTGTACAGGATCGAATTCCGTGACGGTCCACTGGAGCCGATCGCCCAGCAACAACCGGACGGCGTGATCATCGGGCGGCGCGCCCGCCCTTACCGACGCGGCGAACGCAGGGATGCTGCTCTCCGCGCCGACGCCGCTGCGCGTCGCGGATCGCTATTTTCGCGGGGGCGCGTGTAAGTTTCCGGCCCCCCTGTTTTGGCGTGGAGTTGTGGGTTACTTCGCTAAACTGGACTGGCAGGCGAGTCTGCTAGTCAAAACAGGCAAAAACCGGGAAAAAAGGGCGCCGGGGGGCGGGAGAGCGGCGCCCGCAAATGCGATGGAAAAGCCCGGAAAAACGCGGTAAAACGCGGTAGCGTCGTTCCATAACCGACACGTTGCGGGCCTGTCCCAAGGGTCCCTTGGCGCGTCGCGTTTGCATCGTTTAATCGCATTCCTGTGGGAACGGCCTTTTGGGACAGTATGGGACACTACCCTAGAATGGCCCCGCTGATGACCTCGAATTCCCAATCCTCGGGGTATTCGATGATCGCGCCTGCGCGCCCATCCCACAACACGCCCACATGCTCGGTCACGGGGAGATGACGCGCCACCGCGCCGCCTGGTCCGAGTACTTCGTCGCCGAAAGCCGCGCGTTGCACGGTGCCGGTGCGATTGAACCGATCGCGCACGCGGCTGCCCATCGCGAGTTGGCCGAGCTGCGCGCGGGTTGGCTGCTCAGTCTCAGGCGTGGGATACCAATCGAACCCGAGCCCCGGCGGGATTTTGCCGCTCTTAAATTCGCGCGCCATCAGTTCGCCGCCTTCTCGATCGAGGCCAGCGCCGCGTTCACATTCGCGGTGAATGTCGGCAGTTCCTCGATCGCGTCTCCTGGATTGCCGATCTCCGCGATTGCCTCGTCGTGTTGCGCGATCGCCTCATCCCAGGTTGAGCATCTCCACTGGTAATCGAGGAAATCGCGATCCATTATGCCTTCACGGTCCACACGATTTCCAGCTCAGCCGCGTGGCCCAGTTTCTCATAGAGCCGCGCCTTCGCGATCGTCTTGGCGCTCTCGACGTTCGTGATCGAGCGCCCGCTAAGCAGGTTGCGCCCGAGCTGCCCGTGCTGCGCGATGCGCGCCCACAGCAGGCCGCTCGATAGGCGCAGAATCACGACCTCGATCGTCATCGCGCCCTGCCC
The DNA here is from genome assembly GCA_040390085.1 of Pseudomonadota bacterium. GTDB lineage: Bacteria > Pseudomonadota > Alphaproteobacteria > Sphingomonadales > Sphingomonadaceae > Sphingomicrobium. The sequence goes on along the minus strand of JAZJZB010000092.1, from coordinate 35,945 downwards.
AGCCGGCGCCGCGCTGCGTTCTCCCGCGCGATCGCCGGCGGCTTGGCGATTTTCGCGTCGCGCCGCCGCCTCCACCACGTCTCCAGGCGCATGCCCCCCTCCGCAACCGCGCAGAGCGCGACCGCGAACACAATCCAAAAGCCTAAGCTGAACATGCCAGTGCCCTCCGTCCGCTTTTCCGCCCGCGGCGCGCGATCCGCGCCTTCATCTGGAAGAACCGGATCAGGTCCTCGCGGCTCTGCGCGGCCATCTCGCTCGCCTCGCGGTCCATGTAGCCCCAGGAGAGCGCCGCGTGCACGTGCGGCGCGGGCGCGGGGCCGAGCGCATCGAGGGGGCCCGAGTAATAGCATTCCTCCGGGAGCGCGGGCTCGGCTGCTGTGCGAGCCGCCCTGGCGCGCTCGCCGCGTCCGGGCTCGGAGGAACACCGGGTCGCGGGGGTGTCAGGGCGGCTCGCGGGGCAGCCGAGGGCGGCGCCGAGTTGGGTGAGCAGGATCGGGCGCGGGGTCATTGCGGCCTCCGCGTGTCGGACCAGGCGATGAACAGCGCGACGGCCGCGAAGATCGCGGCCATCGCCTTTGCCATTTCGATGTACTGGGAGGTGGAGAGCGTGGGGAGGTTCATCGGTTCCTCCCACTATGCTCGATGAACAGGGTGGTCGCGATGCAGCGCACGTCCTCGAAGGTGGGCGCAACCATCAGTCCGCGTTTTTGTGCGGCCGCGACGCCCGCGAGCGCGATCTCGATCGCGTCGGGGTAAAAGCTGGCGAGAACGTTGCCGGCTGAGTTACTATGATCCTGAGCAAAGCGCGGCGTCGGTGTGTCAGTCTCGGGGGAGGTGGCCGCGGGCGCCGCTTCGCTTCCCCAATAGTGCGGTGGTTGAGGTGCAGGCGCGCGTTGTGTGCGCGCTGCGGGCGGCCCCATTGGAGGGTGGGTCGGAGGCTGGGGCATTGGCGCAGGCGCCGGGGGCGGGAATCCTGGAGCCCGATCAATGTCCCAGTTGCCGCCGCCGTGGTGGCAGACCACGAAGGGCTGGCCCGGCGCGAGGGTCAAGCTGTCGATCGCGGCGCCGACGTTCATCGGGAAAAATGCCTTCTCGCCGGTCGTGAGCGTGTACATCATCTCGTCTTGGCCCGAATAGCGCGAGCGAACGATGCGCCCGGTCGCGTACTTGAGCGCGATGGTCTTGGGCTGGCCCACGATCGTCATGAAGCGCGTCGAGGGCGGGGTTTGGCGGGGGCCGGGGGAGCCGGCGGCGAGGACTCTCATGATGCGGCCTCCTCGATATCGAGGATCTTGGCGCCCGATCCTTGCGGCGGATCGCCTTCTTCGCCGTGGGCTTTCCAGAGCAGCGTGGCAATCGCTTTGAACTTGACGCGGGTTGCCTGCGGATACTGAGGATCCTCGCCGGCGCGGTGCGCGATCGCGAATGCGCGGCGTAGCTGGTCTTTATTGACGGAGGTGAAGGTCATGCGGCCCTCCGCGTTCTGAGCGGCAGTGTGCTCGCCTCGACTTCGGCGAGGAAGCGCGCGGCGGTGTCCGCCGGCTTGCGCGGGGTGGCCTGGCCGTGGCAGATACAGTCGCAGGGGTGAAGCGCTGGTTGTTCGTGGTAACCGGCCGCGCAAGCCGGGCAGATGGCGGGCGTCTCGGCGCGCTCGGTGTAGAAGGTAATCCCGGAAGCCGATACGAGGACGACCAGGCCCTGGGCCTCGATCTCCTCGGCGGTGAGTTCCGGTTCGAATTCTTCGAGGCGGCGCTCGATCTCATTGCGGCCAGCCCGCGCGAATTCAGCGGCGCTCGTTTGGGTAGTATTGGTTTCAAGCATCGTGAAAAGTTCCTTTCGCGGTGTCTAGGGGATCGTGACTGTGCAACCAGCCTCGGTCCCCGTCTAACTTCCTTACAAAACCACTTTATCATTAACTACCACTTGCGTCAAGAGGAAAGTGGTGTTATATTGATAAATAAGTTATGTCCATTCAGGCGAGGATCTGCCGGTGTGTTCGATGCGACTACGAATGGGTAAAACGGGTGGGAGGCAGCCCGACCTACTGCCCTAAGTGCAAGCAGCGGAATTGGGACAAGCCGGTGGGGGTGCTGAAGATCGGAAGGCCGCCGAAGAAGAAAGCCGCGAAACGGAGGGCGGCTTAGTGCGCCGCGTGGTGGCTAAGTGGCGGGTCATTTGCGGGGGCGTTCTGTTGGTCTTCGCGGTGAGCAAGGGAATGGGGCCGCTAATCACTGCCATCGCGCAAATCAGGACTGGAAATTTCGCGGGAGCTGTCGGCACATTGGCTGCGGGGGCACTTATTTGGAGCCTCGCGATCTGGTTGCTAGTGACATCGCAGGCAGTGAAAAAGGCGTGACGTGCAACTTGTGGCGGAAAAGACACGGAGTTGTGCAGTTTTCTCAACTCGGCACAGAGGCATCCAATGGCTAAATTGAGCGCAGCAGAGCAGTTAGATATCGTCATCCGGGAGGCCGCCGGGGCTGCTGATTCCGACGAAAATACGGCGAATATTGCGACACGATTCTATGAATCCGAGCGCGAGCTGATCGAGCCTTTCATCCCCGTGTGGGACCTTGGTCAGCCGCACCTGGGGGTCGGCGTCATCGAAGTAGCGCGCCCACGCCAGCAGATCGCGCACTTCGACCGCAATGTGGTCGACCAGCTTATAGTAGCCCGTCACATTGTGCGGATCGAACGGCGCCATCAGCCCTCCTTCACCGCCCGTGTAAAAGGCGCGTGGTAATCACGATTGGCGGCGTCCGTGCGCGCCTTCGATCTCGCCGTGAATACGCCGCGTCGCACTTCGTGCGCGGCCTCCGTGCCGGTCATGCCCACGGCCTCGGCTTGTTTTATGGCGCGTTCCACAGTCGTTTTGCTCACTCCCAGTTTGCGCCCAATGGCGCGCAAACTGAGACCGGAGTCGCGCAGCTCGCGCGCCAGGTCGTGCCGGAACACGCGATAAGGACGTCCGCAGTGCTTCCCTGCCCGCTTGGCGCGGTCCATCCCGGCCTTGGTTCGGTCGCTGATCCGCTGCCGCTCCTGCTTCGCTATCCACGCGGCGACCGCGAGCATCAGCTCGCCGGCAGGCCCTGTGGTCCGAAAGTGCGCCTCGGTGTAGCTCTCGAACTGCACGCCCGCGAGCGTGAGTTTCCGCACGTAATCGAACGTCTCGAACACGCCCTCGCGCGTGAAGCGATCGAGCGCCCAAACGAGCACGACGTCAAACATGCGCCGCGAGGCGTCCTCAAAAAGCTGCTTAAACGCGTCGCGCTCCCCGGATTTCGCGCTCTCGCGGTCGATGTACTCTATCGCAATGCGCCAGCCCGAACGGGCACAGTATTCCCGGAGTTGGAGCAGTTGATTTTCGGTATCCTGTCCACGCCTGGCTTCCGATTCGATCGTCGCGCCTCCGCCTTTGCAGGCCGTATCGGAAGCATTGCGGTGGGGTTGAATCACACCATCAATGCACCGGACGATCTTCTCGCACGTCGGGCATTCGGCTTTGGGTTTGGTCGAGACGCGCGCGTAGATCGCGCAGGCGGTGGTTTTCATCGGCGCGGGCGCGGTGGCGATCGCGACGGGCTTGCGAGGAATGGGAGGTTTGGTTTTGATGGGCATCACTTGTAGAGTCGACATCCCCAGCATCGGTGCTGGCGAAAAAGGGAAAGGCTGCGGGAAACCGAAGGGGAAGAAGTGAAATACGAGGAGCTGCAAGAGCTGGTCGAGTATATGTTTGAGAAGATGTCGGACTCGATCGCCGAGGCGCGAGCGCTTCGCGAAATGCTGGCCGACTATAAGGTGATCAGCGACTCCGAGCTGGAGCTGCGAATCAAGGACATCAAGACGGAAGACTTTTTGAAGGCTCGGGCGGCAGAGAAGGCCGCCGCCGTTGCGAAAGCCTTTCGAGACGGGCGAATCCATTAGAGAAGGCTTCGCGTAGCGCGCTGGCTTCTTCGGCCTCGCGGCGATCCCGTTCATCGAGGCGGCGCTCCAGGGCTTCAACGCGTTGCTTCAGCGTCATCCTGTATCGATTCTAGCGGCCGGCCGCGGCCGCCGGCGGCTCGACCTCGCCGCGGTAAAGCCGCGCGCGCGCCATGCGAGCGGTGTTCTCCGAGGCGCGGTTGAGATCGAGCGCGGCCTCCCGCGAGCGGAGCTGCTCGATCACCGCGGCGCGCGACGTGGGGCTCGGCCGGTTGACGCCCAGCCCATCGGCCAGGCGGTTCCAGTCGCCGGGGCTCAAGCGCGCGGCATCGTCCGCGCTGATCTCGGAGTTCTCGGGGTCCTTCCCCCACATCGTGTCAGCCAGCGCATTGACCTTCTTCGCGCGGGCGGCGGCTTCGAAGTCGGGGGGCTTGCCATTCGCTTTTTCGAAGTTCTGCTTTGCTGGGTTCTCGGCGGCCGACGGCGTTCCGTTCGCTTTCGCGGCATCAAAGGCGGTTTTGGCTGGATTGTTAACCGCCGGGGTCGCCAGCTCGCCAGGCTCAGCGGCCGCCGGGATAATCTCGCCGGTGGCCGTCTCGATCGCCGGGGCGCCTGGCTTGCGGCCACTCGGCAGCGCGGGGCGCTGCAGCGGGCCTTGCGGCACGGGCTCTACGCCGGGCACTTCGGAGCGGGGGGCGGGCAAGGCCGATACTCGCGGCGCGACTACTGCCGGCGCCTCACTGACTGCGCCATAGCGCGATAGGTCGAGCGTGCCGGCGGGAGCTGGCCCAGTGCGCGGCGCCGGTGGCGCGGTTTCGCGCGCGGCCGGCTGATTGGTATTGATACCTTCGGGCGCTGGCGCTTCAGCTTCGCCGGGCTTGCGGATGAGATCGGCGATCCGCTCGCCCGCGCCGATGGCACGGCGCGTCAGGCTCATCCCGTGCGCGATCGAGGGTCCGATGCCAGGGAATACGCCGGCGACATCCTGCGCGATGGGCGAGGTAAGGGCTTTGGTCACCGGAAGCGCCTTACCGGCAACGTAGCGCGCTGCCCCCGGCGTTCCCTTCAGTGTGGCTCCCACTACCGCCGGGGCCACATAGCCGCCGACCAGGCTTCCCGCCGCGCCGGCAAGATTCCCTTCCATCGCTTGCGGAACAGCGGCCTCGAGCGGTGCGGATAGCGGGTTTGAACCTTCGGAGCTCGGCAGACCGGCAGTCATACCGCGTTCGACCGTCGCCTGTTCTTCGGCGTTCAACGGCGGCTGCTTCCACTGGCCCGGCGGCTTGCCCTTATTCTCGGGGAGGCTGGCGGCTTTATTGAGCACGTGCAGTGCATCCATCGCCTTGCGGATTTCCTCCGGCCGATTCCACCATTCCTTGATAGCCGGCAAGGGATTCAGCATGGCCGAGCTGAGGAAACGAGAAAACGCGCCGGGCGGGCCCTCGGTTTCACTGGATGCGGCCGGCGGCGCGGCCTGGATCGAACCATACTGCGCGAGGTCGACCGTTCCGTATTTGGAAAGATCGTCCATGCTATTTGATCAGCTCGGGATGATCGCGCCGGAACGCGTCGGCCGCCGCGGCGTCGCGGGGAGTCAGTATGCGGCCGTCCTTCAGGGGAATCGGTTGCACCGGCGCTGGATTGTTCGGGTTGCCCTGCGAGATCCGGTCCTGGATCGCTTTGATTTGGTCGACGTTCGATTGCTTCCGGTTTGCCATGTCGACGCGCAGCGCTTTCATCGCGGCGATTTGCTGGCCGAGCGTCGCGCTGGGATCGCTCAAAGTCTTCACCGCTTCGCGGCCTGTCACGGTGAGCGCCTGGTTGCCGCCGGGGCTTTCGAGCACCTTGGCGGTTTCCGTCAGCGCGGTTTCGCGTGCGGCTTTGAAAGCCGCCATATTCTGCGAGCCGAGGAGCTGGTCGCTCAGGTAACGCGCCGGGCGGTTCAGCAGGGGCGAGCCGGTGTCGATGATCTTGCCCGCTGTCTGAAGGAACAAATCGATGTTCTTGCCCGCAGTACCCTCGAACGCGTTGACGCGATCGGCGGTGGTTTGCAGCGTCTTGAGTGATGCGGTGTTCGCTTGGAACGCGGCTTTATTTGAGGCGAAGTCAACCTGCGGAAACTGCTTTGCCGCCATATTGATGATGTCGGAGCGATTCTGCGCGGCGGCCTTGCCCATGCCGAGATTCGGCAGCACGCCCGTCGACGCGAACATCTCTGCCATTTTGAGCTTGGCTTCCGGTGTCAGTGCGACACCCTCGACGCTCAGATTGTGATAGCGCGCAGTCTCGCCTTCATCCACCTTGTTGTGACGCGCGGTTTCAAGATCCGCGTTCAGCTCGCGATCGAGCTGCTTGGCCTGGAAATCCAGCTTCGCCTGGTCGACGGGCTGGATCGGCTCGGTGCCAGCGGCTTTTTGTTGGGCCGCGGTCGCGTCAGCCTGGACCTTCGGAAGCCGGGCGGCTTGCTCGGCGAGGTCGCCGGGCAGCTTCGCGGCGCCCGTCGCGGCCGTAGTGGCGCGTGCTTGCGCGGTGACCATCTTCTCGCTTTGCGCGGTCAGCGCGTCGGCGTATTTCTGGACCACGGCTTTTGACGCCGCGCCGGTCGGGTCCTGCTGGTCGGCTCGATCGAGCTCCTGCAAAATGGGCGCGATGGTCTGCGGGTTGATGGCTTTATTGCCCACGCCCACGGCGAGCTTGGCGCGAAAGAAGCCCGGATCATAGCCGGCGGCTTTCGTCGCCGCGCCGATCGAGGCGCCATATTCGGTGTTGCCGGCGTCGACCTTCTGCTGCGCCTCGCGGAGATCCGCGCGCGACTTGTCGGCCTTATCGAGCGATTCCATTACGGTCGAAATCTGATCGGCGTGGCCGCCCGCGGCGAGCGCCTGCGACAGCTTGTCGCGATCGAAGCGCGGAGCGCCAGTATCGGGATCGATGGCCACGGAGCCGGCATAGGCTTTGTTGAGCGCGTCGCGTTGGTCCGATTGGCGCTGAAATTCTTTTAAGCGGAGCTGGCCCTCCTGCATGTTCTGCTGGGCTTCCTGGATCTTGAGCGGCAGGAGCTGTTGTTCCTGTTTGATCTGCAGCACGCGCGCGAGCGAGTCGAGCGGATTGGGGCCCGCCTCGGGCGGGCGAACCATCAGGGGGATTTGAGCGTCAACTGGCATAATTGGATTTGGACCGCCGTAGTTTTCTTGCTTCGATTGCTGCCGCGCTCGTGCTAGATCCCGAGCACGTGCTGTGGGTGCCGGGCGCGAAACTGATCAGCATCCCGACACCATCCCCGCGCGCTGCTCTTAGGTGCTGGTGGGGTTGGTGCCCCGTTCGTGGTCGAGTGGTCGAGACGGTAGAAGTTGTTCTACTGACCGGGGGATTGACCGACCTTCCGCTGCCGACAGGACTGGAGGTCAATGGTCACTGGCGGCGAATAATCGCTCCCAGTGTGGCTAAGGCCTTTAGGGTCGCATCGGAATTCCTTCCGCCGATGTCGCCAGAACACATGGCCCGCTTTTTATCGATATCGTCCAATCAGCTCTATCGATTGGATTATGAGCACGGCCGAGGCGCCGCGATGCACAGGGTTCAGTCGGGCCTTAAGGCGGCGGGTACTGGATCGTAGGCACTGGGCCGCCACCCGGCAGGTTGCCGAGATCCGCGCCCGGCCCGAGGCCCGCGCCGCCGCCACTCGCGCCGCCGCCGAGGATGTTATGCAGCAGGAGCAGATTCGAGATGCTGTTCGTCGCGCCGCCGATGCCGCTCGTGAGCGCGTTGGTGCCGCCGACCGTCCCGGCTGCCGCGGCGTTGCCCTGCCCGGTGAGAGCGTTCGCCTGGATGCCCAAGCCCTGCACCAGGTTGTTCGATTGCCCGAACGCGCCGCCGTAGGTGTTGCCCGCGATCTGCGAGCCAGTGACGGCGTTGTTCTGTACGCCGGTGTTGGTCGCATTGAGACCCAGGCCCGCGAGCGCCTGCAGGTTTCCAAAGTTGGTCTGGTAGGTTCCGAGCGCCCGGTTGTAGACGTTGCCGTATTCGTTCGAGGCGTAATCCTGGCCATATTGGGCGAGCGCCTTGGCCTCGCCGCCGCTCATAGCGCCGCCGCGCGCCGCGGCCGACATGTCTTGCGCCTTCAGGCCCTGCCGCAGGCGGAACTGGTAGCCGGGATCGTTCTGGTAGGTGACGCCGGTGGGCGCCTGGAAGCCGCCGGCCGTGGTCAGCCCGTTCAACTGCGCGAGCGCATTGGTGCCGGTGATCTGGTAGGGCTGCAGCAAGCCCATGTTGCGCGCGTTATAGTCGGCGAGCGTCGAGTTCGCGTCCTTGACGCCGCCCGCGATCGTGTCGTTCGCCTGCGGAATGGTCTGCTTGGTGAGGTCGATGACTTTCTGCTGAGACGCCGCCTGCTGCTCGGCGGCCTTCTCGGCCGCGCTCTTGCCGAGCAGGCCGTTGACGATCGAGCCGCCCGCGCTGAGCAATCCACCGACGAGTAATCCGCCAAAAGGCATATCAGTTCTCTTTCTTACACAGCGCAATAATCCGCAGATCGATCAGCTCGCCGCGCCGCGTCGTGTGCGCGCGAAACAGGCCCTCCTGCACGAAGCCCAGTTTCTTGAAGAACCGCCACGCGCGCGTGTTGTCCGCGTGGAGCTGCGCCGACACCTTCTCGGCGCCATCGCTGAACAGGCCATCGAGAAACCCGCGCATCGCCTCGGCCGGGATCCCGGTGCCGTGCACGCGCCGCGCAAAGCACATGCCATGCAGGACGCCCGAGCGCGGCGTGAAGGGCTGGTAAGCGACGGCGCCGACGAAGTCGCCGTCTTCGATCGTGAACGCGGCGAGCACTTCGTGAGCGACCCGCTGGGCCATCGCAAGCTCGAACTGATCGAGCGACCGCGGGCCGCCGTCGTCGAAATTGTGCTTCGGGAATTCGAGCATGAATTCCCAGAGCGTTCTGACGTCGGCCGCGCCGAGCGCGCGCGTTTTGACTCTGTTCATGGGAGCTGCGTTGTTTTCGAGACGCAGACGCTGATCACGATCGGGCACGCGCCCGAGCTCGCGGTCGCGCCGAGCGAATCGGTCACTTGCGCCGTGAAGCTATAGCTGCCGACGATCGAGGCAATGCCGGTGATCATGCCGGTCGCCGGATCGAGCGTGAAGCCTGGCGGAAGCATTCCGGGGATGATCGAGAACGTATACGGCGGCAAGCCGCCGGCCGCCATAAGCTGCCCCATGAAGGGATTTCCCACGGTGCCGGATTGGAGCACCGGGCATAGAAGCGAGAGCGTGGTGCTGCCGCCGCTGATGAACAACGGGCAGCCCGGCGTCGTGGCCGTGAGCCCGTTGGTGTCCGCGATGCTGAACACTGGCGTATAGGTGCCGGCGAGTGTGGGCGTGCCGCTGATCTCGCCCGCAGCGGTGTTCAAGGTCAGGCCTGGCGGCAGGGCTCCAGAGACGAGCGCGAACGTAAAGGGCGCAGTGCCGCCGGTGACGATCAGGAAGTCATCGTAAGCAATCCCCACCGCGCCAAACTGCGACACCGGGCAATTCAGGCTCAGCGCGATGATGAACGGGGCCGGAATATAGGCCACGATCATGTTGTCATTGCCGAGCGCAATCGGTGCCAGCGGTGTGAAATCGACGAAGGTTTCGCCGCGCGGATCCGCCGGCTCGGCGTACCGATGGAACCAATCGCCGATGGCCTGCCGCGGACTGTTGGCAAGCGGCGCCGGGTCGACCTGGCCGGTATCCCACGACGCGTCAATTCCGAAGCCGCTGCTCGCGCTCCAGGGCGTAGGCGTGCCGGTGTCCTGCTCCGCGGCCGCAAAGCCCGAAATTAAAGACCGCGCCGCGACCGTAAAAGTATCGCTATAAATCAGCTCCTTGCCGGTTCCGCCGACCGACACCGACGCGATCGCGGTGTGAAACATGGTCGGATCCAGGTTCGCGATCGTGTGGCTGGCGGCGTAAGCGATTTTATAGCCGTTGAAGACGCTCGCGTTCACATTCACGATGAAGCAGCCAGCGGCCGGCAGATGCGCGATGACGGAATAGAACATCGCGCTCGCCATGAACGTCACGCCGTTGTAGGCGCGCATCGGAACATAAACATTCCCATAGGCGTCGGTCGGCGTGAACGTCGGCACCGGGCCGCTCACCCAGCCCGCCGATGCGCCAACTAAAACCAGATCGCCGATTTTCGGCAAGAACGGCAGCGCCACGACGACGTCGGGCTGGCCGGCATACCCGCTGATTGTTCCGCCGACGCCTGGCCGCAGCGCCGCCTGGTCGAGCAAAGGTGCGGGGCTTACTGGCCGCGCCAGCGGCGCCGAGAAGACCGCGACCAGGATAGTATCGTTGCCGCCGAATCCATAGAAGGGAGCCGTCGGCCAGGGGTTGCCGTTGCAGTCAAACGGCGGAAACGCCCCGCACGGACTGCCCGGCGCCGTGAGCGGTGACATCTTGATGTTCGAGTTGCGGCTGCCGGGTGAGCCGGTGATGGCATCGAACAGCGCGCCGCAGATTCGGCCTGGTCCGGCGCCGAAATCGCAGCCCGGATTCGACTGCCGAAGTGTGTCGCCCTCGAGGGAACTGAAGCAAAACCCCCAGCTCGCCGATTTGTAAAAGCTGATGATGACCGAGTTGGCGTAGTTATAGGGCGCGGTTCCGAACTGACTTGTAGAAATATAGGCCGGCGTCGATGTCTCGCCGCCGATGGTGTGCGAGACCTGGGCGAGCCTCATGCCCGCCGGCACTTTGTATTCCGACGCAAAGATGATCCGCGGCCGCGGATTGGCGTAGCCGGCGCCGATCGTCGCCATGCCCGCATGCGTAATGATCGACCAGGCGATCAGGGCATCGTCGGCCGTGGGGCTGTCAGGGGGAAGGTGGTTCCCTTGGATGGCGATCTGGTAAACGTTGCCGAGGTTGTCCTGGATTCCGCTCAGCGGATTATCAGGGATCTGAGTGTCGCCAATGCAAACCACCACCAGGTCGCCCACATCGACCTGCTGGATGCAGCTTACGCCGGCGCCCTGCGAGCTGCCCTTGGATGACCGCACATATACGGCCGGGCTCGTCACGACGATTGTGATCGAGCGCGTCTGCGGCGTGTGCACGCCATCGGTCGCCGTCAGCGTGTATGTGGTCGTGACGGTCGGCGCGACGGGGAGGGTTCCGTTCGCTGCGACCACGCCGATGCCCTGATCGAGCGTGACGAGCGTGGCGAACGTGGTCGCCCATGCGAGGTTGATCACCGTGCCGGGCAGCATGGGCCCGTAATTGTCGGCGGTGAACGAATCGATGCGCGCTTGCTGGATGGTCGGCACGCCGGCCGCGCCGAGGCCAAACTTACCGAGCCGCGCCGCGCCGAGTTGTCCTGTTTTCTCCTCTGCCACTTAGTTCACAGAAAACGAAACGCCTTCGAGATCCAGATATGCGCTTGCGCCATTGACTGCAAAAGTGTTTGTGATGACGCCGCCAGTGGTGATGTCCATCCGTTGCGGGAGGGTGGTCCCTGGCGAGCCTTGGTCAGTGTAGAAATAAATCACCGTCGCTGCGGGAGGCCGGAAGCCGGCCGGCAAAGTCATAATCGTCACGCCTGCGGTTCTTGTGCCTGGCGCTATGATCCCGCGGAGCCACACCCGCCCGGTGCCGTCCTTGGTGTACTGGCCCGCCTGCAGGCCCATTCCGAAATCGGCCCAACCGTTCGAATAGCTCAGGCCCACCCAGGCCGGCCCCTGCACAAAGGCCGTGAGCGATCGCTTATCCTGTACCGCCTCGACAAGATCGCCGACTACGGCATTGACGTCGAGTCCCGCAATGCTGGTCGTCGCGAATTGCGTCGCCGAGTTGATGCCGTCGACGCGGAGCAGCGTTTTGACGACCTTCGTGGTGGGATCCGCGATCGAGACGCTGAAAACCCCCGTCATCGGGAAGGGGAGCGCGCCGCTGCCGGTCGAGGTCGACGCGACGTTCAACACGCCGCTGCCGGCCGTATAGCCGCCGGCCGCGACCGTGGTGTAAGCCAGGTCGACGAGCTGCTCGGCGCCGCGCGCGGTGCCGCCGGCGAACAGGACGAAGGCGAACAACGCGGCAATCAGACGTTTTGGCATTCGATTTTCCTTATGTGGCGAGGCCCGGCGTCGCCGCTGTTGGCGGAATGGGCGCGAGGTTCACGATCGTCGGCGCGCTGAGGCCCACGGTCGCGGCGGAGACGGCCGCGACGATCATCTGGTCCCAGAGGAACTTAAACACTTCGTGGTGGCCTTCCCACAGCACGCCGAATCTGCCCATCACGAGCTGGTAAAACTTTACGTTTCCGTGTGCGGCCTTGACCGATCCGAACTGCGCGCGGCCGGCATCGCCGCCCTGAGCCGCGCGCGCAAGCGTGAAGGTGTTCTGCTGGACCGCAGTGATCAAATCGATCTCGTATTGGTAAAGGCCAGTCACGAGGGTCGGATCATCCCAGAGGATGTAATCGCCTTCTTCAAATGCCCGCCCGAAGTTGCTGGCGCCGAACGGCACGCCCGTGATGGTGGCCGAGTCGCTCGCCGCATCGAGCGAGCCCGTCATTCCCCAGGCGTTATCGGTCCGATCGAGCGATGGGCACTCGAAGGTCAGCAATTGCAGGTTCGAATTGCCGCCCAGCGCGACCAGCCGCTTGTTCATCGGGATCGCCCAGCCCTCGCCCCAGGCTTTCGCCATCAGGCCCCCGCTATCGCGCAGAACCGCTTGCTGCAGCGGCGGAAAGAGCGCCGCGGGCCGGAGCGGCGTCGAGCGATCGACAGTGGCGATCTCGATGGTCAGGGCGCCGGGGATTCCGACGCGGACCTGGAAGCTAAGAGCGCTCATCCGTTGCCGGTTTCGCCGCGGACGTAGGAATCGACCAGGATGATGTCGATGGGCTGATCGCAGCGCCAGCGGAACACGCGATCGCGCGCCGAGCCCAGCCTCCACCACTCGATGATCTTGGTGTATTCGCCGATCCTGCCCATTGACCGCAGCATCGGCGCGCCGAAGGTCTGGGCGCCGTCGCTAGAAACCTCGAGGGTGCATGCCGGATTGCTGCCGTTGCCGGCCGCCGGGACGCGCCCAGTCAGGCAGTGCAGCCGGAAGAGGTGGTAAAAACTCCATTTGAGCTCCTCGCACAGATGCGGCGTCACGCGCTCGCGGACGATCGACGCGCAGTTGTCTTCGAGGATGTCGATCGACTGCAGGTAGAGATTGCCGTTGCGGTAGTCGCCCACCGCGTGCCCGATCTCCGGGTAAAAGCCGTGATATCGCCCGGTGTCTGCGTGGAAGTTGTTCTGGTCGTCTCTATAGGCTCGCTCGTGCCATCCGATCGCCGGGCCGATGGTCGAATCATAGACCCAGGTCTTGTCGGGGATAGGGAAGTGCAAGGCCCAGAAACTATGGCCGTTTTCGGTGTACTGGAAGCAGCTCGCTCCCGCGGTGTCGTAATTGCGCCAGGCGTTCTCGATCGCGTGATTGGAGATCCGCAGCGGCTTCGAGCCCTGGAGCTCGCGGGCAACATACTGGCCGCGGGCGTCGGTGCCCAGCCAGCGCACCGTGTCGTCGCCTTTCGAGATCATGTGCGGCGCCGCGGGCGCGAGGCCGTTCTCGATGACGCCGCCGCCCAGCAGCCGCTGGAAGGCCGAGAGCAGGTTGCCCGAATCCTGCCACAGCTCGATCTGCTGCGAGCCGAGCACCATCAGGATTTCGTAACAGGCATATACGGCAACGACGGGATCGCTGTTCGCTTCCTTGGTGTCGAAGCTGAGCGCGTTCCAGTTGGTCGGATCGTTCAGGCCAGAAATATAAAACTGGCGCCGCGCCGGATCCGCCTCGTTCTGAGCGAGAGAGAGGATCACATAGCCATCCATCCAGGTCGCGGAGGAGATCGAATTGTCGGTGATCAGCGCGCCTTCAGGGATGGTTTGCTGCTGGATCAGCCAGGCCGCCGCGGCGACCGCCGTGATGTCGATGGTGAAGCCGAATCCGGAGCCGGACTGCACGCCGCCGGTTTCGGTCGCGACGCCGGCCTGAACCGAGTAGCCCGTGCCGGCATAACTGATGGTGTAGGTGAGCACCGCGCCGACGCCATCGACGGTGTTCACGATATATGTCGCGGGGATTCCGCCGCTGTTGTTAGGCGGAACGCGGCCGGTGTCGCCCACTGCATAGCCCGTGCCGCCCATGTTCAGCACGCTCGTCGAGAGCGCCTGGCCGAGGGCGGCAACAAATGCCTTGCCGTTGGCGACCACGAACACGAGCTTCGGCTGGATGACGATGATGGTCGCGGGGAAAAGCTGGCCGCCGGTGCCTGCGATCACCTGTTTGTCGACCTGGCCGATGGTGTGCGCGGTTCCGACCCAGTTGCCGGCGGTGAATACCGCGGTCACATAGTAGAGCGTTGAGCCATACACGGTGAAAAACAGCGCGGTGTTCCCGTCAATGGGCAGCGCGGATTTCGACTCGACCACGGCCGCACATGGGGAATCATCGTGCGTGCACAGGAGCTGCTTGCCCGGCGTGTTGATGGCCTGGTAGGCGACGGTCGGGCTGGCGCTGCGGTTGGACTCGACGCGCTCGAGGCATAGGTTCAGCCAGCGCTGGCAGTCGGCCGCGAGGCCGCGCATCTGGTAGCCGGGGCCGATGAATCCGAAACTGGGCATGGTTCAGTTCAGCCGGCAGAAGCTGCCGCGTTTAATCGTGACGAGGTCCGCCGCGGTCGCGGTCGAGACCAGGATCCGGATCGCGCTCGAGCTCGCGTTCGAGGGCGCCTCGATGAAGCCCGAGACTTCGGCCACGTAGTTGGTCGCAGTGGCGCCTGGCGTCGCGCTGGCGATCGCGGTCGCCGTCGTGGTGGTCAAGGTGGGCAGGTTCCCAGCGGTCGAGGCCGTCGTGCTGGTGTGAATGATGGCCCGGCCGGCGATATTGGTCGGCGAGACCGTCACATCCTGGATCCCGAAGGCCACGACGTCGTTCGCGACGGCCTGGCTGTAGGTGATCTGGCACACGAACGGCATGTTGACCGCCGTCGAGACCGGGATCGTCCAGGTGAGGCCCGTGATCGTCTCGAGCGCCGTTCCGACGCCCGACGTCGTGAAGTCCGTAGTCACCCACGCAAAGGCCGGGATCTCGGCGACCTGGAACGCCAGCGCATCGACTGTCGTCGACATGCCCGGCGCCGCGATCGCGGATCCCGTTCCGAGGTGAGCCCGGGCGGCCACGCTCGCGCCGAAGTCGGCGCCGGCGACCGTGTGGCAGGTTCCGACGCTCGCGGTGCTGATTGCGTTCACGACCTGGTTGCTGCAGGTTGTGGCGGCGATCGCCGGAACGTCGGCGGGGAGCAGGGCACGGAAGCCTGGCGTCGCCGCGGCGCCGGTGCTCGGGCCGGCATAGACATAATTCGCGGTGACGGTCGACGTGCCGACCAGCGAGCCGCCAGGGACGTTGTCGACGTCCCATAGCGCCACGCCGTTCGGCGTGCACGTCGAGACGCCGCCGGCTGCGGTGCAGAACACGAAGTGATAGCTTTGGCCCGGCGTGGTCCAGACACTCGCGCGGCCGGCGGTATCGAGAACTACCGGGTTCGTGTTGCCGGCGCCGCCCGTGGCGGTGGTGAACGTGGACTGAAACGTGGTCGAGCCGGCGATGTAGGTATAGAGCTTGCAGCCGCTGCACGGTTCGCCCGCATTGTCGAAGTACTGGGCGCTCGCGGTGGGCGTTGCGCTTTTCTGGCCGAGCGCGATCGCGACGAAAGCGAGGATAAGGAGGGCGCGCTTCATCAGAATCCGACGATCTGGCCGCCCGTCGCCGTGACATGCGCCGTGCAGTTGGTGAAGTTCGCCGTGGTCGCGGAGCTGGCCGCCTCGGAGTTTACGGTTGCCTGCAGGCACACGCTGTAATGGTCGATGCTGATCGTGCCGCTGAGCCAGTCGAAAGTGGATCCGTTATTCACCTGGACGCCGATGCTTGAGGTGGGCGTCGTCGATCCGTTGCTGATGTTCATTGTCATCCCGCCGGCAAATTGGCTGAAGGATGAATTTGCGGCGAGATTGATGCCGCTCTGGACGCCGCTGATCGTCGCTATCGTGCCGAGGGCTGCGACCACGAAATTCGCCTCGTTCTCGACCACGATTCCGATGGTGCCATCGGCGCTCATCGAGCTGCCTGTACCTGGCCCGGTAACGGTTAAGGTTCCAGCCAGGAACGAGATTTGCGAAAGGCGGCCGACATAAAACCCGAGGCCTCCGGTGGGCGAGGTGGTAGTATCGAAGCCGCTCACCGTCACGTTATCGGTGATGAGGGCATGGCAAGTCAAACCATCAAAGCCTACGCTGGCCGCCCCGGAGCCGCCCGTCATAGTCACCACGGTCTTGGCAAGCTCCAGGTTGCCGTTATAGCAGGCGATTCCGTTGCGCTGACCGTTGGTGATGGTGAGACCGTTGAGCTTCACATTGGCCGAGCCGCTGATGCAGGCGCCGGACAGAAAGCTATCGCGCGTGTCCTCGGCGGTGCAGGCGACCGTGCCGCTGAACACCACATTCGCCGGCGTGGTGGTGTTGCCGAGAATCTGGAGCTGGGTGTTTCTGCCGCCCGCGTACATCCCGGTGCCGATGAATCCAGAGGGATTAATCGGCTCGGCATAGGTGCCGTCCGCGACGTTGATCGTGTAATTGTTGTCGAGGGTCTGCGGGACAAGAAGAAGCGCATGCGCGAGCGTCAAGCACTTCGAGGCCGACGTGCAGGGATTCGAATCGCTCCCGCCGGTGGCGATATAGAAATTCACTGAGGCCGGCGCATGGTAGGGCGTGGTAACGCTACGGGCGGACTGTCCGAAGGCAAGCGGCGCAAGCAAAAAGAAGAGGCTAATTGAACGTCGCATAGGTGACTCCATCCAAGCTCAAATACACATTCCCGGCACCTACTGCATAAGTGTTGACCATTGTTCCCGTCGAAGCTGCAAAGCTTATCCGTTGCGGCAGGGTGAGAAGCTGACTACCTGCATCGGTGTGGAAATACACCAGAGTATCGGTGGGGGGGCGATAGCCTGCTGGCATCGTGATGATTGTTGTGCTTGCGGTTTTAGTTCCAGGCGCGATGATTCCTCGAAGGTGCACGACTCCGAAGCCATCCTTCCAGTAAGAGCCAACCTGTAAACCCATGCCGAAATCTGTCCAGGAGTTGCTGTAGCATGAGCCTCCGCAGCCCGCGGCCATGCCGGTCCATGTTGCATCGCCGGCGCAAGTCGGAACTGTCGCCGCGCTGAGGGAAATTACCAACTTGGGAGCCGTGCAGGTTCCGCCCAGCGCGGCCGAGGCGATCGTTATCGACGCAGCATCCAGCGAGCCGGTGATTACGCGGGCGCCGTCCAGTGTGGTGCTCGAAAAGCCATACTTGCCGACGAAGGAAAGGGCGACCGCGGCGAGAATGAGAGGCAGATGTCGTTTCATTTTTAGATCACCCACCACTGGGTTCCGTCGTAATACACCGAGATCCCGAGATACTGCGTGGCCATCGGCACGCTCGAGCCGCCGTCGATCGTTTTGCCGTTGCCATCGATGAGGCAGAGGTTTCCGGAGGCGTCCTTGCGCTTGACATTATGGAGCTCGCCGGTCGTCGGGCTGGCCGGAAGGCTCAGCGTCACGTTGCCGCTGGTCGCATCACACGAAGAGAAGAATTCCGTCGAGATTGCCGCGCTGGTCGTGTGATTGCCGTGGCCCGTGACGATCAGGATCGTGCTAGTACCGCTCCCCGTCCCGACCGCCCAGGTGCCATCTGCCTTGAGATACTTACCCGCCGCCGCATCACCGGCAGCCGGCGCGGGCACTGCGCCTTTAGTGCCGCCGCTGCCCGAATCGCCGCCGAAAGCATTTATAGCGATGGTCGGCGAATTGCCGCCGGTCGAGGTGATCGGAGCAGTGACGCTGATGGCGGTGATGCCGCTGGTCGCGCCGCCGTTGGTGAAGACGTTGCAGGTGCCTCCGGTTTGATCGCTGATAAATGTGAGAGTGAGGACCGTGGCGCTGGTCTGCGTAACGGTGTTCGGTTCGACCCACACGCCTCCGCTCGTGAAACACGCGAAGGAGAGCACGGTGCTGCTGGTGTGGGTGATCGCGATTGATGTTCCCGAGATGGTCCCTTGTGCGGTGCCGTTCACGCAGTTTGCGCCCGACACGCCAAGGGCCCCGGTATTGTCAGCGGTAACGCACTGCGTGCCGCCGCCGCCTAGGCCGGTGACCTTCGCGGACACCGAAGTCATCAGAGCGCTGAGATAGAGGTTGCGCGGCCGCGTGGCGCCGCTCGCGCCGATGTCATAGAGGTTGTCTGTAAACAGGATGTTCCCGGTCATCGTTCCGCCGGCGAGCGGCAAGTAGGAGCCGAGTGCACCACTGACGAAAGCGGTGGTCGCGATGCGGGTGGAATTATTGCCCGCTGTCTGCGTGCTGGTGGTGGGATTGCCCGGCAGAGCGATGCTGGCGGTGCTGATCGTTGACACCACGTTTGCCGCGCAGTTCCCGGTGACGTCGCCGCCGAGGCTCGCGCACGTGCCGCCGCCGCCATCTACTGGAGGCGTAAATTGCGCGAGGGCCGGGAAGACGAGAGCGAGAAGCAGCAGGGCGCGCTTCATTGTGGATCCACCCAGAGCACCGTGACTTTATCGCCGTTCGCCACATACACAAACCAGGTATTCAATGAATAACTGCCTTGCCAGCGCGGCGGGAAGTACTGCCCGGATCCAGCCGGCAGCGCCTCGCCCACGCTCGAGCTGGTGGTCGCCTGGTCTCCCAAGCGCGCGATCCCCATGTTGGCGGCGGGCGCGGTGAACTGGATGGAGCTGGCCTGCTGGTCGGTCGCCGAGACCTGGACCACGGCGCCTGTGCCCGAGATGGTGATCAGGTGCGGTTGATTGGCGCGCAGCCGCTCGACGAGAAACATCCCCGCGACGCACAGCGCGATCGCCGCGAGCGCGGCGATGCGAATTCGTTTCATAAGGTCCTCACTGTCCTGAGTAGTAATTGAAGGTGGGCCGGCTGCCGGCAGTCGGGCTGCCCTCGCTGCCATAGTCCGCGCTCGCGATGCGCGGCGATTTCGCGTTATTCGACTGGAAGATCGCGCGCGCCCTGGCCGCGTCGCCTTTCAGATCCGGCACTTCCTGTTGTTTTTTGCCAAACGGCCGGCACAGGAGCTCGGCGAGCGAGAGCACGAACGCCTCGCGGAAGGCGGGCGGAAAACTGAAGGGGTCGGTTAGGTTGGTGAACTGGGGCAGCAGCACCCAGGTTTCAAGCCTGACGCCGTATGCGAAATCCGGCACCGGCCAAAAATTGAGTTGGCCATTCGGCCATGCCGGGTTGTAGTAGACGTCCGTCGGAACCGCGGTTTTGAGCGATTTGACGCGCTGGTTATTCCACCAGGCCGCGTCGCGGATATTCAAGATCGGAGAATCGACGTTGGGTGTTACGTTATTCAGGATGAGCGCCGCGCCCTCGAGCCGCACTGGCCGCTGGCCCACCGTGAACGTCGCGCCGGTTGGCCCGATGGTGTGCGGCGCGAGATTGGGGACCAGTGTGTACGCGGTGAAGTCGATCGAATAGGCATAAACCTTGCGCGCGGCCCAGGCGTCGAGCATGCGGTTGCCCGTCCGCAGACAGAGCTGCGCGTCCACGGCCTCGGGCGCGAGGTCCGTCGCGCCCAGGACCGTGATCTCGCGCAGCGCGTCGATCGCGATGTCGAGGAAGGTATCGGCCACTTATTTAACGGCCGATCTTTTTGGCTTTAGCTTTCTTGAGGTCGGCGATCTGATGGTCGACGGCGGCCGCTTCTGCGGCGCTGGCGTCATCGAGACGCAGCTCCGGGGGCTCGGGGCTGCCCACAGGCTCGTTCGCCCAGCCGGCGGCCATCGCGTCCTTATGCGCCTCGGCGTCGTCCACCTTGCGATAGAGGGCCTTTCCCTCGGCATCGGCGTGATAGACCACCTTAGGGTAGGGCTGGTGCACGTAGTTGGTGCGCGGCGGGTTGTTGAGGTCGAATTCGTTGGCCGAGTTTTTCTTATCGCTTTCAAGGACGATCTGCCGCATCTTTTCGATGTCGGCGGGTGTGAGTTGAGTGTTCAAAGTGTTTCTCCTGTGGGGTTGTCGGTGAGCAGCTCGCGGAGCTCCTCAAGTTCGGAATCGCTCGGCGCGGGAGGGATTCCATAGATCGCGGCCAGGGCCTCGCGGCGCTCGGCGGGCTTCAAGTTGCTCCGGCGCGGGCCGGCTTCATTCAGAGGCATGGGAAAAAGGGGGCCGCGGCGGAAATGGCGTGCCGCGGCCCGAGTGCGAGGTTTAGGTCGTCGAAGTGCTGTAGGGCGTGGTCGGCGTGGTGCCGCCCTGATATTGAACATCGCACGCCCAGATGGTCGAGGCGATATCGGTGCAGACGATGGCGTCGCCGACAAAACCGCCGCTCGGCTGAGAGCCGGCATTCGGCATCTGCAGGGAGTGATACGTGCCGGCGTTGCCGACGAAAATCTTCGCGGTCGAGCCGGTAAAGCCGCTGGCGGTCCCGATGATCGTATCGGTGACGGTCGTCAACAGCACCTTATCCGCCGCGCTGGCTGTAGCTGTGGTGATCCGCATGCGGACCACGTTTCCGGTGCCTGTCGCGGCCGGAATTGTGACCACCGATCCCGTTCCTTGGTCCAGCAGGATTAACTGCCCGGCCGTGGCCGAGCAAGTGGCCCCGCAGGCCACCGGCGCCGGTCCCTTGATGACGGGGTTATTTAGCGTCGGAGTCGTGAACGTGCCGGTGCTGACGGTCGGATTCGTGATGGTCGGAGTCGTCAGGACGCTATTCGTGTTGGCCGCGATCCCGGCCCGGAGGCTGGTGTTGTTGGCGTTCTGCGCGGAGACGATAGCGTTGACCGCATCGACGTGCGCCTGATCCATCGTGGTGGCCGGCGCGGCGAAGGTGTTCGCCGGCAGGGAGGCGAGCGTGGTCTCGACGCCGTAAGCCACGGCGGCAAGAGCCGCGATAAGCGCGAGGATAATGAGGGGTTTTTTCATGGGTGGGTTCCTTTACGAAAAGGGCCAGCCGGTGAGCTGGCCCGATCTCGCTAGTACAGGTAGACGTACGGTCCCACGGCCGTGGTGAAGGTGGTCGGAACCGTCAGCGCCGGCACGGTGCCGAACACCGCCGACGTTTGTCCCTTGGTGAGCAGGTTGTCCTCGGTGCCGGTCACCACCATGCGGACGGTGGTCGAGCCCACCGCGTTGTCCTGGAGGCAGGCGAAATACTGCGCCGGGCCGACCGCAAACCATTTTGCCGTGAAGGCATAGGTCTCGTAAATCGATGCGGTCACCGACGCCTGCCCGGCGAGCGCGCTGTTGGCCAGCGCATTGCCGGCGGAATCGTAGAGAATCACATACCGGGCGTTCGCCGTGACGGTGGTCCCGTTCAGCACGGCGATGCCGGTCAGGTTCTTGTTCTGTGGGAGCCATACCTCGGTGCAATAGAGCGTGGTTGCGCCCACGGCGGTGCCGTTGGTGTTGAGCGAGGTGTAAGCCGTGCCGCCCGAGGGCGAGGATTCGATGCGGAAGCGGTTCTGCGTGACGCCGCCCGATTCCACTCCGCTCTTGACGAATTGTCCGCCCAGGCAGTCGGAAATGATGCCGGTCGAGACATTGATCAGCGGGAGATAGAGCTCGTTCGCGCGAGTGCACGATCCATTAGAAGGCGCGCTGACCCGGGGGTTTTGGTTGAACGCCTGCGGAGCGCCCATAAATACCAGGGCGCCGGATGCGTGCGTGCCGGCGGCGGTGCCCGATGCCCCGCGCTGGACGGTAAGCGTGGTCGAGCTGACGGCGGTCACCACCATCGCTTCGCGATCGACATAGATTTCGGCGCCGGCGGCGAGGACCGCGCCAGTGCATGCGGCGCAGGTGGCGCTTGCGACGACCACGGTACGCGCGCTCGAGGTCGTCACTGCGGCCGAGAGTGTCGTCGGCGTGAGGATGGTTTGTGCGTGAGCGGGAAGGACCGCCAGGAAAAGCGCGGCCAACAGGAGAGTTTTCAGTGTGTTTTTCATGTGATTAGGTTTCCTTTTTCTCTAGTTGGCTTAGGCTCCAGCAACGCAGACGGCGCCGTTGTCCTGGTAGAGGTTGCCGAATCCGCCGAGCGAATCCATGCGGTTGATCTGCATCGACCGCACCGGATCCCAGGCTTTCACCTTGCGGACCCCGATCTGGGTGCGGCTGTCGAACGCCTGGCCCGCGGACTCGACTGCCTTGGGGATATAAAGTTTCGCGCCGGCGAAGCCGAACGCGTACTTCGACAGGCCGAGGCCCACCGTGCCGACCTTGCCGTTAGGCGAGGTGGTACCAGGCCACAGCGTCAGGGCCGCCTGATCGAGCGGGAGCGCGTCCACGTTCTGATACTGCGAACCGGGCCCGTAGATGGCCGGCAGGATGCTGATCGTATCGTTGCCGCCGGTCAGCGTATAGGCCTGGGTCGAGGTGAAAGTCTTGAGCGCGGCCTTGCCGGCGATCCGGTAGGTCATCGGGTTGGTTTTGTTCACCAGCGCGATCAAGAACTTGTCGCCCTGCTTGATGGTGTCGTTGATCGTCCCGCTGATGATCAGCGAGGTGCCGCTCTGGCCCGATCCAATCACCTTGACGGTGCCAGCCCAGGTTCCCGCGGTGTGAGAATACAGCGAATTCGACTCGAAGAAGCTGAACTTTGCCAGTTTCCCGATCGAGCCCTCTTTCCACATCGAGTCGATTTCATCGGCCGGGTGGAACACGCTCGTGATGTTCGCGCCGAGCGTTGCCATCATGGACGAGCTGATCTGCATGCAGCGCTTGCCGGGAGGGCAGGCGTTTTCCTGCATCTGCTGCC
Source organism: Pseudomonadota bacterium (assembly GCA_040390085.1). Classification (GTDB taxonomy): domain Bacteria; phylum Pseudomonadota; class Alphaproteobacteria; order Sphingomonadales; family Sphingomonadaceae; genus Sphingomicrobium. The sequence continues at coordinate 13,157 of JAZJZB010000092.1, read as the reverse complement.
GCGCGGCGTAATAGGTCGCGACCGAGGTCGGATCGGTGCCGAGCGCGCCGGTGACGTTCGAGGCATTCAGATAAGCGAACAGCGCCGAGCGCGAGTCCCAATCCTGCTGCATCGATTCCGCGGCGGGCCGAAAGTAGTTCTCGGCCAGCTCGGCTTCCGTGCGCTCCAGTTTCACGGCCGCTTCATAATCGTCCCACTCGAAGGCGATCTGCAGCCATTGGTCGAGCGATACGGTCGTCGACAGCCGGCTGATCCCCTGCGGGGCGTAGCCCATGCCGTCGATGGTCTTGAACTTCTGGGGGAATTTGATCTGGATCGACGCGCCGGGCGCGAATTCTTTGTTGAAGTCGCGCTCCCAGTCGCGGTTGAAATACTCGGTCACGCCCAGCATGTTGATGAGCAGCCGCAGGATCTTCATCGAGACCCAGTTGGTGTTCAGAAAATTGTTAGCCATTGGTCGTCAGGCCGCTCCTCTGCGGCGGGCAAAGTCTCGGGGTTAAGCCGCTCCTCTGCGTCTTGCCATGTCGCGACGGTCTTCCTCGGCCTTGAAGGCAGTAAAGTCGTCGTTGCGGACAGCCGCGTCGATTGGGTCCGGGGGTGCCGAGCCACGGGTGCTCAGCTCCTCGGGCGGCGGCGGCGCCGCGGGTTTCTTTTTAGCGGGAGGGGTTTGCGAAACGAACTTACCGGACTCATCGCGCTCGGTGCCTTCACCTTCGTCGGCGGCCGCGGCGGCTTTTCCGCCTTTTGCCAATTCCTCGGTGACCAGGTGCTCTAGCAGCGCGACCTTGCGGATCGCGGCGCCGGGGTTCGTCCTGGACAGCTCGACGAACGATGCCAGCTCCTCGGGTTTCGAGCCGAGCACGTACATCACGCCGACCAGCACGCCCGGATCGGATTCCCCGAGCATCGTTTTGACGATCGGGTGCACCTTCGCGTCGCCGTAGATTGCGGCCGTTGCCTCGGTGATCTCGGCCTCGGCCTGGTCGCCATAACGCGCCTTAGCCTCGCCGATCTTTTCCCGGAGCTGTTTGTCGGTCGCTTCCGCGGCGCGCGCCTGGCGATCCGCGGCCACAGCAGCTTTAGACTTGAAATCGGCGAACTGCTCGAAATACTCGTCCCTGGCTGCGTCAAACGCTTCCCAGGTCGGATATTTGTCGGTGCCGTCCGCGTTCTTGTCGGTCGGCTTGGGCTTCGTTGGCGCTCCGTCCGCGGGTTTAACGGTTTGCTCCGATGCTGCTTTCGCGGGGTCGGCGGCGGCTTGCGCTTCGCGCTTGAAGGTCTTGAGCTCGGCGGGGCTTAATCCCGCACGCTTGAGATCGGCCAGCACTTCGCTGAGCCGGTCTGCGGCGGTAGGTTGTTTCGCTCTCTCCTGCTTGGTGCCCGGTGCCGAATCGGACGCGGTTCTCGCGGCGGACTCATCAGAGCCGGCCGCGCTGGCATCTTCTGCTGAGGGTGTCGAGGCCTCTTTCGACGTCGCTTCCTTTTTCGCGGCGGGGAGCTCGCCGGTCTTGCGCCATTCCAGGTTTAGGACTGGATCGGAGGGTGGTTCGAATGCGGCCGGTGACGAGGCGGCGACTTCCGTCGTTTGGGTTTCCATGTTATGTGGTGCGCTTAACGCCCGCGCGGCGAGTTACGTAACTTATGCGCCTGCCGGCTCCGGCTGCGCTTCCTGGGCTGCCTGCTGCTGCTCGGCCGCGGCCTGCTGCTGCGACTGCTGCAGCTCGCCGGCGTGCTGCTGCGCGGCTTCCTGCTGGGCCTGCTGGTGCGCCTGATCCTGGGCCTGCATTCCGGCCTCGTGCGCCTGGCCGTGGAGCTGAGCCCAGAGATCCTCGACGAATTTAAGCCGTTCCTCGAGCGACTGCGCCTTGGTCATGATCTCGGCCTTGGCGGTGTCGGCCTCGATCTTCATCTGCTCGATCTGCAGCTTGAACTGGTTGTCGACCACGCGGCCGGCCTTTTCCATCTGCAGCTTCTGCAGCTCGGCCTGGGTCGCCTGGATCACCTGGTGCGCCTGCGCGATCGCCTGCTGCGCTTCGGGCGGAATCTGCTGGCCTGGTTGCTCGGGCGGGCTGATGATATCGGCGAGCTGGTCGCCCTGGGGCCCGAGGCCCTTCATCTTGATCGCGATCGAGAGAACCTTGGCGGCCTGCGGGGGCGCGATCGGCAGATTCTTCAGACTTCCCAGTAGCGTGTCGACGAAGTCGCGGACTTCCTGGCGTAAAGACTCGCTCGACGGCCCGGTCGAGACGGTCACGGTGTGGCTGCCGTCGTCGATCGGAAAATGTTCGCTCTCGCCGGTCTTCTCGTCGATGTACGGCTCCTCGGTGTTCAGCCGCACGTGGCGGTTGGTATCATCCGGCCGCCGGAGCGTCATTTCCTGCTCCTCGGTGTGGATCTCGCCGATGTACTCGTTCGCGACGCGGCCGGCGTACATCAGCGCGCGGTCGAGGGCGTCGACGAAGTGATAGCTGCCGATATCCTGGGCCTGCTCGATCTTTTGGAGCGCGACGCCCGACTTCTCGTTATTGCGCTGCGCTGCGGTCGGCAGCGGCGAGATGCCCATCGCCGCCTGGATCGCGCGCCTGGCTCCATCCTTCGCGACCTCGTATGCCTGGAAATTGGGACTAAACTCTACGCGCGTTGGCAACGGAAGAACCGTGCCGCTCGCTCCATCGACGATCGGATCCACCTGAATCCGGGCGACCGGCTGCTTGGTGAGGTTCTCCCATGCTTCCGCGTCCGTCTCAAACTGGCCCACGTATCCCATGTAAGGGACCTTCGGCGTGAGGCCGGCTTCTTCCGTCTCCTGGCTCGCCAGATATGCGAGCGTCATCTGCGGATCGCGCGCCAGGCGGATCAGCGAGAACAGCTTGCGCTCGGGCCCGGAGCCCTCGTCGACATAGCGTTCGAGGCCGGTCACCGGGATGATCGGCACCATTGTGCCCGGCTGCGGGTTGGTGCTCAGAATCTCGACGCCGTTGGTGATGTACTGCACCACGCGCTTCGAGGTCACCGTGCGCTCGCCGTCCGCTTTCGCGCCCTTCGGGAGCGCCTCGACCACCTGGCCTTTATAGAGGTACTGCTTCTTTTGGGTCGAGATGACCTTCCAGTATTCGGCGCGCAGCACCATCCGGTCCATGATCCAGTTCTTGGCCTGGGTCATGTGCTCGGTCGAGAAATCCGTGATCCGCGCGTTTTTATGCTGCCGCTTAAACTCCTCGCGCGTGATCGGATCGAGCACGAAGCAATATTGCTGATCGCTCCAGTCGGGCTGCTTCGAGTCCGGATCCGGCAGCACCGCGTCCGCATTCGCGAACGGACGGAACCACAGTTCCTGCTGGTTGAAGTTCTCGGCCGTCAGGTTCTCGTTTTCGACGTAGCGCCGCGACATCCCGAAAAACCCGTACGACCCTTCGAGCATCGATTGGTATGCGGTGAGGTAGCAGGCTGGGGCCCGCGAACGGTACTCGGCGGTACGGATGATGTCCTGCCGGAGCTCGCTGTCCTTCTCGGTCGCATTGATCAGCGGGTCGACCTTGATCCCGCGCTTGGACTGCCGCGCGTTGTTTACCGCATGGTTGACATACTGGCTGAGTTCGTCTTGCGATACGCATGGCCGCCCGGCATCTTTGCGCGCCTTGCGATCGGTCGCATCCCACGGATCGCCGCAGACATAGCGGAGGTCGATCTGGCGCTCGTCGCGAATCTTGCGCCATTTCTCATAGGCGTAATCGTAGCGATCGCGGATCTCCTTGAGCAGCGCCTCGTCGTCGGCGCTATTGTCCACGCCGTCCGCAGCGGTACGGTTGTCCTCGGCAATGTCGGTATCGTAGGGAGGCATCAAATGTCGCGCGCGCAGCCCTTGGTGCAGTTCTCACAGCACCGGCAGGGGCTCGAATCGTTGCCTATTTCTTCCGCGTAAGGGCACGGATGCCGCTTAGCGTTCTTGCGACCGTGGCCGCAGTGGTAGAGCTCAGGTTTGTCGCTCACGCAGCCCGCATTCTCGGCGCGCGCGACTTCACGCAGCGCGGGCAAATCTCGACCTGCTCGCGCTCCTCGCCCTCGCCGACATACTTCGAGCCCGCCCGCCAACCCGCGGCGCGCAGCGCTTCCACCGCTTCCTCTTTGGTCACGCCGCGGAACACGTCCTCGCGGGTGCACAGCAGGCAGACCACGTGCAGCCGCTGTTTGGCGACGGCCTCGGCGATCGCGTTGGTCGCGATTGCGGCGTCGGTGGGCGGCTCAATACGGAAACTGTCGGGATTGTTGATCACCGCCGTCTTGAACTCCTGCAATTCGCCCTTTGGCCCGAGCGTCGGGAGCTGCTGGCGCTCGGCGTCCTGCGCGATTTCGATCAGGTAATCGCTCAAGGGCCGCGCCTTAAACCGCACGTTCGGCGCGAGCGCGTTGTACATGTTGCCGCGTTCCTGGGGCTCGCACGTGTTGATCAGCGCCCGAAAGTGCCGGTCGTCGCGTACGAACATGGCGAGCTGCGCGACCAGCGCCGGGCCCTCGCTGAGCGAGGCCAGGCCCTTCGAGCGCAGCGCGTGGTTGATCAGGAATGCGGGATCTTCACTCATTGTTCGGGTTGTTTCGCTTCCTCTGTCTCATCGCCTTCGACTGGAATGCTGTAGCCGCACAGTTGCGTGCTGACTTCGGTCTTAACCTGGCTGACGCGCGTCATCGCGCGCAGAAAGCCGATCTCACGCCGCATCTGTTCGCCGCGGGCGTTCAGAATCATTGGCCCAGGATCGCGTTCGCCTTGACGCGGATCTTCGCGGCTGACGCCGGCGAGAGCTTGCCGCGCTTCACCATTTGCGTGGCGCGGCCCTTTGCCGCCACGGCGTGGCCCTCATCCTCCATCGGGTACTTGCGCTGCTTGGGCAGCCCGAACTTCGCGGCCGGGATCGCGTTACGCGTTGCTGCGTTCAGTTTTGCCATTGGCTCTCTTTCGAATTCGATCTGCTGCGGCGCGGCTGAGGGCTGCGCTGCCCTTCTTCTTGTGGCCCATGCTCGGGTCCGCGTGAAGCTCGCCGAGCATCTTCTCGCGCTGCTCGCCCGACAGCGGCGAGCCGGAGCTGAGGAGGTAGCGAACTTGCCGGCGTGTCCAGGGCATTCTAGTTAGTACCTAATTGGAGTGCAGTTAGCTCCACGGGCTCAGCACCACCCGCTGCTCGCGCCGCGCCGGCGTCTTGACTTCCGGCGCTTTGATCGAGACCGCGAGCGTCCGCAGCGCGTCGGCGCCGTGCGAGGCCCAGTTATGCAGGGGCTCGGAGCGGACCAGGCCGCTTGCGCGCCCCGGCGGCGCCGGCGCCGCGGTCTTGGTCGGAACGCCCCACTCGTAATACCGCAGGGCCATCAAACCATCCGCGCATTTCGTTTCGTCGAACCAGCAGCTCGAGAGCATCGTGCGGCAGGCGTTGATCCCGCTCATCACGTGCAGCTTCGGCGCGATCCGCACTTTCCGGCCGGCCGCGCGCATGAGCTGCTCGGGCGAGCGCGATTTGTCGCCGCTGAAGCGCGAGTGAATAATGCAGTCAACGCCATCGTGCGGCAGCCAGTCCTCGCCGTACATGTAACCGCGCTGGTTCAACTGGATGATGTACCAGTCGAGCGTCTTGCCGTGGTTTTCGAGGTAGTCGACGATCCGGATCTGCCCGGAGGGCAGCGCCTGCGCGAACCAGATCGCGGTCGCGTCGCCGAATCCCAGATCCCAGAAGGTATGCACCGGAATCTTCCGGTCGACGCTGACGGTGGTGATCCGCTCCTCGCGCGTCGCGAGCTCGAGCTCCGCGGCATACACGGCGCCCTCGACCGCGGCCTTGCACTCGCCTTCCCACACATGCCGGTAGGCTTGCGGGTCGATGGCCTTGAGATGATCTTTCTCTATCCGCAGTTCCTCGGGGAACCACGGATTGTCGCGCCATGACACCTTGCGGCAGATCGTGCCCGGTGCCGGCGTGATCACATAGCGGACGTGCACCGGGTCAGTTTCGAGCCGCGGGTTCCAGCTCGCCCAGATTTCCGAGCCTGGCCGGCGTACGGTCGGGACGACCGTCTCCCAGCTTTGCTTCCCGACCGACTGCGCTTCCTCTATCCAGCAGTAATCGGCGCCTTCGAGCGACTTGATGCCCTCCGGGTCGTGCTGAAGACCGTGAAACAGAAAATCCGAGCCGTTGCGCCCCCGAATGCTGTTCTTCCGGACCTCGTAAAAATGCCCGATCTGCAAATCGCGAATGCGATCGGCCAGCAGCGCGTGCACACTGCCCTCGATCGAGCGCTGGGTTTCGCGCGCGCCGACGACGCGTTTGCGTTCCTTGCCGGCCAGGATCAGCAGCGCGGTCGCATACGACCAGCTTTTCGCGGCCCCGCGGCCGCTGTATGTGCCCTTGTTACGGGCCTTCTGGTGGAGCAGAAAATCGAAGGCCCGCGGAAAGTCCGCGTCGATCTCAATCGTCGGCGATAGGCTCGGGGTCAATGAATCTCACGCGCAGTGCGGTCTCGATCGGGCCGCCGCCGGCGCCGGTGATCTCGGCTTTCGAGCTATACTTCTGCGGTTTGAAGCCGCGAAGCAGGAACTGCATCAGGCCATCGGAATAGCGCCGCACCGCGCCGCACTTGATGCCCTGGTAGAACACCGGCTCGAGCGTGCCTTCGGTCGCCCGCCGCACGGCCTCGTCCTCGAGGAGCTGCGCGGCTTCTTCCTGCGCCCGCGCGAACGCGAGCTTGTAGCCCGGCCACTTGTCGAGCCACTGGTAATGCACCTTGCGATCGACCTTCGCGGCTGCCGCGGCTTTCGTGATGCTCGCCGTCTGTCGGTACGCGGCGAGGAACGCGCGCGCGTTGGCTTGGTGTTGGCTGCGTGGCAAATCGTCGTTAACTCATCATGCCGGCGTCACAGCCACGCGATACACGGCCACGTATTTCGCGACCAGCGCCGGAATGTTCGCCTCGCCCGGATCCGCGTTACCATTCCAGGCGTCGGAATCGCGGGCGATGGAGGCCAGGAAGCTCATGACTCGCTGGTCGGTCCAGTTCTGAGTGAACGCGGTGCCGGCGAGTCCCTGCACGGCGCGCTGCAGCGCGCTCTCGATCGAGGGAAATTGAGTGGTGCCTTCTTTGCCGCCGAACGTGGTGTTCTGGACGGTCACCATCACGGGAGCGGGCGCGCTGTAGCCGGGCATCTGCGGCAGGTGGGCCGTCACGCCGATCAGGTTGTTGCGCCACATATAACGGAGCCAATCCAGGCCCGTCGTTCCGGTGTAATCGCTCGGCGGCGTGTTATCCGTCTGCACGGCGGCGCCGATCGAGCCGGGGCTCAGGAATTCGGCAGCGCCGCTGTCGGGGTTGAGCGATGCGATGGCCGCGCCTGGGGCGACGGAGGCGGCGGGGGCCGGTGTGTTATAGATCATGACTTCCTTTTCTTGACCAAATGCACCTTGCAGTAGAGCGGGCTCAGGTGCTGAACCCGCGCGAACGCTTCCTGGCGCTTGCGCTTTCGCTCGGCGAGCATGCGCGCGCGCAGCCGCCAGGTGAGGAGGGCCCACTTATGCGGGGGCCGCACCGCCGTGAGCATCAGAACGTGCCGGCGAGCGCGGGATTCGCGGGCGTCGACGTAACCGGGCCCAAAAACAGCGGCGGTCCCTGGTTGTGGACCTCGGCCGCGAGCTGGTAGCCGATCATCGGCGACGTCGCCGGCACCAGTGCCCATGCCAGGCTCGCTGTGGTGCTCACTACGCTGCACACCACGGCCGTGGCGGCCACGGTCGATACCGCGTTATAGATCAGCGCGGTTCCGAGGTAGCAGGCCACTTGCACCTGGCCAGATCCGGGATGCTGCGCGAACACATCGCAGCGCACGCCCGGCGCGTCGGCGCTTAATACCGCCGGCGTCAGATGCCAGTCGGTCACGGTTTGCGCGCGCGCCGCCCCGGACGAAAGGAATAACAAGACCAGGGCGGCGCGCATGGTCATACGCGACTATTCTATGGCGTGGGGCTGCCGATCGGCACGAACACCAGCGCCGCGGCGGGAGCCGGAGGCGGGGGAGGCGGCGGCGCGACCGGCGTCAGGACGATGGTGATCGAGCCCACGATGACTTCCGTGGTCTTGCCATCCGGCTCGGTAGCCGTGGCTTTCGCGGTGACCACGATGCCGACGTTCGCGTTGCCCTGGCCGGCCAGGATCACGCCATTCACGTTGGCGGGGTCAGTATCCGGCGTCGCGACCAGGTTGACCGGGTCGGCGCTCGAATAGACCACGTTTGAAAGCGTGGCGGGGCTATCGGCCTGGCTCGCGTCGACGGGCTTCACGTTGAAACGCTGCGACTGGTTCGCGAGCATCTGGAAAATCATAGTATTTGCTCCTTGAATTCTTCGACCGTTTACCACCAGCACGAACACGAGGCGCGCCGCCGGGCGTGGCTTGCGCTTTCTCTTAAACCATCTCTTGAACCATCGGCACCACCAGCACATCCCTTCCAGCTTAGAAGGTTCTGCCGATCGCCAATACGAAATCTTTGGGGCTTCCGGCTGCCACGCTGGTTTTGAGGATCCGGTACGCTGCGAGCAGCTTGACGGTTTTGCTCACCGCGAGCGAGGCGATGAAGCCGCCGCCGACCGCGCCGCCCGCGGTATTGTCGAGCTGGGCGTAACCGCCGTCGATCAGCGCGAAAAGCCGCACGCGGCCGAGCGCTTTCACTTGTGTCGCGAAGCCGGTTCGCACCGAGGTCTGAAACGTGAACGCTCGCGCGGCCTTGCGCGGCGTGACGTCGTAGCTCGTATACGACCAGTTCTGCTCGGCGCTGTCGAGCGGGATCGCGACGGCCGCGACGCCAGTCAGTTCCGGGTGCACCGCTGGGCTGAATACCGCGCCGGTCATGTAGAACTTACCTTGGGCGGCCAGCGGCAGCGCCAAGAGCGCGGCCAGCGCGAACCTCATTTAGCGCGGCTTGCCGACGTCGGCGTTCGTTTCAACGTTCTGATGCGGCGCGATGCGGAAGTAGATCGCGGCCAGCGAGAGCACGCCGTTCACCGCAGACGCCAGGTGCGGGTCGTGAATCTGGGTGGTGATCGAACTAAGGCCATTGAAGGCCGCGAGCAGCACCAGCGTCCAGAACGTGCGCGATTTCAGAACCTGCGAAATTGTCAGCACCGGATGGTCCTTCCTGTAGGCTTCCCAGTTCTCGCGGATCGAGCGCCAGCGCGCGAACAGCTTCACGGCCTCGATCGGGCTCATAATTTCTTGTCTGCTGTTGGGCGGTCTGTGTCTTTTGTCCCGGTCGGGAGCACGCTCGGCTCGACGCGGACGTTGGCCACAGTGGTGATCACGCATTCGGTGCGATCGACCTTGACCCAGGAATGATCCGGGTGGACCACCAGATAGCTGTTCGGGTCGCTGTACTGATAGACCGCGACGCCGCTGGCCTCGAACGCCGGGCACACGATCAGCAGATCGAACTTCGGCGGCTTGCAGCCGGTGAGCGCGAGCGCGGCGAGGATCACAAGACTAACGCGCAGCATGTTTGCCTTTCAATTTGGTAAACCGGCCCAGCTCGTCGCGCGGTGGATTCTTCGCGCTGACGCGCTTCTTTCGTTTCTTCTCGCGTGGAGCCCACGAAATACGTTCGAGTTCTTCGAGCTCGGCTTGCGAGGCTTCGAGATTACCCGACACTCTTCTCCAGCTCCCGCCAGGCTTTCTTCACGCGCTGCCACTGCCGCGCGGCGCGCGCGTCGGTCGTTCCTTCGGGCGTGTGGTTCATGAGCCGCGCCCATTCGTTGTAGGCGTCGGCGAATTCGTTCTCGGGGCGCGGCGGCCGCTCGGGCATGTAGACCGCGTGAATCAGTGCCGGGAACATGGAGAGCAGAAAACGCCGGCTGTCATTCAGGAGATCCCTTCAAATTCAAGCGAGAAGTGATTGCCGTCCGCGCGCGCGAAATCGCCCCCCCAGCGAGCTGCGGGATGCTGGAGCTTCCACCACGCGCCGAGCGCGGCATAAGCGGCGGTGTCGGTCAGGTACACGCCGTATTTGAACAGACTCAGGTCGATCGCGAGCTTGTTGCAGTGCTCGCTGTGCGCGATGCCCTTGCCCTCGGCGGCGTAGATCGCGGCCTGCTCGGGAGTGCGCCAGGCCTCGCCGAGCGTGCAGTCGTAGCCCATCGCCGCCGCCTGCGTGATCAGCGCCGCGACTAAGCGCGGAAACTGAAACTGGAGCGCCAGCAGCGCGCTCATTCGAGATCGGGGTCGGTGCGATTAGCGAACGCGAAGCCGGCGACGAAGCCGGCGGCGAAGGTCGCGAGCACAATGACGACGGCCAGGAAGGCGATCACGCGGCCTCTTTCATCAATTCGTCCGCGTCGATCTCGACGCTCACGGCGCGGTGCAGGATCTCGATTCGCACCACCACGCGCGTTCCATTTTTCGTCCGCTGCACGATGCCCTTAACGCCAGCAAACGCGCCGGTCGAAATCGTGACCTCATCGCCGGTGATGTAATCGCAGACTTTCAAGGGTCGGCCGGTGGCGAGCAGCCTCCGCACGTTCTCGATGTCGGCTTCGTCAACGGGCTGCGGGGTGAGGTTCTCGGGCAAAATCTTAACCACGCCGGCGAGCGACACGATTTCCGGCACGCGCCGCGCGTCAAACAACGCGAACAGGTAGCCCGGAAACAGGGGCCGCGTGATCTCTTTTTTGCGGTCGGACCACTGCACCGTCTCGCACCAGGTCGGCAGGAACACCCCGATCCGCAGGCTCCGCAGCGCTTCCTCGATTACGAACTCGGCGCGGGAGACGGTCCAGATCGCGTACCAATGTGGGAGCGTATCGGAGGGGGGAGCGGGTGGGGTACCCTGGCCCTCTTGACGGGCTCCCGCCCCGTGGGTCACATCAGGGAATGTTCCCCGCAGCGCATTCATGACACTTTTCTAGTCGCCAGCCGCGCCTCTACCGCAGCGCTTTTACCTGGTCTTCGAGCTTCGCAAGCCGGCGTTCGTGCTCGCGTTCGGAATCCTGCAGCATGATCAGTTCGGCCTGGACGTCCGCGATCCGCGTCAGTTGCGCGTCGATCGAGATGAGGTGTGTTTCCATGCCGCCGAAACGCTGATAGGCGGCGCCGGCCCAGAAAATGGCGGCGAGTAGCGTCACCACCACGGCGCCGCTGGCGAATTTTGTCCAGTGAGAAGTCGGATTCAAACGGCGCCCTTTTCAAACGTGCTCAGCTTGCGCGGCCCGGTCTGCGCGCTCGATACCACGGCCGCGGCGATTTCAGGCGTCACCACCAGCTCGAGCGCGCCCAGCGTGCATGTGGCAAACTTGGCGAACGCTGCGGCGCCGATCCGCTTTATGAGTCCCTTGTAGTCGATCGAGCGGGCGATCGCGCAGGGCCCCAGCCGCACGCCAAAGTGCGCGCCCTCGACAATCCATTCATCGGTAGCTTTTACGCTACAGGCTTTTTGCAGCGCTTCTTTAAGCGCCTTGATCCGCGGCAGCTTCATCTCGAGCGGCGCGAGCGCGAGGGCGTATTCTTTTTCAAGTGCGCCCAGCTCGTCAGCGAGCTGCGCTAGAGAGGGAGATGCGGGTTTAGCGGCTTTCGCGGCGGGCACACTGGATTAGTCGTCACGCCGCCAGGCGCAGCTTGGCAATCGATTCCGAGCATATCTGCGACACCCGGCTCTCGCTCAAGTGCAGCCTGGCATCTAGTTCGGATGTCATGGCTAGGCCGATCTCCTTCATGAGCCCTCCCTCGGACCACAGCCGCAGGATCTTGGCGCTGCGGGCGCTGAGCTGCGCGCGCGCCATTATGGCTTCAAGCGTTATGCGTGCATCGAGCGCGACCTGCGCCCGCGCTGCGCCGCCGTCCATTGCGCGGGCGATGGGGCCTGGCTTATCCCGGCTGTTGCCTTCCGGACGCCCTTGCTGCAGGAAGTAGATCGGCTCGGCCTCATCGCGGTTGACCGCGCGGCGGTGGATGCGAGTCAAGGGATCGAGGCTCCGTAAGTAGTCCGCGATCGCGCTGGCGATCTTCCAGTCTGCATAGGTGCTCAGTTTGTTGCCTGCGGTTTCATCGAAGGAATCGACGGCCCGGATCGCGCCGAGCCAGGCTGCCGAGATCAGCTCGTCGAGCTGAATGCGCCTGAACGGAAGCAGGGCGTATTTGCGGCGCGCCAGATAGTTTACCTGCCGCTCCAGGCTCAAAATCCGCGCCTCGCGCTCGGCCGGCGTCATGCGGCTTTCCTCTCTAAAACCGGCTTCGAAAGAAAAACTAAGGTTGAGCCAATGAGACTCACGTTGTCGAGCAGCGCCGCGTGCAATTTGTCGAGGGCCGCCGAGTGGGCGGTGACGACCTGGGGGACTGTCAGGCCAAGCAGCCGCGCGACGGTTTCGGTAGTCTCGCAGTCGCCATAAAATGCCCTCAGCACGGCGCGCTGGCGCGCAGGGAGGCGTTGGAGGGCCACGGCCAGGGGTTTCGGTAGGCGGCGCAAATCGAAGCCCGGAAATTGCATCACAGGCCGACGGCGCCGTGGCGCTCCGGCGTTGTATTTAATTAAATACGGTCGGAGCGGCTGACTGACGCCCTCCGGCGCGTCCTCGATCGGGCACGCGGTGTTCTCGCGCCAGGCTTTCCGGCGTACCGAGTCGACCATCGCGCCGTGGATCCGCGGCCGCGCGAATGCCGAGAACGGTGTTCCGTTGTGCCGGCGCGGGCGATAGCGCGCCGCGGCCTGCATCAGCCCCAGGTAACCTTCGCCGATGAGGTCATCTATTTCGAAGCTGGGGGGGAGCTGGGTCTGCACGTGGCGCGCGATCGGCGGGACCAAATCGAGATACTGCTTGATCAGTTCGTCGCGGGCCCGGAGCGCGGCGTGGTTCATTCACTGGTTCTAATCGCCACCTGAGCCCTCGAGGCGCAAGGCCGCGATCTGGAGTTCGAGCAGCGCGGCGATCGAGAGAACCTGTAGCGCGTCAGAGAGTTCGCGCCGGTCCTCTTCGCTGAGTTTCAGTTCCTCGTCGTCGTGGGTTTTGCGGATGGCGAGCAGCGCGTGGCAAACCGCGTGCGAATAGACCGGGAATGCCCGCGGCTCCGCACGGGACGGTCGTGGCACTAAATACACGGTCGGTTGCCCTTTAGTTTCGCCCAAATCCGCGGCCTGCGGCGAGGTG
>JAZJZB010000091.1:0-6668 GCA_040390085.1 Pseudomonadota bacterium | reverse complement strand
CTCATCGGGACCCTCAACGCCTGGCTCGGCGACGCCAAGATCAACCTGGCGACGATCGGCGTGCTGTCGTGGATCGGGCTCAGCTACGCTTTCAAATTTCTATGGTCGCCGCTGGTCGACCGGCTGAAGCTGCCGGTGCTTGGCGAGCTCGGCCGGCGCAAAAGCTGGATCGTACTTTGTCAGGCCGGGCTGGTCGCTGCGTTCATCGGGCTCGGCGCGAGCGATCCGGCAGTGGGCATCGGTTGGTTTGCGATCTTCGCGGTCATCGGCGCATTTTCCTCGGCGACGCAGGACATCGCGGTTGACGCTTGGCGGATCGACGTCGCCGACGAGCGGACTCCGGTCGAGCTGCTCTCGGCGGTCTACCAATTCGGCTATCGCATCGCCTCCATCGTCGGCGGCGCATTCGCCTTGCTGCTTGCCGCCCGGATGCCGTGGGGAACGGTCTATTTCATCATGGCCGGACTAGTGGTCGTCATGATGGTCGTCGCCATCACCGCCCCCGACACCCAGCGCCCGCCGTCCGGCGTCATCGAGCAGGGGCTGGAGCAGAAGGGTGAAGTGACGACGACGGTTCGCTTCGCGGCGCTGGCCATCGTCGGCGCCTGCTGGCTGTGGGCGATCCTGACGCTCGGCTTTTTCATGGCCTCGATGCTGGCGGCCCAGCAAGCCGGCGTGAAGCCGCCGTCGGTGACTGACTTCACGACCCATGTCGGCCCGTGGATCATCGTTGCGACCGTCTTCGTGCCGCTGGTGATCGCGGCAGTCGTCAATTGGCTCAAGGCGCACGGGCAAGGCGTGCAGAGCGAAGCTTATGCCGGTGGGTCGAGCGGCCGTGCGGTGATGAACCATATCTACGGCGCCCTGGTCTCCCCGCTTGCCGAGCTTTCGCAGCGCCTTCGCTGGGGCGTGCTGATCATCATCGGCTTCATCCTGACCTACGCGCTTTGCTACAATATCTGGTCGTCCTTCGCCTTTCCGTTCTACCTCGATTACCTGCATTATACGAAGGACCAGGTGGCGTTCGCCTCCAAGGTGTTCGGCATTTTCATGACTATGGTGGGCATCAGCCTTGGCGGCTATTTGTTCGGCCGCATTGGGCGCTTCCCGACGGTGCTGATCGGTGCGGCGGTCACGCCCCTTGGCAATCTGGTTTACGCCGACCTTGCCGAGGGTGGCGCGAACATTGACCGCTTCACCCACTTCTTGCGACTGAACAGTCTGCTCGGCTGGTTCGGGGCGGATGACCGTATGGTCCGCCTGCTCATGGCCATCAGCTATGAGAATATCGCGACTGGCGTCGCGCTGACGGCATTCGTCGCTTACCTTTCCGGAATCATCAGCCGGAAGTTCACCGCGGTTCAGTACGCGCTGCTGTCATCACTGACGTTCCTCGTCGGGTCGCTCGGCCGCGGCTTCGTCGGCGAATCGTTCGACAAATATGGCTATGCGCTGGTGTTCCGTTGGACCGCTGCTGCCGGCCTTCTCGCCGTTGTCTTCGTACTGCTCGAGTGGTGGCGGGTTGCCGCCGAGGGCGCGCGCTCTGGCGAAGGGACCGAGGCGACCGCCCCAACCATCGACAAAGTGGTCAAAGCCAAGGGCTAAGCGGGCACCTGGTCGTTGGCAGCGAGCACCGCGCCGGCGAGGTAGAGCGAGCCAAAAATCAGCACTGGCGCATCGGCGGGAATGGCGACGAGCGCCTGCTCGACATTGTCGTGAGCATCAGCATTGAACCCGTGCGCTGCCGCCACCTCGGCCAGCTGTTCAGGCGCGAAGCAAGCGTGGTCTGGAATCGGCACCGCATGAATATGCTGCGCGATGCCGCTGAACGGCTCGAGCATTCCGGCAGGATCCTTGGTGGAGAGGCTGGCGAAAACGAGGTGGAGCGGTCGGCCTTGGAACCGCTTCTTGGCGAAGGCGGCGATCTGGCGCGCAGCGGAGGGATTATGCCCGCCGTCGAGCCAAACCTCGCGATCCCCGACCAAAGGACCGCGCGCGAGATGTTGCAATCGAGCCGGCCAATCAGCCCAACCCATTGCCGCCTTGAGCGCCGACTCGGGCACGCGAAGCGCGTCCTGATGCCGAAGCATCGCGATGGCCAGGCCCGCATTCAGCGCCTGATGACGACCGGGCAGGCGCGGCACCGGCAAATCGAGCTCGCCCCGCTCGTCGCGGTAACGCAGCTTGCCCTGGCGAACGAGGGCGTCCCAAATGCTGCCGCGCGGCATCCATCGGGCGCCTGCGAGATGAGCGACCTCGCCGATGCGGCCGGCGATTGCGGGTGGATAAAGCTGGGTGACGAGCGGCGCGCCATGCTTGGCGATAGCCGCCTTTTCGCCCGCGATGTCGGTCAACCGATTGCCGAGAAACTGCTGGTGATCGAGCGCGAGGGTGGTGATCCCGGTGACCAACGGATGTTCGATGATATTGGTGGCGTCGAGGCGTCCGCCGAGACCGACTTCGACGATGCAGGCATCGGCCGGTGTGCGCGAAAAGGCGAGGATGGCGGCCGCTGCAGCGACCTCGAAAAAGCTCGGTTCGATGCCGTCGCTGACATCGAGCACTTCCGCAAGGAGCGCCGCAAGCGGCTCGTCGTCAATCAGGCGTCCGGCGATACGGATGCGCTCATTGAACCGAACGAGGTGCGGGCTGGTGACGGCGTGGACCTTGAGGCCGGAAGCCTCGAGCGCTGCCCGAAGGAAAGCGACCGTGGAGCCCTTGCCGTTGGTTCCGGCGATGTGGAAGAGCGGCGGGAGCGCGTCCTGTGGCCGCCCCAAATTGTCGAGGACAGCCGCAACGCGTTCGAGGCCGAGGCGATCACCGGCGGGTGAAAGCATCGACAGGCGGTCGAGTTGCGCCTGTACGCCCGGGTGCGTCGAGCGCGCGAAGTCGGCCATTATGCCGCCGCCTTCGCCTCCGGACAGAGGTAGGAGACGAGCAGAGCGAGCTTGTCCTTCAGCTCACCGCGCCACACGACCATGTCGATCATCCCGTGCTCGAGCAGATATTCGGCGCGCTGGAATCCTTCGGGCAATTTCTCTCGGATCGTCTGCTCGATCACGCGTTGGCCGGCGAAGCCGATCAACGCGCCGGGTTCGGCAAGTTGGACGTCGCCGAGCATCGCATAGGAAGCCGTGACGCCCCCGGTGGTGGGATCGGTCAGGACAACGATGTAGGGCAGGCCGGCTTCCTTGAGCTCTGCGAGCGCAACCGTCGTCCGCGGCATTTGCATCAGGCTCAAAATGCCCTCCTGCATCCGGGCGCCGCCTGCGGCGGTGAAGAGAATGTAGGGGCATTTGTCAGCGATCGCCGCACGCACCCCGGCGAGGAAAGAGGCGCCGACGGCAATGCCCATCGATCCGCCCATGAAGGCGAAGTCCTGGACACCGATGATCACCTTATGGCCGTCGAGCCGTCCGCGCGCGTTGAGCAACGCATCGCGCTCGCCATTGGCAGCGCGGGCAGTTTTGAGGCGGTCCGTGTAGCGCTTGCTATCGCGGAAACGCAGCGGGTCTTCGCGCACCTCTGGCGAAGGCAAGAGCTCGTATTGAGCAGCGTCGAACAATTGTTCGAAGCGCTTCGCCGGCCCGATGCGGTCGTGGAAATTGCAGCGCGGGCAGACGCTGTAATTTTCTTCCCATTCTTTGACGAAAACCATCGTCCCGCACTTCTTGCACTTGTGCCACAGGTTCTCGGCACTCTGGCGCTTGGGCAGGAAGGGAATGCCGCTGCGGACCCGGCTGAGCCAACTCATCGTGTCAAATCCTTGCTTGTGGGCGCTTGCTCCAGTGACGCCATAATCTCGTCGATCGCTCGGACCGGATCGGCTGCGCCGGTGATCGGGCGGCCGATGACCAAGACGCTCGCGCCATCATTCAGCGCCTGGGCAGGCGTGACGACGCGTTTCTGGTCACCTACGTCAGCTCCGGCCGGCCGGACGCCTGGTACGACGAAGAAGCCATCGGACCATGCTGCGCGGGCTGCTGCAACTTCGGCGCCAGAGCAGACGATGCCATCGATTCCGCTGTCGCGAGCCAAAGTTGCGAGGCGCTCTACTTGCTCGGATGGCGAACCGGCAACTCCGGCCGCCGACAGGTCGGATTGGTCGAGGCTGGTCAAGACGGTGACGCCGACGACCTTCGTCGCGCTCGGCGCGGCCGCTTTCGCGGCGGCCATCATTGCCGCCCCCCCAGTAGCGTGAACCGTAAGAATGGCCGGCGCGAGCGACCCAAGCGCCTCGACCGCCTTGCCGACGGTGTTCGGAATGTCGTGGAGCTTGAGATCAAGGAAAATGGGCAGGCCGAGGTCGGCCATCCGGCGAACGCCGGCAGGCCCATGGGCAGAGAAGAACTCAAGGCCGAGCTTAACGCCGCCAGCTTGGCCGCGGATCATCTCAGCGAGGGCCGACGCACGTTCGATGTCCTGGGTGTCGATTGCGACGAAGACCGGTCTCAAATGACCGCCTCCGTTTCCTCGTCGGGTTGCGGCGGAAGGGCCGAGACCCGATTGCGTTCGAGCGCCTCAAGCCGGCGCCGGCACGACCAGAGTCGCGCGCGCATCACCAGCCACGTCGGAAGGAAGCCGAGCAGGAACACCACCAAGAGTAGCGCTGGGACCTTAATGTCCGCCTGGATGTCGCCCCACAGGTTCAACGTGACGTCCGACCAGTTGCGATTGGCGAACAGCGCGACAATGACCGCGATCAGGACCCATAACAGGGTCTTCAGGAACTGCATGCCGGCGCGTTTAGGGCAGGCTTTGCAGCAATGCCAGATTTTGCGTTCATCGCGCTCCTGACTCGCTTCGTCGCAAGTGGATCAGGGCGCCGTTGAGAGGCGAACGCCGACCGGTCACAGAAGACGCCGGGGTGGGGAGAAAGAGTCAATTGCAAAAGGCGCATAAGCTCGGGCTGGCCGCGTTCGCGCTGCTGATGGGTGCGTCGCTGCTCGCAATGCGGCCGCACTCGGCGAATCATCAGTCGGCGGCGGTCGCTCGCGCGCATTTGAAGCTCGCGGCACTATCGACCTCGTCGCGGCGCGACGTCGATTACCGGCTGCTCGATGCGCGGTTGCGGCAGCTGATGACCAAGCCGGCAATGGTCGGACTCGCCGTCGGCGTGGTCGAGAACGGGCGGATCACCTTCCTGCAGGGCTATGGCGAAACCACGGCCGGGTCGGGCGAGGCGGTGACTCCCGAAACGGTGTTTCGCTGGGCATCCTGCTCCAAAGGTGTGGCGGCAACGATGGTCGCAAAGCTCGCCGAGCAGGGCAAGATCGACCTCAATGCGCCGGTCGTAAATTATGCTCCGGATCTCAAACTGCCCGCTGGGAACGAGTATAAGGCCAGTGTGGGAGACCTCCTGTCCCACCGGCTCGGCCTTTATCGCAACGCCTACGACAATAAGCTCGAGGAAGGCGGCGACCCGAGCATGCTGCGGCAGAGCCTCGCCCAGCTGAGCGCGGTTTGTGCTCCGGGCACCTGCTGGGACTACCAGAACGTCGCGTACGACGCCTCGAGCGAGATGGTCTCGCGCATGATGCGCATGCCGTATGAGCAGGCCGTCAAGCGCATGTTGTTCGACCCGATCGGAATGTCGAGCGGAAGTGTCTCTTTGCAAGGACTGGAATCAAACCGCAGCTGGGCTCGGCCCCATAGCGCCGGGCGAAAGCCACTCCCGATGGTCGATACCTATTACAAAGTGCCAGCGGCCGGCGGGATCAACAGCAACATCAAGGATATGGCGCTGTGGATGGAGGCACAAATGGGCGAAATGCCCGATGTGCTCGACGCGAAGCTGCTCGATACCATTCACGCACCTTATGTCGTCACGCCGACTGAGCGCGGACGGCTGCGTAAGTTCCTCGAGCGCGTGGGCACGGCCTGGTACGGATATGGCTGGCGCAGCTATGATTATGCCGGACACCGGGTCATCGGCCACCGTGGCGGGATCCGCGGGTACCGCTCGTTCATCCTGTTCGACCCGGCCAAGAAGAGCGGCGTGGTCGCGCTGTGGAACAGTGACACCTGGCAACCCGGCGGCCTCGAGTTCGAAGTGATGGACATGCTCTACCATCTGCCGTTCCGCGATTGGATGGAGTTGAGCAAGGGATCGAGCACGCAGACCATCGCAAGCGACAGCGACCCTGAAGCGGGCAACGGCGACCGGTCCTAGCGACGCTCGGCTTCAGCCTGGGCTTTCCTGATTTCGCGCTGCTCGCGGAGATGCGCTTTGTAGCGGAATCCCATGCCGATGATCGAAGTCGCCACGCCCAGGATCAGCGCAGGCAGGTGCCACCGCGGGTCATCCGGCTTGGGCCAGGCGATCGCGCCGAGGAAGAAGACGCTCGCAATCGAGATGAGATAGCCGAGGCCCTTCCAGTCCAGGCCGCTCACAGCGGGGATCGTGAAGGTTTGTTGACGCATACCCAGCGAGGAACATCCAACCGGACCAGTTGGTTTCCATCGCCGAAGTTCAACAGGGAGTTTGCGTCATGCCCATTAGCAAGCAGCAGGATGCGATCGCGCTGCTCAAGCAGGATCACCGCACGGTCGAGGAGCTGTTCGAGAAGTTCGAGAAAGCGACCGGCGAGGGCCGCAAGCAGAAGCTGGCCGAAGAAATCTGCCTGGAGCTGTCGGTCCACGCCCAGATCGAGGAAGAGATTTTCTAT
>JAZJZB010000090.1:50712-59919 GCA_040390085.1 Pseudomonadota bacterium | reverse complement strand
TCCGTCTCCGCCGCGACCTCGGTCACGTCCCACGCCTTTGCCGTCACCGCGCTCCCGGCGCGAATTTCTGAACGCGCTGACCAGTGATGTCGACGACGTAGAGATTGCCGACGCGGTCGGCGGCGAGATCATGTCCCATGCGGAACTGGCCGTCGTAATTGCCAAACCGGCCGAACGTCTGAACCACCGTTCCATCAAGCCGTACAATCGCCACGCCGGAGCGGTCGGGACCGGTTTGAGGTTGCTCCCCGCCATCGACGATCGCGGCGAAGCCGCCGCCGATCAACGCAATGGAATAGGGTCGCCCGATCCTTTGCGACTTCCACTGGGCAATAAATCTCCCGCGCGAGTCGAAGATCTGAATGCGGTCGTTTTCGCGATCGGCGACATATACTCGCCCGCTGCGATCGACGGTAATCGCGTGCGGGACATCGAACTGTCCCGGCCCGGTTCCTGGCTCGCCCCATTGGAACAGGAACTTCCCGTCGGGATTGAATTTCGCCACCCTGGTATTCCTGTAGCCGTCGCTCACGTAGAAGGCGCCGTCCGGCAAAACGGCAATGTCGGTCGGGCGATTGAAGTGCGACCCGTCGGCGCCGGCGACAGCGCGCTCCCCGACGGTCAGCAGAAGTTCGCCTCGTGGGCTGAACTTGTAAATCTGCTGCAATGAGACATCGGTGAGCCACACATTGTCATGGCCGTCGATGGTCAGGCCGTGCGGCATCGCAAACAGTCCAGCGCCCCATTGCCGCACTAGCTTTCCGGTTCGCCCGTCGAGCTCGATGATTGTCGGCTTGCCGATCGCGTCCGTCGGAAGCGGTTCCGACCAGGTTCGGCCCGCGCGATGGAAGACCAGGATATTGCCCCGCGAGTTGACGCCGACCCCGGCGGACGAGCCGAGGACTTCTCCCGGCGGAAGCACAGGCCAGCCATGAACGATGTGATAACCAGGATTGCGCGTCGGCGCAGCGTCAATCGGGACGTACGCCGCAGTGAGCGCACCGAACAATCCGATCGTAAGTTCGAAACGCATGATCCACCTCTGTCGCGGATGTGGATCAGAGCACGCCGAAGGTCCAGCCTTCGGCCTGCGCGATGTGGGGTGTGAGGCCTTCGGGATCGAACGCGCGCGGCTCGGTGGTCGCAAGCAGGCGCATCCCCGCCGCGGTGACGAGCGCATCGGTCTGGTGATCGCTGGGCTCGAACCGCAGCCGCGCGGGCGGGCTGCCAAGGCCCTTCAGCGCGCGGTTGAGCTCGGGGCGGCTGCGGATCTTGACCCCGGTCATTCCGGCGCGGCGGAGATAGATGCGGGTGTAGATCTCGACGACCACGCTGCCGCGTTCGGGCAGGGGGTCCATCGGCCAGATCGCGAACTTGCCGTCGAGATGGTGCGCGAGCCGCATGCCCGAGAAGCTGGCCTTGGCGACCTGCGCCGCGCCGATCGCGTCGTAGGCGCTGGCGATCTTGCGGCCGCCCTGCTCGTTGAGGCGCGCGTCGCACTGGCGGAAGTGCATGAAGCCGGCCTTCACGCCGTCGGCGATTCCGAAATAGAAATGCCTGCGGTGCGCGGTTTCGAGGAAGCTCGCCGCGCCGAGGTCCTCATCGTCGGAGCGTGAATCGACGTAAGCCCAGAACTCGCGCGCGGTCTTCGGAACGTCGGCTTCACCGGGCAGATATTCGCCGCGCTCGATCAATGGCGGCGCGAGGCTGAAGTCGAAGCCGAACAGCGTCGGCTCCTTCGCCGCCCGCTTGAGCAGCCAGTGGAGCACTTCGGTGCGCGACCAGACGTGGCCGGGCCGGACCAGCCGGGGCGCAGCCTGTCCGCGCGCCTCGGCGATCGCGATGCCCTTGTGCCGCTTGCCCTTCGCGCCCGACCAGTCGATCGCGACGTAGGAAGTGAACATCCTCCCCGGCATTTGCCGGGGAGGGGGACCGCCGAAGGCGGTGGAGGGGTTCTGCTCGTGCGCCTCCGCGACCCCTCCACCATGCTTCGCATGGTCCCCCTCCCCGCGAAATCGCGGGAAGGATGAATTCATCACACCAGCGGTGGCTGCTTGTCCTCCGGCGAACCGCCGCGGATGCGCTTGGGCGGCGCGGACCGGGCGGGCGGTCCGCCGTGCTCGCTCGCCCACCGTTCGAGCGCGCGCGCGGCCGCGTCACGTCCGCCAAGCCCGAAGGCCAGCGCTGCAGCGATCGCCGCCGCACCGAGGATCAGGCCGAACGCCATCATCACTATTGCGTCGGCAAGGCCCATGAAGGTCAGGCCGATCGCGGTGAACAAGGCGATGATCGCGTAGCGGACAATGGTCTGGCCAAAGCCGCCCTCGCCGGTCCCGCTGCCGACCAGGTTGGCGATGATGTTCGCCAGGAAGATGCCAACGACGATGATCAGCGTGCCGAAGATGACCTTGCCGCCGAGCGCCGTGACCTGCGCCAGGAAGATCGCAATGTCGTCGCCGCCAAGCTGCCGCGCCGCTTCGATCGAGGCGGCGAGGATAATCCCGATCATCGCCACGTTGGCGACGATTCGCGAGGCGCTGGCATTGGCCGGAAGCACTCCGGTCGAGCGGATTGCATCGTCGAAACCGGTCGGCGGAAGGATCGCCTCGATGATCGTCTTGAGGAACTTGGCCGCAATGAACGCCACGCCGATCCACAGGGCGGCCGCGAGGATCCGCGGAATCGCGGCCAGGATCTGGTTGAGCATGTCGATCGCAGGACCGGAAATCGCTTCGATGCCGAGCACCTGCAGAGCAGCGATCGCGACCGGGATGATGATCAGCGCATAGACCAGCACGCCGGCGGCGCGGGCGAGGCTCGCCCGGGTCGCGCCAGGAGTGGTCCCCGGCGGGACTGCGTCGGGCGAAGTGCGGACGGTTCCGCCAGTATCGCCGACCCCGATCCTGGCGAGCAGCCCGTCGATATTGGCGGCGATCAGCACGGTCTCGACCAGGCGCTTGACGATGCGCGCGACGATCAGGCCGACGAAGAAGATCAGGCCGGCGCCGATCAGCCGCGGAAGGAAGGCGAAGATCTCGGTCACCAGCGCGTTGATCGGGGCGAGGATCTGGCCGACCCCGAGGAACTGGAGCGCGGCCATGATTCCGACCAGCCAGATGATCAGCTTGGCGATCGTGCCGAGCTGGTGGCCGACGGTTTCCTCCGGCGTTCCGGTCATATGCTTCTTGAGCGCGGGGGTGCGGTCGATCGCTTTCTGAAGCACCCATTTGACCGCGCGCGCGACGACCCACGTCGCGATCAGGATCAGGATGGCGATGAGGATTTTCGGGCCCCAGTAGATCGCCTGGGCTTGCCAATAGGCGCTTTGATCGACCTGAACCATGTGCGCTTGCTCCCTGTCTTTTGCCTCGGGCGGTTAACTCGCCTCGCCGCTGGTTTGTTGCAGCTCTTTGCGCCGCTGATCCCAATAGTCCAACCGTTCCTTCACGCGCGCCTCGAAGCCGCGGTCGGTCGGCTCGTAAAAGCGCTGCGCCTCCATCTCCTCGGGCCAGTAATCCTGGCCGGAAAAGCCCTCGTCGGCGTCATGGTCGTACGCATAGCCCTTGCCGTAGCCGACAGTCTTCATCAGCTTGGTCGGGGCGTTGAGGATGTGCATCGGCGGCATCAGCGACCCGGTTTCGGCGGCGCTTCGCCAGGCCTTCTTCTGGGCGGTGTAGGTGGCGTTCGATTTGGGCGCGGTCGCCAGATAGAGGCAGGCCTGGGCGATCCCGATTTCGCCTTCGGGCGAGCCGAGGAAATCGTACATTTCCTTGGCCGCAAGGCATTGCAGCAGCGCGTTGGGATCGGCGAGGCCGATGTCCTCGACCGCCGCGCGGGTCAGCCGGCGCAGCAGGTAAAGGGGCTCCTCGCCGGCAACCATCATGCGCGCGAGATAATATAAAGCAGCCTGCGGATCGGAGCCGCGGATCGCCTTATGGAGCGCGGAGATGAGGTTGTAATGGCCCTCGCGGTCCTTGTCGTAGACCGGCACGCGGCGGTGGAGAAGGTCGGACAGCTCGGCGGGCCCGAGCGGCTGGTCGAGCTCGATCGAGAACAGGGTCTCGACCTGGTTGAGGAGGAAGCGGCCGTCGCCGTCGGCGCTTGCGATCAGTGCCTCGCGGGCCTCGGTGGTGACTGGAAGCGTCCGCTCCTCGATCGCCTCGGCGCGGCGCACCAGTTCCTCGAGCGCGTCATGGTCGAGGCGGCGCAGGATCAGCACCTGGCAGCGCGACAGCAAGGCGGCGTTGATCTCAAAGCTGGGGTTCTCGGTGGTCGCTCCGACCAGGGTGACAGTGCCGTCCTCGACGTAAGGCAGGAATCCGTCCTGCTGCGAGCGGTTGAAGCGGTGGACCTCGTCAACGAACAGCAGGGTCTGCTGGCCGGCCCTGGTCATCTGCCGAGCTTCGGCGAAGATCTTCTTGAGGTCGGCGACTCCCGAGAAGACCGCCGAAATGGCGACGAACCTGAGGCCAACGGCGTCGGCGAGAAGGCGCGCGATGCTGGTCTTGCCGGTCCCCGGCGGCCCCCACAGGATCATCGATGCGAGGCGGCCGGCGGCGACCATCCGCCCGATCGCGCCGTCGGGCCCGGTCAGATGCTCTTGGCCGACGACCTCGTCGAGCGACTTGGGCCGAAGCCGGTCGGCGAGCGGCGCATTGCCCGCCGGGGCCTCCGCGGCGCGGGCAGGGACATCTTCATCGGCAAACAGGTCGGCCATCGGCTGCTCAGGATAAGGTTGGCCCAAGAAATTGCACGTCCTCCCTTGCGAGAGATCGCTCTAAGATATATCTTAGATGCATCAAAGGAGAGAAAGAATGGGTCATCGACACCATGGCTGCGGACCGCGCGGCCGATTTGAAATCAATATCCCCGAAGGCCTGATGGCGATGCGCGCGGGGCGCGGCCATTGGGGCCCGTTCCATTTCGACTTCGGCGACGGCGCCGAAGGCTGGGGCAGCGGCCGGCGCGGACGCCGCGGCCGGCGGATGTTCGAAAGCGGAGAGCTTCGGCTCGTGCTCTTGAAGCTGATCGCCGACGAGCCGCGCCACGGTTATGACCTGATCCGCGCGATCGAGGAACTGACCGGCGGCGAATATGCGCCGAGCCCGGGGATCATCTATCCGACCCTGACCCTGCTCCAGGACATGGGTCATATCGAAGAAGCCGCCGGCGAGGGCGCGCGCAAGCCGTTCCAGGCGACCGACGAAGGCCGCGCCGAGCTCGAGCAGCGGGCCGAGGAAGTCGAGGCCTTGTTGGAGCGGCTGACGGATCTGAAGCCGCGCCACTCCGAAACCGGCCCGGCGATCGGCCGCGCGGTCAAGAACCTGATGACCGCGCTCAGCCACCGAATCGGCCGCGACGGCCTCGATGACGAACTGCTGCACGAGATCGCGGCGATCCTCGACGAAGCCGCGCAGCGGATCGAACGGGTCAAGTAAGCGAGTCTCCCCCGAGCCCGGCTCGGGGAAGATTTGAACCTTAGCGCCCGATCATCCGCGCCAGCCGCTCGCGCTTCATGATCGCGTGCTTGTAGACGCGGATCACCGCTGAGTTGATCGAATCCCAATCCATCGTCTCGGCCACCGCAAGCCCGCCTTCGCCGTGCCTGCGGCGGAGGTCGGGGTCGGTCGCGTAAGCTGCGAGCACCGCGGCGAATTCATCGACATCTTCGGGGTCGACGATGGTCCCAGTAACGCCGTGGCGCACCAGGCTGGTCGTCCCGGAGGCTTCGGCGGCGACCACCGGCAAAGCGCAGGCCATCGCCTCCAGAGTCACATTGCCGAACGCTTCGGTGATCGACGGATTGAGGAGCAGGTCGCAGCTCGCGAGCGCGCGCGCCAGGTCGGTCCCGGTCAGCTGGCCGGCGAAGATCGCGTCGGGCAGCTGGGCCTCGAACCACGGCCGCGCGGGTCCATCGCCGATCACCAGCACCCGGTGCTTGAGGCCGTGAGTTGCAAAGGCGCGGACCGCGTCGGCAAAGACGTCGAGGCCCTTTTCCATGACGATCCGGCCGAGGAAGGCGATGACCAGCTCATCGTCGCCGATGCCGATCGACCGCCGCCAAGCCATGTCGCGCCGCCCGGGGTTGAACTGGTCGCGGTCGATTCCGCGCGACCAGATCGCGATGTCGCGGTTCATGCGCTGTCCGCGGAGGATCGCTGCCGTCGATTCGGCCGGCGCCATCACCACTTCGCAGCGATGGTAGAAGCGGCGCAGGATCGCGCGGACCTCGGGCTCGAGCCACTCGAGATGGTAATAAGCGAGATAGGTCTCGAACCGGGTGTGGACCGAGGCGACCGCAGCGATCTTGTTGCGCCGCGCCCAGCTCACCGCGCGGTGGCCGACGATATCCGGGCTGGAGACGTGGACGACGTTCGGGTTGAACTGATGGAGGTCGCGCCGGACGCGCACCGGAAGCGCGATCGGCAACCGGTATTCCTCGCGCCCCGGGATCGCGATCGACGGGATGCTGACGAGGTCGCCGGTCGGCGGGAAAGCGGGGTTTTTGACCGTGGGCGAATAGACCCGGACCTGGACCCCCTGGCGCAGCAAATAGCCGACGAGGCGGTTGAGCGCCTGGTTGGCCCCGTCGCGCACATAATTGTAGTTGCCCGAAAAGAGGGCGACGCGAAGATCGCTGGCTTGCACTTCGCCGGACTGTAGGGGTTAATTTGTGGCCGTCAAATTCGGACTTCCGCCAATTGCCCGGTCCGACGCTGCGCTGTTCGTCCTCGGCAGCCTGCCCGGCGACGCCTCGCTCGCGGCGCGGCGTTACTATGCGCATCCGTCCAACCAGTTCTGGCGGCTGATTGGGCAGGCGATCGGCGAGGAGCTGCACGGCCTCGACTATGAAGCGCGGCTGGAGCGACTGGCCGAGCGCCGGATCGGGCTGTGGGACGTGATCGCTTCGGCGAGCCGGAGCGGCAGCCTCGACCAGGCGATCCGCGAGGCGGACCACAACCGCATCGCGCATTTGCTCAAGGACTATCCGCAGCTGCGCGCGATCGCCTTCAACGGCGCGACTGCGGCGAGCGTCGGCCGCAGGCTCATCGGCGAGTCGCCGCCCAATGTCGAATTGATCGACCTGCCATCGTCGAGCGCTGCGAACACCACCGCATTCGCGGTGAAACTGGAGGCCTGGTCGAGGCTTGCCCAATTCGTGCGCGCCGACCACAGTGTCCGGCGATGACTCCGGTCGATGAAGAAGAAGAAGAGGTCGACGCCGACAAGCGGCTGTCGATGGTCGATGAAGCGCTGGTCGCGGGGACGATCGCCAACACCAACGGGCTGCTGGTGATCCTCGCCAAGCTGGTCGCCAAGGGTGTGTTCGACCGCGATGACCTGCAGTCTTTCTCCGACAGCTACTCGAAGCCGCTCGACCATGTCGGGATGCGCGAGAACGAGCTGGTCAGCCAGATGCAGGACCAGATGGAATTCACGCTGGCCGAGTTGATGCGCTACCTCGCGGAGCGCGACAACGACGATTAGCGGCACCGCTTGAGGTCGCGCTTGAGCAGTCAATGATTGACCGGGCAGGCGGCGAGGTATTCCAGCGGGACGAGCGCGGACCACGACGAAACGCCTCGCTCGCGCATCACGGCACCAGGCCGAGCGTGAAGCCCGCTCGTTGCAGTGCCAGCTGCAGCTCGGCGCCGATGGCTCGGCGCGGCCTTACGGTGTGCGCAATCCGGCCGGAATGATTGGATTTGTGCGGCTTAAGCTCGACTGATTGACTAGCGCGCGATCAGCCCACATATGGCCCCCTCGCTTCAGCGATGGCCCCTTCGTCTAGCGGTCCAGGACGTCGCCCTCTCACGGCGAAAACACGGGTTCGAGTCCCGTAGGGGTCACCAATGATTTCAATGACTTAGGTAAAAAGAATTGGTTGCAAAATCGATACTTACCTAAAATTTCTCCAATATCGCCTGGCGGATTTGTGTGCACTGTGGTGGACACTTCCAGCGGTATCATTCTGATCGAGAGCGTTGGCGGAACGGGGCGTACCGCGCTAGAGTCTCGACGGCTCCGCTCACTCAGGCCATTCAGGCTCGAACCCGGCCAGGGAGCTTCAGAGTGACTTCAAGGCGGCCGTTCGAAACGCAGTGTTCGAAGCTTGCGCGTTGGCCGCGCGCCACCCGTTCCATCATGGAATAGCCGGAGCCTGAGTCGCGAGCGTGAAGGGACCCATTGTGACGCTCCTCGAGCGGCTCGCGCCAGTGCAGGGTCAGGCTGCCGCGGTCCGTAGTCCAAGACAGCACTGCCGGAGTACCTCGGCGCAGCGCTCCATATTTGAGGCTGTTGTTGGTAAGCTCGCCGACGACGAGCGCGACTAGCATGGCTTCGTGGCCGTCGACCGACGCGTCCGCGCTCCCGGCGTAACGGATCCCCATGGCGCCTTCGCCATGCGCTTCAACGAGCGTGCGGATCAGCTCGGAAAGCGGCCACGCTTTCTCGCCTGCTTCGAGCAATCGCGTCTGCGAAAGGGCGACGTCGGCAAGTCGAGCGCACACCGCTTCGGCGAAGGTTTGCGCCGCGGGATCGTTGCGGGCGCTCTGCATCACGATTGCGCTTGCGATTGTATAAGCGTTGCGAAGCCGGTGCCGCATCTCGAGGGCAAGCGTCTGCTCGGATTCGCGCAGAGTGACGTGTGGAGTGATATCGCGGGACATCGTCAGAATCCCGGCGAGATCGCCGTCGCCTTCCATCAGCGGCGAAACGCTGATGCGCCACCAGCTCCGCTCGCCGCCTCCATCCGGACGCCATGCTTCGATCTCACTACTTTGTCCGAGCCGCGCATGGTCGATTGCAGCGTCGATGGTCGATCTTGATTCCTGTGGCCACAGATCGGACCAGTGCTTTCCGTAGACCGCCTTCACATCGGTGATGTGGAGCGCGCAGCGCCCTTCCGAATTGACGTAGGTGACGTGGCCTTTGGGGTCGAGAATTTTGATGCAGTCGCGGCTCTGGTCGAGCACGTAGCGCAACATTCCCTGGTCGATCTTGACCGCCTCGCTAAGCGAGCGGCGCAACGCCACGCGATTTTTCGACATCCCCACCCCTAAAGCGCTCATCGCGCAACTCACTGATTTTAGAGAAATATGTGGCAGTGCCCGCCATTGCAACAGTGTCGTGGCGCGAGATCGGGAAAAATCGGCGAGCGAGCTGGCGCGCCGTACCCTAACGGAACCTGTAGCAGCACCAGCTTTG
>JAZJZB010000090.1:41084-50702 GCA_040390085.1 Pseudomonadota bacterium | reverse complement strand
CCGCCGCTACGCGGAGGATGTGCATGGATTTCGATCTCATCGTCATCGGCTCGGGGACCGCCGCCCGGGACGCTGCCATGCGCGTGCGCAAGGCGGGATGGAAAGTCGCTATCATCGACGACAGGCCGTTCGGCGGAACCTGCGCGCTTCGCGGGTGCGATCCGAAGAAAATGCTCGTCGCGGGGGTCGAGGTCATCGCCGCCAAGCAGCGGATGACCGGAAACGGTGTCGCAGGCGAGCTTTCGATCGACTGGCCCGACCTCATCCGGTTCAAGCGCAGCTTTACCGATCCGGTGCCGGAAAGGCAGGAGGCGACCTACCGGGAGGCCGGGATCGTTGCATTACACGAAACAGCGCGGTTCACCTCTCCCAACAGCCTCTGCGTTGGCGATCGGGAATTGCATAGCCGCTACATTCTGATCGCGGCCGGCGCGGAGCCGCTGCCTCTGGGGATTTCCGGCGAAGAGCATCTCATCGACAGCGAAGCCTTCATGGCGCTGGAGCGACTTCCCCGAAACATAGCGTTCGTCGGCGGAGGCTATATTGCCGCCGAATTCTCGCACATCGCCACGCGCGCCGGAGCGAAGGTGACGGTCCTGCAACACGCCGACCGCATGCTCACCAAATTCGAGCCGGAGCTCGTCGGCTGGCTGATGGAGGCGTTTGATCGGATCGGGGTCGAGGTCCGGACGAAGACGGTCGTGAAGGTCGTAGAACGATCCGGCAACAAGTTCACCGTTCAGGTCGAGAGCGATGCAGGTCCCGCGGCGGTCGAAACCGATCTGGTGGTCCACGCCGCCGGCCGCGCCCCGGCACTTGAGCGGCTGGATTTGCCGGCCGCCAACATCGCGGCCGAGCGTGGCAAGCTGAAGCTCAACGAGTTCCTGCAGAGCGTGTCCAACCCCGCGGTCTATGCGGCCGGGGACGCCGCCCAGGCCGGCCCGCCGCTGACGCCGGTGTCGGCCCACGACGCCAAGGTCGTCGCCGCGAACCTCGTGAACGGCAATCACCTTGAGCCCGACTACCGCGGCGTTCCGAGCGTGGCCTTCACCATCCCGCGGATCGCCCGCGTCGGTATGAGCGAGGAGGAGGCAAGGGGCTTGGGCCTGCGATACCGTGTCAAATGCGAGCGGGCCTCGAGCTGGTTCACCGCTCGCCAGGCGGCCGAGCCGGTCTATGGCTACAAGACCTTGGTCGAGGAAGGGACCGGCCGCATCCTCGGCGCACATCTGGTCGGCCCCCATGCCGACGAAGTGATCAATCTGTTCGGCCTGGCGATCCGCCACGACCTCACCGCCGACGATCTCAAGGCGACGATCTTCAGCTACCCGACCGGCGCATCAGACGTCGGCTACATGCTGTGACGGAGCTTAAGGAGTTTCGATCATATCGATCACCGCACATTCCGCGTCGGCCCGGCCGGAACACTGCTCGATCGTGCTCGTGAGGGGTCGCTCGAACTCCATGAGATCGGCAATCTTGGCGCGAACTTGCTCCAGATGATGGGCAGCGATGTCCCGCACCTCGGCGCATAGCGCCCGTCCCGGCCCGCCCAGCTCAAGGATTGCCCGCACCTCTCCGGGCGCGAAGCCGAGGCTCCTCGCGCTGCGGACAAAGCCGAGCGTGCGCGCATGCCGATCGTCATAGATACGGTGCCCTCCTGCGGTCCTTTCAGGCGCAGGGATCATTCCAATCCGCTCGAAATAGCGGATGGTTTCAGCATTCACTCCGGTGCGACGGGCGAGCTCGCCGCGTGTAAGGCCAGAAGCCCTTTGAGGCGCCATGACGATTTTCCTTGAACCTGTAATCGGTACAGGTGGCACATAGCGGCGAATCGCTTTGGAGACGAGGATTGGCGGACGAAATCCTGACACGTTCCGATGCATCGTCCAGGCGAACAGGCTGGTTTGCGACGGGCGGGATGATCGGCGCCCTTCTGGCGTCGTCGTGCTGCGTCCTGCCGCTTGTGCTCGTGAGCATCGGAGTCTCGGGCGCATGGATCGGCAACCTGACCGCGCTCGAGCCTTACAGCCCCATTTTCGCGGCCATCGCGCTGCTGTGCATCGGCCTTGGCTTCTGGCATGTTTATTTCCGCCAAGCAGGCGCCTGTGCAACCAGGCGATCAGCAAGGATCACCAAGGCCGTGCTGTGGCTGGCCGCCGTTTTGACGTTGATTGCGTTGACCACCAACTGGTGGGCTCCTTTGTTTTATTAGGAAAGGGAATGCTCAGGATGAAACGCTTGCTCATCATCACTGGCGGAGCATTTGCGCTCGCGGCCGGCGGATTTACAGTCCTCGCAAGTGCATCCGCGCCCGTAAAGGCAGCGACTGCGCATACCCGGACAGCAAGGTTCGCGGTCGCCAACATTACTTGTGCGACCTGTCCGATCACCGTCAAAAGGGCGATGCGGAAGGTGCCGGGCGTGCAGTCGGTCGACGTCAGCTTCGAAAAGAAGACGGCGGTCGTCGTGTTCGATCCGTCGCGCACAAGGCCTTCCGCGATCGTGGCGGCATCGACCGGCGTCGGCTTCCCCGCCAAGCTGGTCCGCTAAGCGTCAGCCCGGATGACCCAGCTGCTATCGACGCTCACATGTCCGCAGTGCGGCGGGCGGTCGCGCGAAACCATGCCGACCGACGCCTGTCAGTATTTCTACGACTGCCGCCACTGCGGAGAGGTGCTGCGACCGCTCAAGGGCGACTGTTGCGTATTCTGCTCCTATGGCGATGTGCCGTGCCCGCCGATCCAGGACGCACGCGCGAGCGGCAGCGCCGCATCGTGCGGTGGCGGAGCTTGCGCTGCCTGAGGGGTGGCGCGCCTGTTCAGAGCCCGACCGGCACGATTGGGCTGGTGATTGGCGCAGCTTTGCCCTCGTCTGGGGGTTGCCGGCCGGTGCCATGTTGGTGGCGTCATTTCTCGATTCTCAAGCCCGGGCCGTCACATGGACAGCGATGCTCCTGTGGATGGGTGTCGCCTGCCTCGCCAATGCGCGTCATTGCGGCCGCACTCATTGCCACGTCACGGGGCCGTTCTTCTTCCTTATGGCGACTGGCGTCGTCGCTTATGCCGGAGGTCTCCTGGATCTTGGGGATGACGGTTGGAGCATTCTAGCCGGCGTCATTTTCATTGGCACGATTGGTCTTTGGTGGGCAAGCGAACGAATGTTCGGCCGGTTCACCTAAATTACGAACCGGTCCCACTCAATCTCGCCGACGGCCAGCTCGGCCGCGTTCCGCCTGCAAGGACCAGCCGCTTCTCCGACGGCCGGCGATCGATCGAGGAGATCATCGAAGCCGTCATCGCGCACCAGGCCGAGCATCTCGGGCAGCTGCGGGCGGCTGTGCGCGGGCCGGCTGCCGCTGCGACGGACGCGCCGGAATGAGCGCGCATCGCTCTCATCACGAGCGCCCGCTGCCCTTGGACCCGGGGCACCGCCGGACATCGCGCATGACAGAGTTGTTCGGGACCCTGGTCGCCGGGCACGGCGCCATCGTCCTCGTCAAGCTCCTCGGCATTGCCGGTCTGGTGGCGCTGCTGGGCGGGCTGGAGATGCGCTTCGGACTCGAGGTCGCCGGGATCGCGCTGCTCCATGTGGCGGTCGTCGCCGCCCTGATGATGGCGCTGAGGCACCGGCGGCGCCGCAAACTCCGCAGCGGCGCCTAAAGGCACGGGATTCTCGGGCCCGGTCGACCCTCGTCTTGTGCTGTCGGCGCTTGCGGCTAAGCTTGCGATGCGCCGGAACGACGGCGCCGGGGCGTGAGAACCTCGACTTGGAGAGCCGACCGGACGCATGGACGTACCGGCCGGGTGGCCGCCGCGCATGTCCAGACCGTTCGCGGTTAAAGGCGGCGGCGCATGTTTCCAAGCATGTTCTCAACACCCGGCTCGCCGGCGCATTTCGCGAGGAGGATCGTGAATGCGTCCGGTGGAATGCAGTTCGGTTGCGATAGGGCAAGCTGGCAAGCCCGATCGCCGAGAGGCTGACGAACGCATCCGCGTGCATCAACTGTATCAGGAGCACTCGTCATCGTTGGTCCGGCAGCTCACGCACAAGACCGGATGCCGAGAACTCGCTTGCGACCTCGTCAATGAGAGCTTCCTGAGGCTGCTCCGGATGGCGCCGGGCAACCTCGGCCGGATCGAACAGCCCGAAGCCTATCTTCGGCGCATCTCGATCAACCTGCTGCGACGGTGGGGAAAGGCGGAGGCGTTCCGGGCCGCAGCCATGCCGACGCCTGATTTGGCCGTCGACCCTTTGGTCGACCAGGTGGCGGTGCTCGAATCACGCGATACGTTGCGGCGGCTTGAGCAGGCAGTAAGCAAGCTGAAACCGAAGACACGTGAGATTTTCATCGCGCATCGCGTCCACGGCTTCACTTATGCGGAGATCGCGGAGCGGACCGGACTTTCGGTCAAGGGCGTCGAGAAGCAGATGAGCAAGGCCATTGCCAAGATCGACCGCTTGCTGGATCGAGGCTGAGCCGTGGCATTGCGTCTACCGAAAACCAGAGAGATGTTGCGACGCGAGGCCGCGAGGTGGCTCGCCCGGCTGCAGAGCGGGCGCGATCCCGATGTCGAACGCAAGTTCGAGCGTTGGCGCAACGCCGATCCGAGGCATGCGGAAGCCTTCGACCGAGTGCGTCGATCCTACGGACAGGCAGGCCTGCTCCGGAATTCTCCAGTGGTCGCACCGGGCGAGCGTGAGCCTGCAGGCGCCACGCCTCGATGGCAGCCGCGGCGGGCGCTCGCCGCTGCCGTCGCTGCGGTCCTACTGGTGCCGATCGGCGTCTCGCTCGTCCGCACGGGCGAACTGCCGTTCCTTCGCACCGAGACTGTCATGCTCATGACGACCGTTGGGGAAATCCGGGAAGTCAGTCTGGCGGATGGTTCAAGAGTGACGCTCGACACTTCAACCAAGCTCGAGGTGAAGATCGGGCGATCGCGACGCAATGCGCGTTTGAAATACGGCCGAGCGCGGCTTCAGGTCGCGCAGGCGGCTGAGCCGTTCGTCGTCGAGGCCGCCGGCGCTACCGTCACCACCCGTCAGGGCATCATCGACGTCGAACAGATCGGGCAACAGCAGGGCCGTGTCCAGGTCCTTGCCGGAGCCGCTGAAGTGCGCGGATCCGGCCAGGACCAGGCGGCGCATGTGACATTGGGTCCGGGGCAAGGCGTCATCGCCGGTTCCGGCGGAACCGAACGGTCGGCTGCGGTGCCGCCGGGTCCCGACTGGACGCGCGGCATGCTGCAGTTCGACGGAACGCCGCTCGCCGATGCTGTCGCGCTCGCCAATCGCTATTCGGACCGGCACATCATTCTTGCTGGAAATCTGGACGCGCTGCGTGTCACGGGCGCGTTCCGGGCGGGCGATACCGTCGGTCTGGCGAAGGCGCTTGCAGCAGCCTTCGGCCTTTCGCTGCAACCGACCGCGGACGGGAATTTGCTGCTGTCCCGCAAAGGCGCTCCCGCGCACCAGGAATAGAAACGGGGGGCAAAAACCCCGCCGATGCCTCTTCCCATCGCACGGCCACAATTGGCCAGAGGGGGGAGAACAGAAGTGCGAAAGCAATCAACGTCCGCGCTGGCACTGCTCGCGTTTGCGAGCGCCACTGCGGCGAGCGCGCAATCACAGGATCATTTTGTCTTCGATCAGCCAGCGGAAACGCTCTCGCAAGCGCTGAGGGACGTAGCTGTTCGGACCGGCCGCAATGTCATTGCCCCAGCGCACCTGATTGGCACCAAACAGGCGCCGCCGCTTTCGGGCTCGTTGACCGCAGAAGAGGCCGTTGCACGGCTGCTTGCCGGGACCGGCCTGCGTTACCGCGGGGTCGATGGGACGCTCATCGTCGAGCGCGTCCCTTTTGCAGCAGGCGCCGGCGCAGCGCCCGCGACGAGCACTAGCGACAAGGACATCATTGTCACCGGCACGCATGTCCGCGGGGCATCGCCGACCTCTCCGCTGATCGTTCTCACGCGCAAGGACATCGACAGAACGGGCGCAACGGCTGCCGACGAGCTGATGCGAACGCTTCCGCAAAACAGCCAGAGCGGCGTCAACAAGGAGAATTCGCTGATCTCGCTGCCGGACATCGATCCGACGGATCATGGATCTGCGATCAACCTGCGCGGCCTGGGCCAGCGCGCGACGCTCGTGCTCCTCGACGGACGCCGGCTTGCCCCGAGCGGCACGGGCGGGTTCGTCGACGTTTCGATGATCCCGCTGAGTGCCATCGAGCGGGTCGACGTGCTGACCGACGGCGCCTCGGC
Source organism: Pseudomonadota bacterium (assembly GCA_040390085.1). Taxonomy (GTDB): domain Bacteria; phylum Pseudomonadota; class Alphaproteobacteria; order Sphingomonadales; family Sphingomonadaceae; genus Sphingomicrobium. The sequence continues at coordinate 44,436 of JAZJZB010000090.1, read as the reverse complement.
GATCTACGGGTCCGATGCAGTCGGCGGTGTGGTCAATTTCGTCCTTCGCGATCATTTCAACGGCTTCGAAACGACCGCACAGGTGGGAACCACAACGGGCGGCGGCGGCACGCAGGCGGCGCTCTCGCAGGCGGCGGGCAGATCCTGGAGCTCGGGCCATGCGCTGCTCGCCTACGAGTTCAGGCTGGAAGACGAGATCAGGGCGGGCCAGCGCTCCTTCACGATCAACGAGCCCGCCGATACCTACCTTCTGCCGCACGAGCGGAAGAACAGTCTCATCGGGTCTCTCGAGCAGGAGATCGCTCCCGGATTGCGTGCGGGAATCACCGCAACCTTCGCGCGGCGTCTCACGGATCGGACGGTGTTCCTCGCAGGGTCGTCCCTGCCGGTGTCGGTCAACGCGAAGGCGAACCAGGGGACTGCCGCCGGCGAACTCTCTTATGACCTCCCGCGAGGCTGGCTGCTTTCGATCGGCGGGAACTTTGCCCGGACGACGACGAGCCAGATCCAGACCCAGCCCGGCGGGATCCCGGTGGTCAACGACCGCGACGTTCGAAGCTCGGTCTGGGGCGGCGAGCTCCGCGTTGACGGGCCACTGTTCAACCTTCCGGCCGGTGCCGCGCGCGTGGCGCTCGGCGGCGAACTCCGCAAGGAGAACTTTCACCAGGTCTTCGGCTCGTCGGCCTTCGCTTCGGACATCACCTCCGCTCGCCGGACCGTGTCTTCAGGCTATGGCGAACTGTCCGTCCCCTTGTTCTCGCCAGCCAACCGACGTCCCGGCCTCGAGGCGCTTCAGCTCTCGGCGGCCGCCCGTTACGACCGCTATTCGAGGACGGGCTCAAGCTTCGACCCCAAGGTCGGCGTCCTGTGGTCGCCGCTGGAAGGGCTGCGCCTTCGCGGTTCCTACAGCACGTCCTTTCGAGCGCCCTTGCTTTCGGAGACCACGGCATTCTACGGCGGCCTGCTCGTCCCTGCCGTATTCTTCTATGCGGACCCGTCGCAGGCTCCGGCGGGCGCCATCCTGCTCTTTCTCCAGGGCAGCAATCCCAATGTGAAGCCCGAGACATCGCGCAACTGGACCCTGGGCGGGGACTGGTCGCCCGGCTTCGCGCCCGGCCTCAAGCTCAGCGCAAATTATTATTCCATCCGCTACTCCAACCGGATCGCAATGCCGACATCGGTCGTGACGATCGTCGGCAACCCGGCCTACAGCTCGATCGTCCAGTTCAATCCCGACCCGACACAGGTCGCCGCCGTGATGGCGGGGGCGCAGTTCCTCGATGATTTCACGGGACCGGGTTTCACGGACGGCAATGCGACGGCAAGCGATGTGTTCGTCGTCCTGGATGACCGCGTCACCAACACGGCGTTCACCGCGACCAGCGGGATCGACCTTGGCCTACATTACGCCTTCGACATCGATGGTAACGCCTTCGTCGCGGATGCGAGCGTCACCCGTATTTTCAAGTTCGAGGACCAGCTTCGGCCGGGCAGCCCAATCATCGACGAACTCAACCACCCTTATCAGGCGCTCCGCTGGCGGGGACGGGGAGGACTCAATTGGTCGAACGACGGTTGGAGCGGCAGCCTGTTCGTCAACTATTCCGGACATTATATCGACAACCGGACGACCGTTCCCTTGCCCGTCCGGGCCTATGCAACGGTTGACGCGAACCTCGCCTATCGGTTCCCGGCCGGTGCTCCCCGATGGTTTCACGGCACCGCGATCTCCCTCTTCGCCGAAAACCTGTTCGACGCCGACCCGCCACGTCTCGCGCCGGACCAGGGGAGAACAAACGGCATCGGCTACGATCCGGTGAACGCCTCGGCGCGCGGGCGCTTTGTCGCCGTTCAGCTGAGGAAGAGCTGGTGAGACGGGTCGCGGGCCTGTGGCACCTTCCGCTGATCACGCTTGCACTGGTTGCAGTGGGGTCCTCCGAGGTGAGGGCGCGCGTCGGTCCGACCATCCGCGAGCTGGTCGAGGTGGCCGACATCGAGTCCCTCGCCGCCTCACCTGACGGGCGGAAGATCGCTTTTAGAGTGCAGCGCGCCTCGGTTGCGGCGAACAGCTATCGGATCGACTGGTATGTCGGCGACGTCGCCACCGGAAGAGTGCGTCGCGTCGCGGACGGGGGCAAGCCGATCTATACCAACGGCCTCGTTGAAACCGAAGCTCCCGTGTGGTCGCCGGACGGGGGATTCTTCTACCGGCGTGCGCTGGTCGATGGGGCGATCGGCATCTGGCGCACTGCGGCCGATGGCTCAGGAAGCAGGCTGGTTATTGGCGGGCCCGCCAACGTCGAAAGTCTCGCCGGAGATCCCGGTGGCCAAAGCCTTTCCTATGTGACGGGCCCCACGCGCGCTCAGATCGAGGCCGCGGAGCAAGACGAATATGACAATGGGATCCTGATCGACCCAAGTGTCGACACGCTCCAGGGTCTCTACCGCGGAGGCTGGGAGAAGGGCCGGCTCGCAAGCGAGCGCCTGACTGGCCAATGGTATGCGCGTGCCGGCCTGCTGTGGCGCGTTCCGCGCGTGCGCCACCGGCTCGATCTGATGGTAATGCGCGAGCTTGGATCGGAGACGATCACGGTTCAGGAGCCCAAGGCGCTCACCCAGTCCTACACGCCCCCGCCAATGACGGCGCGGTCGCGGACGGGTGGTGTCGTTACCGTACTCGGCAAGAGTGACGAGCAATATCTCGCGGCGACGGATAGTCGCGGGGCAAAGGCGGTCTGCAAGATCGGCGCGCGCCTCGGTCGAGTGTCTTGGATCGGCTGGCGCCCGGGGAGCGATGACGTGCTTTTTGCCCGGCGTGACGACCACTTTCGCCAGGCCCCCTATCTGTGGAACATTCGCAGCGGAGCGCTCCGCCGGCTGCCGGGCGACGAGCGGCAATTGAGCGGCGGGTCTTCAGCCAGCGAGCCCTGCGCGATCACTCAGTCGGAGGCGCTCTGTGTCGAAGCCGGGCCGGTATCGCCGCCGCGTCTCGTTCGAATCAACCTGGACGGCGATTCCGAACAGACGCTGTTCGATCCCAACGTGAACCTCAGGAAAGAGCCGCGACCGCAGGTCGAACAGCTGACCTACAGGCTCGGCGACGGACGCACCGTAACCGGAACGTTGCTCTTCCGGCCAGGGCCTCCGCCGTCGAGGGCGCCTCTTTTCGTGACCTATTATTCCTGCGGCGGCTATCTGCGCGGGGGAACCGGCAACGCGCTTCCACTCGAGCCTCTGGTCGATTCCGGCTTTGTCGTCGCCTGCCTCAACATCGTCCCGTTCACGGCATGGGGCGAAGGCCCCGACCGCGACCGGGATGCCCTTGCGAGTGTCTCGACTCTCCTCCCTCGGC
>JAZJZB010000090.1:36055-41074 GCA_040390085.1 Pseudomonadota bacterium | reverse complement strand
CAGCGCAGCGGTCATGGGGCGGCTCTCGGCAAGCGCATGGCCACCATCGGCTGGATCGACGCGGCGCGGGTCGGGATGGGCGGGTTCAGCATGGGCAGCGAAGCGACGATGTGGGTAGCAATGAACAGCAAGCTGCTCGCTGCAGCGGCCGTCGTGTCCGCCCAATATGAACCCACCGATTATTGGATGGAGGCGATGCGTGGCAGCCACATCCCGCAGGAGATGAAGGAATTCCAGCAGGCGGGCGCGCCGGATCAGGATCCGGAACGGTGGAAGCTCATCTCGCCGGCGCTCAACACCGACCGGATCAAGGCGCCGCTGCTTATGCAGATGTCGGAGCAGGAATTCCGCGGCGGCATGGAGCTGTTCAGCCGCCTCAGCAACACCACGACGCCGGTGGAGATGTACGCCTTTCCCGACGAGGCGCATATCAAGCTGCAGCCCCGGCATCAGTTCGCGATCTACCGCCGCAACCTGGACTGGTTTCGATACTGGCTTGAGGATTATGTCGATCCCGACCCCGCGCTCAGCGCGCAGTATCGGCGGTGGGATCTGCTTCGCCGGCGGCGGCAGGCGTCAGCCGAATGAGCCCAACCATTGCTCGGCCGACGCGATCTCGAGGATCCGGACATAAGCATCGTCGCGGGGTTGCTCCGCGTCATCGAGGTACCTGCCAAGTGCAGCCACGTCGATGATACCCTCTTCGGCGAGCTGCCCGGAAAGCAGGAAACTGCGAAGCTCGCCCCGCAGTGCGGTGAAGCCCTTGACGAACAAGCTTTGAAGGCTGCCCTTGCCACGGCGATCGAGGATCGCGTCCGGCAGAAGCCCGCGGAATGCGGCGCGCGCGACCGCGCGGTCGCGGCCGCCTTCGAACCAAAGCCAGGAGCGGATCCGCAGACAGGTCTCCACGATCGGCTGGCTGATCAGGGGATGAAGATTGCACGGCTGCCCCTCAGCCGGATCGATTAGGAAGTGATGGACTCCGGCGATCATCCGGAGATGATCGGCGCTTCCGGGAAGCATGTCGTCGAGCGATTCGAGCCATGGATGCGGATCGGGCGACGCCGGACGTGGCGACGCAAGGAAGCTGTCGTCCGGCATCCAGACGATCGTCTTTCGCCGAACTCGCCGTATTGCCGACGTGACGGCCGCCCAGAAGGTGCAACCGTGACGGACAGCGAGATTGCGGGTCGTCCTGACGGCGCCAGCGGCCCCGCACAGGCGCAGCGCGTCGATCGCCGGAGCGGCCGAATTGATCGAACCAAACACATTGTCGCCGCCGCCGCCATCGAGCACGAGTGCACCGGTCCCTGCGGCGGCGAGCTGCGCCGAGCGCAGGGGCTGAAGCAGCACGCTGGGCGGCCGCTGAAAAGGGCCGCTCGCGGTGCGGACCGACCAATCCACGGCCGCTTCGCCGAGCTCCTGGAGATCCACGGCGAGAGCCTCGGTGACCTGCCGGGCATAGCGCCGCTCATCGCCATCCGCCGAACGCGTCGCGAAGGTGATGGCACGATAGTCGATGCCGCCCTCCGACAGCGCCGCCGCGACAATCGAGGAATCGAGGCCTCCCGACAGTTGCAGGACGACACTCGACTGGCCTTCCGCCAATCGCCGGACGGAGTGAAGGACGTCGCCACGAAGCCTTGAGACCGCCTCGTCAAAGGCCGTGATCCCGGACTCGCGCGACACGAACGGTAGTGGTGACCAGGCTTGCCGAAGCCGCGCGCCATTGCTTCCGAAGTCACGCGCCATGCCGGGAAGCAACTCGCGCACGTTCAACGCACCGGTTTGAGCCGTTCGCAGGAAGGGAAATCTCAGCCAGTGGCGGACGGCGTCGAGATTGGGCTGGAATGCTTCAGCCCAGGCGAGGCGGAGCATGTCGGCGTCGCTGGCACAGAGCTGCAGGGCGCCGGCGGCGCCGTAGTAGACGGGTATGGATCCGGATGGATCGCGGAGCGCTGAGTGCGAAGCCCCTTTAGCAGTGAAAAGAACATAACTTCCCCAGAAATCGCGAATGCACACGCGTTCGAGGTTCTCCCAATTCGGGAGTGACGTCAGTCTCGTGTTCGCGGACCGGTCGAACAGCAAGCCGAGGGCGATCGACGTCCCGGCGTCGTTCCGAAGCAACGGCGTTCCAGGCTCGGTCCACAGAGAGAGGAACCCGGTGGAATGCTCCTCGAGGAGAGCGCGATTGTGGTCATGCATCAATTGAGCAGCAAGCGCCCGACGGGCATCTGCCGGACCGACCGCGGCGAGGAAGCGGAGCCTCATTCCACCACCAGGATCGGCGTGTATGCCGCCACCCTGTCGGAAGCGTCGTTGAGGACGGTCTCGCCAAGCTGAACCCAGCAATGTGCCGCGAAGGGGTCGAGCCGAACGCCAATCACCAGAGTAGCACGGGCCCAGTGCGCGGCGAGCCAGTCGTGAAGCGCAAGGGAATCCTGAAGACAGACCGGCTTGATCGGGATCAACGCACGCGCGCGCAGGAAGCGCTGCGCCAGCGCCAGAATGGCGTCGGCGGAAAGCAGTCGGGGCCGCTCGGCGCCAGGCCGGCGTCGCCTCGCGATCACCTTGTCGAGCGGCTGCTTTCGAACCGCGCGGTGACAGCCGGCCAAGAGCAACAGCACCGGGATCAGGTCCTTGATGTGGAGGTTTGCCCGATCGTCCGGAAGATCCCGATCGGGGATCGCAAAGGGTGCAGGCAGCAGCTCGCGCGGCTCGTCCGACGCGGCGAAGAGGCCCGTGGCAATCAAAGTTCCGGCAAGCTTGTCATCCGCGAGCCGATGCGGGTCGGAACGGAGCGCAGCCATGGCGTTGGCCGCTTCCCCGTGGAGTGCAAAATAACGGTCGCGACGCAGATCGAGAAAGATTGGTCGATCCTCGACCATCGCGACACTGACGTGAGGCAGCAATTGCAGGTGCGTCATGCGAGACTGAGCGCGGGGGGCAGTGCCCCCGCGCTCGCCACCGGCTCAGCGGTCGGAAAGACCGGTCACGTAGAAACCGTGCAGCTCGGAATTGCCGACGATCGCCGGTCCGAGCGTGTCCTTGCTCGCCGTTCCGAGCACGACCAGCTTCTTGCTCTTCTGTTCGCGTTTCATTGACCTCACTCCTTTCACTGCATTGGCTGCAGCGGCAGAAGACTAGGATCGGGGGAAGAAGGTACGAAGCTTATAAGGCTGCTATTTTTCGATTGTTCGCCAGGCAGAAGAATGACGCGGCGCAGTCATTCGCGCTGCGCCGCGCCGCGACCGGTTCACTGGTTGCTGATTCCGGTCTTGCGCCAGAAGCCCATCGGCTCGGGAACATCGGCCACCGGCAAACCCTTGGTGTCGCAACTTGCGACACCCAGTTCCACCAGCCGTGCGCCCAGTGGGCGGCATTTCCTCATTTGCACGATCCTTCTCCTCAAAGCTGCGGGATGCAGCCCGCCGAGGCTAAGAATCCGCAGGCGATATACGAAGCGAATAAGACGGCTATAGTGCGTTTGTTTTTCCCTCGAAGAGCGCTGCCAGCAGTTGCGGCACGACCCGTTCGCGACGCCGGTGATACCGAACGAGGCTGTTTCGGAGCCCCCGGCGGTCACGTGCTTTGAGCGCGGCGAGAATGTCATTCGTCTCCGCTTCCGTTTCGTCGAGGAAGCATTGTTCGAGCCGCTGGACCGGCTCTAGCCTGTAACTGAGGGCTTCGAGCGCCGCCAAGTGCTCGGGATTGCCCGCAGTCCGCGCGAGCGCGAGGAAAAGTATATTCTGCCGCTCATGTACCGGTGCATCGCCGTGGACGCCCGTGATCATGTCGTCTGCAAAGGCCGCGCTTTGCTTCTTGAGAACCGCAAGGAGCAGCAGATCCAAATGCCAGGAATAGAGGTAGCGCAGCAGGCTCTCGGTCATCATCGGGACGCGGAAGCCTTCATGGCGCGGTGCTTCCACCAGCCGCTCGCCGGTCAGCCGGTGGAGCGCGTCGCGGACGGGCGTGACGCTGGCGTTGAGCTCGTCCGACAGGAGCGCGGGCTCCAGCCGGTCGCCCGGCCGGTACAGCCCGTCACGCAAGCGCTGCCGGATCGCCGCATAGACGCGGTCGAAGGTTCCCGGCGGCGTCATCCCTGATGTCCCTCACGCGGCCGCGGCGCGGCCCGGCCAGTCCTGCTCGCGGACGAACTCGGCGACGAGCGCTTCCTGGTCGGGCCGGAGCGCGTCGGTGGCCGCGAACCGGTCGGGCATGTCCCGCTGGAGAAGCACCGACGGGCACTGACCCTCAAAGTTGCCGAGGTTCGGTCGATGCTGCTGATAGCCCACCAGCGCGGCAAGGTCGGGATCGAACGTCCGAGCAATCTCCGGCGGATAGGCCAGCCATTGATTCTCATAAGGCTTGAGCCAGCCGAGGCAGTAGCTCACGATGGCTCCGCGGCGGACATCGTCGCTCGTGTTCCCGCCGGCGCCGTGGAGCGTAGACCCGAGGAACAGAAGCGCCGACCCGGGCTCGAACTCGACCGGGAACTCGCCTCCAGGCGGATCGGCGTCGAGCGCGCGGCGGCCGTGGCTGTTCGGCCAGACGATGGTCGCGCCGTTCTCGCGAGTGTAGCGCGTGAACGGCCACATCACATTGACGAGATATTCCGTCTCGCCGACCGCGCCGCGCCACATGTCCTGGTCGCGATGCGGCAGCTGCGGCGGGGCGCCGGGATGCAGCGCGAGCGCCTGGGTGAGATTGAGCTGGATGGTGTCGCACCAGGGCTCCAGCACCCGGCGCGTGATCCCGAGGATCAACGGGTGCTGGACGATCTTCCGGGCGAGTGGCGAGTGCGCGAGCAGCCGCCCGAACCTCTTGGTGCGAGCCCCATAGAAGCCACCGTTGCAGAATGGCGTCTCGTGGAAATCCTCAGCAAGGTCAGCCTACGGATTCCGCCGGGCGAGAGCTTCGCCATCGTCGGTGCCTCCGGCTCCGGCAAGACCACCTTGCTCGGCTTGCTGGCGGGACTGGACACGCCGGACACCGGCCGCATCGGCTGCGGCTTCATCG
>JAZJZB010000090.1:11338-36045 GCA_040390085.1 Pseudomonadota bacterium | reverse complement strand
CAGCAAGGTCAGTGTCGAGCGCGTCAATCAGCTGGGGTGAGACCGCGTTGGGGATCACGCACCAGCCCTGCTCGAGCAGGAGCCTGGTCCAACACTCAATTTGGGGGCCAAGCCCGGGCTGAAGGTCGCTCATTCTCATACTCTCCTCATTAGGCGGCTTGCGGGATGCGAATGGCGGGGTCGTCGGTCAGGTCCCAGATCCCATTGGTGGCGAGCAGGTCCGGCGTGTCGGCCCCGATGTCGATCGCGAGCGCGCCGATCATCCCGCACTCGAGGCGCGCGGGGACGCCGAGCGGCCGGCAGTCCCAGCCGAAGGCGAGGATCTGCTGAAGCCAGGCGAGCTCGGCGACCCCGATATAGGTCCGGATGTCCTGCTCGAGCGCATGCCAGACGAGCGCTGAGACCAGCTGGTTGCGGGTGCGCCGCCGCAATGCTGCACCATGGCGGCGGGACAGGCAGAAGCGCGTGATCTCGGCCACATCCGGACCAGCTGGCGGCGGAGCGGCGCAGAGACCGGCGAACAGGCCGCCGAGGATGTGGGGGCGGTCGGTCGGAAGCAGACGCGCAGAGCCAAGATGGTCGCCTTCCTCATCGGCGATGATCAGATAGGTGGCATGCTCATCGTCGAACTGGTCGACCTCGAACCGGCCGTCGAGCACCGGCACGTCCCATTTCAAGAGGTCGACGAAGACGCTCTTGCGATCCTCGAACATGCCCCGCAGCGTGCGGTCGCTGCAGGGCTCCGGACATCCGCCTTCGACGATGATCGCCATTCGCTTGCCTCCCATGTTCTGGGGCAAGCATCGCCGGGTCCGGCGGGACGCGATATAACACAAACGGTGGGTGTCAGTGGCCCATCAGGTCGACAAATTCAGCCAGCCGGTGCTGTCAGCAGCATCGGTTGAGACTGTCGCCGTCCGCGCAGTGCAATGTCCGTTTTGGGGGGTGGATGCCGGACCAACTGCTTGAGATGCAAGTTTGGCGATTGCGGACCGTCGGTTCTGCGTGGGCGGGGAGCTATTGCACCCGTCCGCGCAGTCGATGGCTCTTCGAGGTCACTTGCGTTTGACGTAGTAAACTTCGCCCGCTTTCACCCACGGGCCGCCCATCACCGACCGCTCCTGCGCAAGGTACAGTCGACCGTCCGCTTGAGGGATCATCGAAGTCGTCAGCCGAACGGGCTTGCCGTCGGCGCGCCGCTCATCGGTAAACACGATGCCATTCGTGCCGACCGAATAACCATATTGCACATGGCTCGTGCCGTCGTTGGCGTAGCTTTGATAGGTGAAACGCTGCTCGTCCTTTGAATAGCCGACAGTTGCTTGGACCCGAAGGCCGCTGCTGGCGTCAGTCAAGCTGCACACGACGAAAGCATGGCGGTCATACCAGACACAATTGTCGCGATAAGTCGCCTCTCGGCCCGCACGCGTCCAGTCGCCAACGAGCGGGGCAAGATGCGCCTCGATGGCCGGCGAGTGGACGAGACTCATACCCTGGCCGACAACCGCCGCGAGCAACATGCCAATAGCCGACATGGTCACCTATCCTCGTGTGTCATTGTAGCGGCGCGGCGCGCCTGCCGCCGTTGCGGCAGGCGCCGCCCTCGGGCCAGCCGGTCCACCCCGGACCCTTCACGAACCGGCCGGGCGTGGCGCCCGTGGGCTCACCGGCCTTGAGCACCTGCACCCCGTTCACGAAGACGTCGTGCACACCTGTCGCATATTGCATGGGGTGCTCGTACGTAGCGTGGTCCGCGATCGTGAGTGGATCGAAGAGCACGACGTCCGCCGCCATTCCGCGCGCAAGCTTGCCGCGATCCTGCAAACCCAGGTTCGAAGCCGGAAGCGCGGTCAGGCGGCGGATTGCGTCGGCAAGCGTGGTTGTCTTTTCTTCGCGCACATACTTGCCCAGAAACCGGGCGAAATTGCCGTAGGCCCGCGGGTGCGTGCTTGATTTCAGGAACACGCCCTCGGGCGCGGCCGCCTCCGCATCGGAACCGAAGCTGATCCAGGGCACTGAAGTTTGCCGCCGCACATTTTCCTCGTTCATCAGAAAATAGACCGCGCCAGCCTGCCCCTGATCCTCGCGGACGATGTCGATCACTGCCTGTTCCGGGCTGACGCCCCGCTCTTTGGCGACTTGAGCGATGGTCTTGCCGATCAGCGGCTTGAGGCCGGGCTTGGTAAGGCTCGCCAGAAGGATGCCATCGGGACCGGCATGGTAATATAGGTTTTCCCAGCCCGATCCGGGCTTGACCATTTCGCGCTTCAGCCTGCGGACGACGGCAGGATCCTTGAGCCGCCTCAACATGGCGTCATTGCCACCATCCTGTACCCACGGCGGCATCGATGCAGCGAGGCCGGTGCCGCCGGCGGTGTAGGTGTACATATTGGCCGTGATATGCAGCCCGGCGGCCTGGGCCGCTTCGATCTTGGCGAGGGCTGGGCCGAGCTTGCCCCAGTTTGCACGGCCGATCTGCTTGAGATGGTAGATTTCAGCCGGCGCGCCCGAGCGGCGTGAAATGTCGATCACCTCGTCGATGCTTTCGAGCAATCGGTCCCCTTCGGACCGCATGTGACTGATGTACATTCCGCCGCATTTGGCAGCCTCGGTGGTCAGCGCCACCAGCTCGTCGGTCTCGGCGAACGTGCCCGGCGGGTAGATCAAGGCTGTCCCGACGCCGAGCGCGCCTTCTTCCATCGCCTGGCGAACCAGTCCGCGCATCCGATCGAGCTGGGCCGGCGTCGGGTTTACGTCCTTCTCGCCAAGCTCGTGCTGCCGGATGGTCGTTGCGCCAACGAACGACGCGACGTTCATCGAAGTGCCCTTGCGCTGGAGGAAGTTCAGATAGTCGCCGAGCGTCGTCCATTGGATCGGATATTTGATGTCGCCCTGCTGCTTGATCGCAAGTGCCTTCATCCGGTCGGTGAGTGGGCCCATCGACCAGCCCTCGCCCATCACTTCGAGCGTGACGCCCTGCCGCAACTCGCTCTGGCCGCGGGGGTCCACGAGCAGCGATTCGTTCGACCAGCTGAGCATGTTGATGAAACCCGGCGCCACTGCGAGGCCATGCGCATCAATCATGCGTGACGCGTTCCCCGAGATTGAACGGCCAACGGCGGCAATGTGGTCGCCTTCGATCGCGACATCGCCAACGTACGGGACGGCGCCACTGCCGTCGTAAATAGTGCCACCCCGGATGATCACATCGTACGTGGGCCGGCCCTGAGCACTAGTAGGCGCCGCAACGGCAGCTGCGGGCGCCTCGAGTGCTGGGGCCGGGGAGCATCCGCTCAAAAGCACGGCGCCTGCAACCAGGGCGCCGAGAGCATAGGATATGACCATGTTCGTGTTCCTTGCTTTTCGACTCGCCGCGCACCCGCGCGAGATCCGGGTAATCGAAATTGAAGTCGATGGTCGGTGAGGCACCCGCTTCGTGGTCAAGCGAGCGACCTTGCCATCGAGATGGGGCTGAAAGTCACGCATGCGGGTTCCTGGCGACACGTCGGCGGCGGCGATGTGCGCCCGACCGATCATTTGGCGGACCAAGCGATCGCATCGAGCCATGCTTCAACCGAGCATCGAACCAGGTCGACACCCTCACTTCTGCCGCCGAATTTCTGTCCCTCGAGTTCGATTTCAACCTCTACACAAACCGACAACGCCTCGCCCGGGACGGGAGCGTTCGACCGCACATTGTAGCTTAGCAGCGCCGGCGAAATGCCGACGATGTGGCCGGTGGCGATGAACGTAGCGTCGAATGCACCCGGTGCCGTGCCAACGTCGGTGACGCGACCGCGCGTTGGATGTTCAAGTTCCAGTCGCGCCACCGGCCATGCATTACGCAATACTGGCGAACGTATATCTATCCGGCGCACCGTCCACTCGCGGACGCCAGCGTCCCTCGGTCGCTTTGATTCTGTCATCAGCTTCATCGACGCGGGCTCGCTCGGCCGGACGGGGCTGCGGTGGCGCAACCGCAGACCCGACCGAACCCGACGGGCGCAAGCGCTGTCCCACATCGGAGGGCTACACCGCTCACTTGCTTGCGCCGGCAGGAATGAACAGCAGATCCTGGTAGTCGAAGCTGAAGTCGGCGGTCGGAGAGACCGGCTTCATGGTGACTCGGGCGACCTTGCCGTCCGCATCGAGGCTGAAGGTCACATAGGCAGGCTCGATGTTTCGATCCGTGAACCGCGTGATGAAGGTGTCATACTGCCAATGTTCCAGCGGCCCTTCCATCCGCGGCGTCGACTTGAAGTCGATCGTCAGCCCCGGGCCGCGCCGCGCGACCACGATATTGCCGTACCAGGGATCGGAGTAGGTTCCGGCGTAGCGCTCGAGCGGGAGCGAGGGGCCCACCTTGGCAGTCTTTGCCTTCACGGCCGAAAGTGCCTTTTCCGCAGCGGCGAGCCGGTTCTGCTTGAAAGCGGCAAACTTGGCAGGCCAGTCGTTCGCCGGGAAACCAAGATAATGGTCGAGCAACTCATACATCAGGCCGACCATGGCTTCGCCGTCCTCGCTGTTGATCTCCATAGCAAAGCCGACGTTCTTTTCCGGGATCAGCACCACGACGCTCTGGAAGCCGAGGACGGCTCCGCCGTGGGTCACGATCTTGTGGCCGCGGTAGTCCTTCACGTCCCAGCCGAGTGCATAGGTGTCGAACATTGGCTGTGTCGCCTTGAGCGGATCGGGCAAATCGCCGCTCGGCAGAATCACTGTCGATCGCCACATTTCAGCGTGCGCGGCTTCGCTGAACAGCCTGCCTCCTGACGGCAGCCTGCCGTGCTGCAGCTGAACGATCAGCCACTTGGCCATGTCATTGGCGCTGATTGCCAGGCCACCGGCCGGGGCGGCGTTGCGGCCGAGCTCGTCGCGTTCGTTGAGTACTTGCTGTGGCCCAAGACCACGCACCTGCCCGGAGATGCGCGCATGTGGAAAGGCCCGGTCAGCCGTCTGAAAGCGCGGCTCACTGTCCGTAGTCGAGCGAGTCATGCCGAGAGGTTTGAACACATGGCGCTCGACATAGTCTTCCCAGCGCTCACCGCTGACGGCCTCGATCAGCTGACCCGCGACTGCATACAAGACATTGTCGTAGGCGTAGCCGCTCCGAAAGCTTGTTGCGGGCTTGAGGTAGCGAACCCTCCGGACCGTCTCCGCACGCGACAGATTGGTGCGCGGCACGAACATCAGGTCGCCCTCGCCAAGGCCGAGACCGCTTCGGTGCACGAGCAGGTCACGGATCGTCATTTCTCGCGTGACCCAGGGATCATACATCTGGAAACCGGGAAGATGGTCGATGACCTTGTCGTCCCAACCGATCTTCCCGGCGTCGACCAAGGTGGCGAGCGCCGCGACCGTGAACGCCTTGCCCGTGGATCCCGTCGGGAAGATGGTGTCGGCATCGACGCGCTCCGGAGCGCCTAGTCGGCGGACCCCGAAGCCCTTCACGAACACCGACTTTCCGTCCTCGACGATGGCTACGGCCATTCCCGGCACGCCCCGGGCCTGGCGCACTTGCTCGGCCCGCTGCTCAAAGGCGGCCGGCGGCGCCGCCAGCGCCACGGAAGCTAGTGAGACGAGGCTAAGGAACAGCAGCCGTTTCATGGGAACTTCCTTCAATTGAACGGGCGAGCCGCAGCTTCCAGACGCCGAGGGTGATCAGCGGAAGAACGTAAACGGCGATCAGAATGTAGGCGAGCGCGCGGTAGCCGTTGGCGATCAGCGCAACGAGGCCGAATCGTTGAGCCACGAACATGCAGCCGACGAGCAAGGCGAGCGCAATCAAGAGTCGTGCTCCCTCACCAAGACCGCGGCCGCGCCGCCCCAGGAGTGCTCTTGAGATACGCTCGTTGATGGCATGCACCGAGCTCGCCCCGCTTTCGAGCAATGCCGAGAAAATCATCAGCTGAAACAGCAGGTGAAACAGCGGCAATTGCATTTGCCGCAGCAGGAAATCGGAAGGCAGAGTTTCACCGGCGATCGCCGGATAGAAGGCGACCATGGCCGTGAAGAACAAGGCTCCGGGCAGCATCGCCAGCGGTCCGGCGAGCGCCCCGGCAAGGATTGCGTCGCGGCTGCTTGTGAGGTGACGCACAACCGGCAGAACGACCACGGCGCCGATGATGTTGTAGCCGGCGTAAACGCTGCCTCCGGCAAGCCAGCTCGCCGCCGGTCCGCCGTGCGTGAAGCCCTCTCCGATCCGCGGCCCGAACTTGCTGAAGGCGAGAATGATGAAGAGCAGATAGACGGCGTAGAGCAGATAGGAGACATAGGCGAACATCCGCTCGACCGACTTGTTGCCGAAGGTCACGATGGCAATGATCGCGCACGCAAGCGCGACCGTTCCCCAGATTTCGGCAACGCCGAACACTGCAGCCCCGATCGATCCCGCGGCGGCGCCGTAGACCGCCAAGATGAGGATGATGAATAGCAGGTAGGCCGCCTCGAACACGAACCAGGCAGGGCCGAGCAGCCGCTTGAAGAAGGTCCGATAGTCTTGCGCGCCGACCGCTCGCGCGAACAGGAAGGTCAGCGCACAGATTGTGCTGAACAGGATGGTCGAGAGCAGCATGGCAGCGAGCCCGCCCCACGGACCGCTCGGAAGGAAATACTCAGCGAGTTCGCGCCCGGTGGCGTAGCCGCCTCCGATCACCACCGCTTTGAAGGCGAGGCCCGGCAGGAGGAAGCGCTGGAACCAGGTCGACTGCGCTTCTTTGCGGGTCGTCATGGTCTTCAGGCCAGACAGGCATCAAGCAGGCGTTCGAAGAGCGGTCCGCCGCGGATGGGATCAGCGGTTGGCAACCCGATACGGCCTTCTGTTGATTCCAGCTCCCTCTGTGCTGCGTCGGCGGTCATTGTGGAGGTGTTCAGGCTGATTCCCGCGCAGCGGATGTCCGGGTTCGTCAAGCGGCCAAGCTCACGAGTCAGATCGATGACTGCCTCGATTGAGGGAAGCGGGCGACCAGGATAGCCCAAAACCTCACCGCGCATGGGGTCATGGCATACAAGGTAGAGATCAGGCTGGCTACCGTGAAGAAGGCCCAGAGACACGCCAGCGTAGGCGGGATGGAACAGCGAACCCTGACCTTCGATGACATCAATGTGATCGGGCGCGGCGGCAGGGGTCAGCATCTCGGCTCCACCGGCGATGAAATCCGCGACAACCGCGTCTATGGGGACGCCGCCTCCAGCAATGATGATCCCCGTCTGACCCGTGGCCCGAAACTGGGCGTCTTTTCCACGGCTGCGGAGACCTCGAGCCAAGGCGAGTGCCGTATATTTCTTGCCGAGCGCGCAGTCGGTCCCGACGGTAAGCAGGCGCTTCCCCGACCGCCTGACACCCGTTGCAGTGGCAATGCCTTCGGGGGGCGTTCGCACGTCGAACAGCAATCGGCCGAGCTTCCTGGCGTGCGCTGCGAGCCCAGGAATGTCTGCAAGCTTGGCATGCATCCCAGCGATGAGGTCGAGGCCCGAGTCCAGCGCCTCGAACAGGGTCGCGATCCAAGACGGAGGAATGACACCGCCGGGATTGGCGACGCCGATCACCAGTGCCCGCGCTCCCCGAGCGTGTGCCTCTAGAGGGGTCATGCGCTGGAGGCCCGTGGCTACGGTCGCTCCGGCTAGCGCAAGCTCTCCGACGCAAAGTTCGGGTGCCCAGTCCCGCAGACCGAATGCAGTCTTCGCATACCCTGCTTCGGTCGTGTCGCCGACGAACAGAAGATAGGGCTGCGGCAGACGCAATGGCTCTTTGGTATGCGGCTCCGGTTCCAGCAGAGCCGCGTTTCCAACGGCCACAAGCCTAGAATCCGGCAGTCAGCATCAATCCAACGGTACGCGGACGGATAATACCGGTTCCGATTGCGCCATTGGGATAGATCGGAAATGGGCCGAACACGGTCGTCGCGCTGGTTGAGGTGATGCCGTGACTGTTGCCCACGTTCTTTATGTAAGCGTCGAGCGAGAAGCGGCCGAAGTCGACACCGCCAAGAAGGTCAACGACACTGTAGGCCGGAATCCGGCGCTGGCGGCCGTACGCCGCACGGAAGGTCGGGTCGAAGGCCGCAGACTGGCGTGACAGATGCCGCAGCGAGGCGCCGACATGGGCAGTAACGCCGCCCGAGACGTTCCAACGATAATCGCCGTTGAGCCCGACGCTGAGCTTGGGGGTAAACGGCAACTGATCGCCCTTGAGGCCGCCGACGATTGCCGGAGCATCGGCGGTCAGACGCGCATTCGTGTAGGCCCCGTTGACGGACAGATCGAGGCCGCGGGCCGGCCGCGCCGTCGCAGTGAATTCCATACCGTCGCTCTTGGCCGAGCCTCCGTTGGTATTCACTCCAAACCCATTGACGACCGCCAGCAACTGGATGTCCCTCCAGTCAATGTGGAACGCGGCCGCGTCGATGCTGAACCTGCGATCGGCCGAGACTGCCTTGATTCCGGCCTCATAGCTGATGACCGAATCGGAACCGTAGGTTGTCGGCGTTCCAGCCGGAGCACCGGGCGGGAGGACGTTGGGACCACCCGGCCTGAACCCTTTTGCGACGCGAGCGTAGAGTGACGCACTCTTGTTGATCTTGAACTTGGGCGCGACGGAATAAGTCAACACGTTCTCCGATGATCGTGCGACCGGCAAGTCACCCCCTCCCGCGAGCGCTCCGGCGCTGACCTGGTGCGCCGACTGCTTGTTGTGGCTATAGCGCCCGCCAACCTCGAGGTCGAAGCGTTCGCCGAGGTGAAAGGTGCCGTCGGCGAAGCCGGCAAGTTCGCGATATTTCGAATCGAGCGAGACATGAGCCAGCAGCGGCAGGCCCGAGATCGGCGTGAGGGTGCCGGGGGTCACGGCGGTGAGGTCCTGAAGGATCAGGCCTTTCTCATTGGTATAATAGCCGCCGACTAGCCAGTCGACGATGTGCGACTGGTTGGACAGGCGCAGTTCCTGGGTGAACTTCTTGTTGTTGGTATTCTGCGGTAGGATAAACTCGTTGGGAACGCCGAAAATCGCCTGGATCAGCGGGCTCAACGCGTTGGTGAAGTCCGTCCGTGAACGCTGCTTTTGGGTGCTGTAGCTCGTCGACGATGTGAGGTCAGCGAAGCCCAGATTCAGCGAGCCAGTGCCATTGTAGACGCGATATTTGATGTTGGTGAACTGCGGCACGAATTGAGACTGGCTCAGGCGTCCGTAGAGCGGTTTGAGCGTGACCGGGTCTGCTTCAACAAGCGTGGGCGCGTCCGCATTGATGTTCTGCGCGATAGCGGTCAGCCGAATAGATAGAGCATCAGTGGGCGTGAACAGCAGCGATGCGCGGCCGCCATAGCTGCGGTCGCCGTTGATGTTCTTTTTGACGTCCGAACCGGCAGTTCCGATCGAATCGATGAAACCGCCGTCCTTGCGATAGGAGCCGGACGCCCTGAAGGCGAGCGTCTTGCCGAGCGGCACGTTGACAACAGTATTGGCCAAATAGCCCATGTCGCCGCCTTTTACCGCTTCAATGCCGGCGCGTGCGCGTACCGTCACGCCGCTAGTCGAAGGGAGGTTGGTGACGAACTTGAGAACGCCGCTTAGCGAACTCGCGCCGTAGAGAGTGCCCTGTGGACCGCGCAGGACCTCGATGCGGTTCAGATCGAACGTGTCGAAATCGCCGGCGAGAATCGCTGCATTGACGAGCCCGCTACTCGACCCAAAGGGTGTTTCATCGACATATACACCGACCGTCGAGGCCACGCCGCCGGTGTTGACACCGCGGACGATCAACCGGCCTTCACCCGGCGTCGACTGATTGAGCTGAAGGCCGGGGACGAGCTTCAGATAATCGGCGAATGAGTTGGCATTTTGCTTCTCAAGCGTCGCGCCGGAGACCACCGACACGGACTGCGGGACGTCGACCAGCACCTGCGCACGCTTTTGCGCCGTCACGATAATTGCCTGGTCCTCCGGTGCATTGGGAGCTTGCGCGGCGATTGCCTCGTTCGTCGCCTGAGCTTGCTGCTGTTCCGGCACCGTCTGCACCGCCGCCGCTGCGGTCGCAGTGGCTGGAACGGCCAATGCCGCAACAGCGCATGACATCATGAAGGCAAATCGGCTCGTCATATGGAATCTCCCCCGGAACATCGGCGAATCGCCTGCGCGTCAATGCTCATCCCGAACAGGACATTATTATCCTGTTCGGAGAATTGTCAAAGGCTTTCCGCGTCACGGGCGCGAACCACGCGCCTCACCGACGGCTCGAGCGAATAGAGGAGAACTGCAGCGAGGACTGCAATTCCCCCCAGCATCGCGAAGAACGCCGCGTGGCTCATGTGACTCCAACGAGTCCCGACAAGGCCCGCCGTAAGGCTTCCGGAAAATATTGCGAGATACCAAGCGGCAACGGTCGTCGCGCCCATGCCTGGAGGTGCCAGCCTCGCAAATAGGCCGAGACCCGTGGGCAAGATGAACAGCTCGCCGAAGGTGAAGATCACGAAGAAGGCGAACAGCCACACCCAACCGGCGCGGTGGTCGCCGGCGAAGACGACGGCGCCGGCCAGCATCAGATATGCTGCGGCGACCACGAGTGCACCGAACGCCATGCGCCTTGCCAACGCCTGCTCCCGACCGCTCGCTGCCCGTCGGCCCCAATAAGCCAGAAGGGGCGGGGTCATCAGGATCACGAACAACGGATTGAGCGATACGAACCAGGTCATCGGAATCGTGAGGGCTCCGGCTGCTCGATTCACACCCGCGTCCGCCCACAGCGCGACCGTGTTGCCGACCTGCTCGTAGGCGCTGCGGAAGACGGTGACGGACAAGGCGATGGCAACGAGGACAAGGATGGTCTCACGCCCCATACGCCCTTTTGCGGCGCCGCCGACGCTATCGAGAATGCGCTCCGTTTCCGGAGGCAGGTAACGTTGTCCGCTGAGATAGATTAGCAGACCGGCGAGCATTCCTATGCCGGCTGCTCCGAAGCCGTAATGCCAGCCGTAGAGCTCCCCGAGCGTTCCGCAGATCAGCGGTGCAAGGAACCCGCCGATGTTGATGCCGACGTAATAGACATTGTACGCCCATGACCGCCGCGGGTCGTCGCGGTGATACAGGTCGTTGATCTGGCTGGGCAGGCTCGGAAGGAAGAGGCCGTTGCCAAGCGCGATCGTCGCCAGCGCGACATAGAGAAGCGACTCGAACGCCATCATGAAGTGACCAGCGGCCATCACGCTCGCGCCGATGATGATCGCCCGACGCTTGCCGAGATATCGGTCGGCGATGACACCCCCGATGATGGGCGTGAAGTAAGCGCCGGCCGTGTAAGTGCCGTAGATCAGCGACGAGGTGCCCTGGCTGATCAGCAGCTGCTTGGTCATGTAATAGACCAGCAGCGCGCGCATCCCATAGTAGGAGAACTGCTCCCACATGTTGGTGAGGAACAGGACGGTCAGGCCGCGCGGTTGCCCGAACCACGTCTTCTCGGCGGTCATGTTCGTGCGGGCGCCCCCGATCCCCACACCCGAGGACCAGCGAAGATCATGCCGTCGCGATATTCGACCGACGGCTTTCGATCCTCGAGTAGAAAAGTCGGCCCGTCGAGATCGACCACGTCGCATCCCTGGCCAAGCACGAAGCCAGGTGCCATGGCCAGGCTCGTCCCAACCATGTTGCCGACCATGACGCCGAGGCCGAGGCGGCGCGCTTCGGCCGCCATCATCAGGCCTTCGGTGAGACCACCGCACTTGTCGAGCTTGATGTTCACGACATCGAAGCGTCCAGCGGCCGGCTGGACATCCTCAAGCGAGACGACACTTTCATCGCCGGCAATGGGTATGGGCGAGTGAAACCCGTCCAGGTCCGCCTCACGCCCGCGGGCAAGCGGTTGCTCCAGCAGTGCGACTCGGGCATCGACGAGTGTCTGAAGCAGCCCATCGAGTTCCCCAACGGTAAAGCCCTGATTGGCATCAACGCCCAGCCAGACGTCCGGCCGCGCTTCGCGGATCGCGTTCACGCGCACCTGGTCCAGCTCCAGATCGCCGGTCAGCTTGACCTTGATCGACCGAGCATCCCGGTAGTTGCGCGCACCCTCGGCCATGACCGCGGGATCGTCCGCGCCGAGCGTGAAGGTGGTACGAAGCGGTTTTGGCTCATCCAGGCCGGCGAGCTGCCATACAGGCTTTTCGGCACGCGCAGCCTCAAGCTCCCACAGCGCGCAGTCGACCGCGTTGCGAGCGCCGCCCGGTCGCATGACGTTCCGCAATTCTTCCCGGTTGACGCCTTGTTCGATGTCGGTTTGCGCGACCTCCAGTGCGGAAAGCATGTGCGGGACATCGTCACCGAGAAAGAAGACTCCGCCGCCCTCGCCGCGGCCACGGAACTCCCCGTCGCTGAGCGTGACGACGATGACCTCGGAGCTTTCGAACACCCGCCCGGAAATCCGGAAGGGCTTGGCGAGCCGCAACGTTTCCGTCGCGACTCGCATCGACAACCGCGACATCAATAATTCACGGTCATTGCAAAGAGACCAAAGCGCCAGGCGACGTAGAAAAGGATCAGCGACGTGAGCAACATCAGCGCTGCCCACAGCTTTCGATACCAGCGGCCCTGGCGGAAGGCTTCATAGGCGTTCCACGCGGTTGCCGCGACGAACGCCAGCATGACCAGCAGCCCAACGATCTGCAGGAGCCACAAGAACGGGTCGAGCGATCCGGTCAGGGCGGCGGCGCTGCTGAGCGCGACGGTGAACGCAACGCCCCAGCCCACCAGGACCGCGAGCGCTGCGGCGATCACAATCCGGCTTGCCCGATAGGCCGTCAAGGCTCGTCCAGTCAGCGGGAACTCAGCCTTGTACCGCCGGCGGTTCCACCAACCGACCGGCCAGGCAATTACCGTCAGCAAGAGCACGGCAAAGCAGGCATAAATGGCGGGCAAGATCCACGCGCTCGACTTGCCGGCTGGGACCGGGTCGAACATCTCGAAGGGAGAGAAGAAGTCCGTGGCCCAGCGGACCACCTTGCCATTGACGACCTTCGCCGCCAGCCGGTCATGACCATTGCGATCGCGCCACACGAACGGTGCGATCTCGACCCACTCCTGGGGACGGCCGTTCGGGCCGAGCAGCTTCGGAATGACCAGCGCGCCCTTCTTGTCGACGGCGACTTTGAACTGACCAAGCAAGTTGATGACCGAGAAATAGTGGGTCTCCCAGCGCCGGCTCGCCTCCCACACCCCGGCCATCATCTCAGCGTGCTTCTTGGCCGTATTGGCGTCGATCCGACCGTCCGCTGGCGCTGCATTGGGAAAGTAGCGATCAGCAAAGTCCATGAAGACCGCCTTGCGCAATGTTCCGGCAGCCCCGGCTTTACCCGGACTGTTGAACGACGCGTAGAATCCCACCCCGTCCTTCATGAACAGGTGTAGCGAGGTGTGGAATGCCTCGGTGTCGCCGAGGTGCCCGATGATCTCGCGGCCATTCACGTTGGTCTCGAAGAAGCCGAGCTCCATCCGATTGAGCGGCGCGATGAGTGACATCGGACTGACGGCGGAGGTTGGGCTGTTGTGCATATATTGGGCGGTCGCCGGCTGAAGCAGGCCGCGCCCGTTTTGCAGGTGCGCGATCATGAACCGGCCCATGTCGGTTCCAGTCGATGCTTCCGAGCCCGCAGGCCAGGGACCGATGAACTCATAGCCAAGCGAGGGTTGTCCAGGCTTGCTGTAGCCAGTCGCCATCTGCCCCCTGAGATTGGCAGGAAGCGGCTGACGGAATGTCGAGTTGCGCATCCCGAGGGGAGCGAAGATGTGCCGGTCGAGATAGTCCTCGAGCTTCTCGCCGGAAGTGCGCTGGACGATGTAGCCGGCGAGCGCGGTTCCCCAGTTCGAATATGCCGGGGTCGTTCCGGGAGCAAAGATCCGCTTGGGGATCTCGCGTTTCAGATAATCGCCGAGCGGAAGCAGATGCTTCTGGTCATAAAAGATGATTCCCTTCGCGGTTTCCTCGAACCCGCCGGTGTGAGTCATCAGTTGGCGCATCGTGACCGGCTGGCCGCGATAGGGCGGAATCTTGAAGTCGAGATATGAATTGACGTCCTTGTCGAGGTTGATCTTGCCCTGCTCGACCTGCTCCATGACCGCGGTCCAGACCGCGAGCTTGGACACGGACCCCGGACGGAAAAGCGTCCGGTCCGGGTCGACCGGTGTGCGCTTCTCGACATTCGCATAACCGAAGCCCCGGGCGGTCAGGATCTGGCCGTCCTTGACAACGACCACGACGGCGCCGGGGACATCGCCGCTGTTCAGCGCATAGGGCATGTAGCCGTCGAGCCAGGCATCGACATCCTGCTTGGTGAGCGGATGGGTGCCTGCGGATGCGGGCACGGGAACACCGCTCATCGGTTTGACGCTTTCCGGCGGCGAGAGCGGCGTTACGTTGGTGCTCTGTGCGACTGCACTCCCCGCGGCCCATGCCAGTACGCCAAGCGCAAACCACCGTAGGATTTTCATAAGCCCTCCACCTCGCCGCCATTGCTCAAGTCAGTGTGAGCAACTACCTTTGGGGTATTGTCCGATCAGGACACTGTTATCCTGAACGGAAACTTCGTCAATAGGAGGTCTCGCCCGGTCATGCCATCAAGCGCTCCCACGCTCGGCGCCCTGCTTCGCAATATCCGGAACCGGAACGGGTGGACGCTCAAGGAGATGAGCGACAGGAGCGGCATACCCGTCTCGACCCTGTCCAAAGTTGAGCACGATCGGCTGACGCTCACATACGACAAGCTCCAGCAGCTTTCGCGACGCCTCGGCATGCGGATGTCCGAGCTCTTCGCCGAGTCGGATAACAATCCGACGCCGGCCATTACCGCGCGGCGCAGCCTCGGCGCCCTTGATAGTGCCGTTCGCGTCGAGACACCGAATTACGATTATTACTATCTGTGCACCGAGCTGCGGCGGAAGCGAATGATCCCCGTCCTGACGAAAATCCGTGCGAAAACCTCAGAGGAATTCGGTGAGCTCGTCCATCATCCCGGCGAAGAGTTTGTTTATGTGCTTCGCGGAAGGGTAGTCGTAAACACCGAGTTCTACGACCAGGTCGTGCTGGACGAAGGCCAGTCCATCTACATCGATTCGAGCATGGGCCATGCTTATCTTGCAGCAGACGGATGCGAAGAAGCTGAAGTGCTTGGCATCATGTCGAGCGCCGACGAAGACCTGATGCAGTCGCTGCTCAGCCTTCACGAAGACCAGCGCAAAGCGGAAGAGCCAGGTCAATCGCCGAAGGCCAGACGAGCTGCTGCATAGGTCGGCAGCGTCCGGTCTCGGTCATTTTTCGCTGCGTCAATCAGCGGCGCAGCACGTCGAGGAACCCGATAGTACCGTCGAACAGGGCGTGGACTGTGACCAGCGTCCGCTTGCCGACACCGTAGCGCTCATAGGCATGGCGCAAATGCTCGCCGACTGTCGCCTCGCTCACTCCGAGGACGCGGGCGATTTCCCAGTCCGACTTGCCGCGCGCCGCCCACATCACGCATTCCCGCTGGCGGTCGGTGAGCTGGACCGGCCCTTTCGAAAAGCGGCTGCGCCGCATGCGGCGGGCCGCCTCGAAGGCGAAGGCGCCGATCAGCTGCAGCAGCGACAGATGCTGTTCGGCGAACAGATCGCCCGGAGCGCAGGCGAAGGAACAGGTGCCGTGCGCCTCGCCCGGGACATGGGCCGGGACGGTGAAGCCCTCGCCGATGCCTTCGCGCCTGGCGAGCTCGAGCACCCGGCGGTCCTTGTCGGTCAGCGCGATCATCTCGGGCAGCTTGGACCAGGTGAAGCCGACGCTCGTCACATTGCTCGCGCGATGGACCGGGTCGACCGCGCCGAGCGACTGCTCGTCGAACCATTCGGCCCAGCCGTCCGGATAATTGTGGATCCGGATCGCCGCGCTGCTCCGGCGCACATCGACATGGTGGGTCAGCGCGAAATAGCGGAAGCCGAGGTCGCGCGAGACATCGGCGAGCGCGCCGGCAAGCGCCTCCTCCGTCTCCAGCTCGCGAACGTCCCTGACAAACGCATCTACACGACTGAACATCCCCCGCTGTGGCTTTGCCGCGACGTCACGGGAGGGTGTTCCAAGTCACGACATTCCCGCCGACGCCCTTTCAACCGAGAGCCCGCCTTCGTTTCTCAGGCGAAGGGCGGTGCGCAAGGTCCGAGCGAGTCCAACATGGCGAGGTTGGCGACCGCGTTCAAATATATTCATTTGTTAGTAACTTATTTGACGCGAATTTTATAACGCCGAGTCAGCAGGGAGACCGGGCTTTGCAAGCAAGAGCGAAGCGTTCCTGGGCGTATGGCGGACAGCGTGAGGCGGCTCAGCGACCGCTTCGCTGAAGCGGCCGGGTCCTGCCGGGACCTGCCCGAGCTTCGCGCTCTGCTCGGCGATGCCGCCCTTGAGCTCGGCTTCGAGCACTTCGCGCTGCTGGACCATGCGAGCCTCGCCGATGCCTGCGCCGGTCTGGTCCGCATCGACAATTATCCCGAAGGCTGGACCCATGAGCTGCTGGAGCGCGGCTACGCCGCCGACGATCCGGTGCATGTCGCGAGCCGACGTGCCAACACCGGCTTCGGCTGGTCCGAGCTGGGCTCGCTCATCACGCTCGAGCGCCGCCACAGACGAATCCTCGCTCGCAGCCGGTACCATGGCCTCGGCGGCGGGTTTACGGTTCCGGCGAACGTGCCGGGCGAGCCGAGCGCCTCCTGCTCGTTCGCAGTGCGCGTCGGCGAGGAGATTCCGGTCGCTCGGCTGCGCTGCGCCGAGGCGATCGGAGCGCATGCGCTTCGCGCCGCGCGGCGGCTGAGGCCTCTTCCCCCGCCTCCGCCGCGTCCCCGGCTCAGTCGCCGCGAGGTCGAGTGCCTCCAGCTCGTTGCCCGCGGCAAGACTGATTGGGAAATCGCCCGGATCCTCGGCCTCAGCATCGAGACCGCACGCCAATATGTGAAGCGCGCCCGCGCGGCCTATGACGCCGTGAGCCGGACCCAGCTCGCCGTCCATGGCCTGCGCGACGGATGGATCAGCTTCGAGGAGGCAATTCCCCCAGACGGGGGAATGGGTTAGCGCGCCGCTCTTCGCTGTCGTCCGCCGGTGCAGGCGGACACGGCATCCGAGCCGGACTGGCGCGACGCGGCGGCCTATGCGCCGCTGATCGATGCCGACCGCTCCCTGTTCGCCTGGGAATGGCTGCGGCGCTATCCTCTGTATCGCGAGGCCGCCGGCCGCGCCCTTCCGGCCGCGCCGTCGGGGCAGCCCGATCGGCAGGCTCGGCAGTTCGGACTGGTCGCCTTCGAGCCTCCGCACGTGCCGGTCCCCGAGGCCCGACCGCTGTGGCGTTCGGATGCTCATCCTTATGTTCTGCGGGCCCAGCGGGTTCGTGCGCAAAACCCTGCCGACACGTTCGAGCTCGATCGCCTGGCGCACATGGCGCGGGTCATCGCCGGAGCCGATTCCGAGCACCTGTTGCTGTCGGACGGGCTGCATTACATCCGCCTCGATGGCCCGCAGGGTGCCTTCACCGGCGGACCGGTCTGCCTGCGTTATGCGATCGAAGGGTTGCGTTCGGCGCAGGCGCCGATCCTGACCCTGCGCCGCTTTCTGGCCTTGTCCTGGACCGGTCGCTTCTCACGCTCACTCCACGCCCGCGAAGCGCGTTCCCGCCGCTGGATACTGGTGCTCCGGACCCATGACGCACTCTCGGCAGGCGCCGATCAGCGGCGGATCGCGGAAGTGCTCCTCAGCCGGTCGGTCGAGGAGCCGTGCTGGCGCGTGCGCGAGTCCAGCGTCCGCTCGCAGGTCCAGCGCCTCGTCCGGTCCGCGCGGCAGATGGCCGCCGGCGGCTATCGGGCGCTGCTGCAATGATCGGCGCTGCCCTGAATCGTCCGCGCACGGCCCGGCCGCATGTTTCGATGATTCTCGAATAGTCCTTGACTTCCGCCGGTTGTTTCGGCAGATTTCGATATGTCTCGAAATGAGGAGTCGCGGGTGAAGGCTCAAGCTGCGATCGGAGCGCTCGGCGCGCTTGCCCAGGAGCATCGCCTCGCTTTGTTCCGACTGCTCGTCCAGGCGGGCGACACGGGCATGCCGGCCGGCGCGATCGCCGAGGCGCTCGGTGTCCCGAACAGTTCCCTGTCCTTCCACCTGGCGCAGCTGCGCAATGCCGGACTGATCCTCCAGGAGCGGCAGCACCGCTCCTTGATTTACCGCGCCAACTATCCGGCGATGAACGCGCTGGTCGGCTACCTCCTCGAGAATTGCTGCGGCGGCTCCGAATGCACGCCGGCCCCGGCCTGCGAACCCCCAATCCGGAAAAGGAAATCCGCATGAAGCGCCTGCACGTCCATGTCGGGGTGAACGACCTCGACCAGTCGATCCGTTTTTACTCCACGCTGTTCGCGGCGGCGCCGACCGTCAGGAAGGACGATTATGCCAAGTGGATGCTCGACGATCCGCGGGTGAACTTCGCGATTTCGGCGGGCCAGCATCCGAGCAAGGGAATCCAGCATCTCGGGGTTCAGGTCGAGAGCACGGACGAATTGGCCGAGGTCTATGGCCGCCTCAAGGCCGCGGATCGCCCGGTCCTCGAGGAAGGCCGCACGACCTGCTGCTACGCCAGATCCGAGAAGAGCTGGATTGCCGATCCTGACGGCCTCGTCTGGGAAACTTTCCACACCGACGGCGAGGCCACGACCTATGGCGACAGCCCCGCGCTTCGAACGCTTTCGGACAGCCTCGGCGAAGACAAGTGCTGCCTGCCCAGGGCCGCCGCATGAGCAGGGCCTACAACGTCCTGTTCCTGTGCACGGGGAACTCGGCACGCTCGATCCTCGCCGAAGCAATCCTCAACAAGGAGGGGGCCGGCCGCTTCCGCGCCTTTTCGGCCGGCAGCTTCCCGAAGGGTGAAGTGCATCCGGCGGCACTGAATCTGCTTCGCGAGCTTGGCTATCCGACGGACGGGTTCCGCTCGAAGAGCTGGGACGAGTTTGCAGCCGACGGAGCGCCGCCGCTCGATTTCGTGTTCACGGTCTGTGACAATGCCGCAGGCGAAGTCTGCCCCATCTGGCCGGGACCTCCGATGACCGCGCATTGGGGAATCGAGGACCCTGCGGCGGTCGAGGGGGACGAGGAAACGCGGCGGCGGGCGTTCCGCGCCGCTTTCTTCGCGCTTCAGCGGAGGATCGGACTGTTCCTCGCTTTGCCGCTCGAAAGCATCGACGAGCTCAGCCTGCAGTCACAGTTGCGGGAGATCGGGAAGACCACCGACGCAAAGCAGGATGCGGACTGACATCCCGCCGCTCGCGCGGCGCGTCGCTGCGGAGGGGATCGGCGCCTTCTTCCTGTTCGCCTGCGTGATCGGCTCCGGGATCATGGCCGAGCACCTCGCCCGCGGGAATGACGCGATCGCTCTGCTCGGCAACACGCTCGCGACCGGCGCCATCCTGTTCGTGCTGATCACCATGCTCGGGCCGATCTCGGGCGCACACATGAATCCCGCCGTCAGCCTCGTCGCAGCCTCGCGCCGCGAGCTCCGATGGACGGATGCCGCGGCCTATATCGGCGCCCAGCTCGCGTTCGGAATCCTCGGCGCCTGGGCCGCACACCTGATGTTCGATCTGCCGACGCTTCAAGTGTCGGTGAAGGCGCGGCACGGCATCGGCCAGTTCGCGGGCGAGTTCATCGCCACCTTCGGCTTGATCCTCACCATCCTCGGCACCGTGCGGTTCCGGCGGGAGTGGGTGCCGGCGACGGTCGCGCTCTACATTACCGCCGCTTACTGGTTCACGTCGTCGACAAGCTTCGCCAATCCGGCGATCACCGTGGCGCGCAGCCTTTCGGATACATTCGCGGGAATTGCACCGCGCGACGTGCCGCTTTTCCTGGTGGCGCAGCTCCTCGGCGCCGGCGGTGGGGCACTGGTCAGCCATTTCCTGTTCGACGAGCCGCGAGGCTCCGGACCGGTCGTCGCGTAACGGCGCCCCGGCCGTCAGGTTCACGATCGTTGAACTCATTGCTGCGGCAAGCTCGTTTTCACCTGTGCCTGTTTTCGAGCCTCTGCGGGGCCCGCCGCTCCCGGCATTCTCGGGCCGGGACATGGCAACGCGGGGGAAGCTTCCCATGGACGACGACATTGCCCGGGCGGCGCGGGCCAGGAAGGGCTGTCCATTCCTTTCGACGGAGCAGGCGGCCTTTTATCTGGGCTTGAGCGCCCGCAAGATGCAGGCGATGCGGCGCGCCGGGACCGGCCCTTCGTTCCGCCGCCACAGCCGCTACGTCCGCTACCATATCGATGACCTCGACGCGTGGTCGGGAGCTTCGGGAAAGCGCCATGATTGACGCCGCTACGAGCGGGCCATGTCGACCCGCCGGCCCGGGCCCGGCTGGCATCGGGCTCGGCCGTGTCCGAATAGCTCCGACTGCGGTAATTGCGGCGGCTGCGGTCCTGGCGCTTGCCGGTACCCCGGTCTCGCGGCCAGCGCCCGTCCTGCTCTGGAATGCGAGCCCGAGCAGCCCGGTCGGGCTCTACCTTGTCCGATCTCCCGCCCGGCTGAAGACCGGCGAGACCGCCATCGCCTGGCCGCCGAGTGCCGCTCGGCGTCTCGCAGGCGAGCGCCATTATCTTCCCGCCGGCGTGCTGCTGGTGAAACGGGTCGCGGCGACGTCCGGAGCCCGCGTCTGCGCTCGGGGGAAGACGATCTTCGTCGACGGACGAGCCGCGGCAGTCCGCCGGTCGCGCGACCGGGCCGGGCGCCGGCTGCCATGGTGGTCCGGCTGCCGGCGGCTTCGGAAGGGAGACCTGTTCCTGCTTGCGCCGGACGTCCCGGAGGCCTTCGACGGCCGCTACTTCGGCGTGACGCACGCAAGCGAGGTCATCGGCGCGGGACGGCTCCTGTGGCAACGCTGAGAGCGCTCGGCCTGGTCGCGGCGCTGGCCTGCGCCGCGCCGGCGACCGCCAGTCCGGTCGATCGCTGGTCCGGCCATATTGCCGAAGCCTCGGCGCGCTTCGCACTTCCGCCCGACTGGATCCGGCGCGTGATGCGCGCCGAAAGCGACGGCCAGACGATCCTCGACGGGCGGCCGATCGTCAGCAGCGCAGGGGCGATGGGGCTCATGCAGCTGATGCCGGGAACCTGGCGCGACATGCGCGCGCTGCTCGGCCTCGGGTTCGATCCGCACGACCCGCGCGACAACATCCTCGCCGGCGCTGCCTATCTCCGCTTGATGTACGACCGGTTCGGCTATCCCGGCCTGTTTGCCGCCTATAACGCCGGGCCGGCGCGCTACGGCGCCGCCCTTTCCGGCGCCCGGCGCTTTCCCGCCGAGACACGGGCCTATGTTTCAAAGGTCGCCGGCGCCGACCGCCCGGTCCGCATCACCGCGCGCATCGCGGCGTCCGTCACCGCCACGCCGCCGACCGGGCTCTTCGCCGTCGCACCGGCCGATGGCCGTGCGCCGGCGGCTCGACGCGCCTTGGTCCGGCGCTCCCAGTCCCTGTTCGTCGACCTCGGCGGCAGCGTCGGCCGATAGCATTCGGACTCGAAAGGAGAGCGGGCGGGAGCCGGTCGATCGGACGGGAGGAGGAAGAGCTATGGCGGATCGCCGGCCCGGGCCAGGGCCGGAGCAGGAAGGCCGAGCGCTGGTGGAACGGCTGGGCGGCTCCTGGACCGCAAACGGCGGGCTGTGCCGCTGCCCGGCCCATGAGGACCACACGCCTTCGCTCAGTGTCCGGGCGGGGCGCACGCGCCTGCTGCTCCATTGCTTCGCCGGCTGCAGTGCTGCGGAGATCCTGCGCGCGCTCCGGACCTCCCGCCTGCTTGAGCCGAACGCCGGAGCAGTCGAAGCGCCGGCCATGGTGCACGACCGCCGTCATCTGGGCGCGGCCGCGCTTCGCATCTGGAACACAGGCCGTTCGCTGCAGGGCACGCGCGCCGAACGCTACCTTGCGGAGCGGGGGCTTCGAACCGCCTCCTGCGAACTCCGCTACCATCCGCGCACGCCGCACGGCCGCCGTCCACTCACCATTTACCGGCCCGCGCTGATCGCCGCCGTCCGCGATGACGCGGGCCTGACGGGAATCCACCGCACCTTTCTCGACGAGCCGGCGCGGGGAACCGGCGCCCCGCAGAAATGCGCCCCCGGGCGGTTCGGCCGCGGTGCGGTCCGCCTCGGCGGCGCCGCTCCGACCCTGGGCCTCGCCGAGGGGATCGAGACGGCCCTGTCCGCGACTGCCCTGTTCGGCCTGCCCTGCTGGGCAACGCTCGGCACCGAGCGCTTCGGCCTGGTCGCCTTGCCGGCCGAGGTCACCCATCTGCTGCTGTTTACCGATCATGACGCCGGCGGGCGGCGTGCCGAGGCGCTTGCCCGCGGGGCGTTCGGACAGCGCGTCCGCGTCGAGGCGCATCGTCCGCCTCGTCCGGGCGAGGACTGGAATGACGTGCTGCGCGCTTCAGGCGCGGCACCGCCAGATTCGATCCTCGATGACGAGTGTGTTGCTGGCTGCGCTGGACCTGCCGCCTGTCAGGATGAGCCCTGACATCCACTGCGGTTGGGGGAGGAAGCGGGCGCACCGAGCAGCGCCCGCCCCCTGTCGATCCGGCACGCCGAGACCTTCGCGTACCCACGAGCCTAACCCAAACGCCTCATCGACACCAGATGAGAACAGAAATAGAACATCAATCCGGCGAGTCGATGAGGTGCCACCTCCATGCTGCAGCTTGAAGACCCCACCGATAACCGTGGCCTGGGCTGGGCGCGGCTGTCGGAAGAGCAGCTCGTCGACCTCCTCTATATCGGCCTGAAGCTTGCGCGGCGGTCGCACCGCTGCGACCTTACCGATCGCAACGCCATCAAGTCCGATGCCGCTGCTAAGGCGATCGCCCGGCAGCTTGCGGACCGCCTCAGCCACTATCCCGTGTTCGGCCCGGCTCGACCGGCCGACGGACCGACGTGCGCCGCGCAGATGAGAGGAAAGAGTGCGGAGTCCGGGTGAGCGACGGGTGCGGAAAGGCCGCATCGGCTCTCATCCGGAGACGGTTCATGATCAAGACCATCCCACTCAACAAGCTCGTCGCCTCGCCGCGCAATGTGCGGCGGTCGAGCGATGCGCAGGCCGACCTCGAGCTCAGGGCCGACATCGAGG
Source organism: Pseudomonadota bacterium (assembly GCA_040390085.1). Classification (GTDB taxonomy): domain Bacteria; phylum Pseudomonadota; class Alphaproteobacteria; order Sphingomonadales; family Sphingomonadaceae; genus Sphingomicrobium. The sequence goes on along the minus strand of JAZJZB010000090.1, from coordinate 12,909 downwards.
CCCACGGCCTGCTTCAGAATCTCGTTGTCACCAGCGTCAAGAAGCCCAAGGGCTGCTTCGCCGTCGAGGCGGGGGAACGCCGGCGGCAGGCGCTGCTGGCGCTCGCCGACGACGGCAAGCTTCAAAACGACCATGGGGTCTGCTGCCTCGTCGTCGACGCCGACGCCGGGCAGGAGGCGAGCCTCGCCGAGAATTTCCAGCGGCTGGCAATGAACCCCGCCGACGAATGCCTCGCCTTTTCGCAGCTCGTCGAGCAGGGCGCCGACCCTGAAGGCATCGCCCGGCGGTTCGGGCTGACGGTGCGCTTCGTCGAGGGGCGCCTGCGGCTCGCCAGCCTCGCGCCGGTTGTGTTCGACGCCCTGGGAGCGGGCGAGATCAGCCTCGACATTGCCAAAGCCTATGCGGCGACGCCCGACGCCGAACGGCAGGCCTATGTGTTCGAGCAGGTCAGCCGCTCCTACATGTCCAGCCACCCCGACAGCATCCGTCGGATGATGACCCAGGCGACGGTCAGCGCGAGCGACCGGCGTGCCCGCTTCGTCGGCGAGGAGGCTTATGTCGCGGCCGGCGGGCGCATCGAACGCGACCTGTTCGCCGACGCCGACGAGGCGCGCTGGCTTGACGTTGCCTTGCTCGAGCGTCTCGCTTCCGAGAAGATGGAGGCGCTCGCGGCCGCCACTGCCGCCGAGCATGGCCTCGCCTTCGTCCGGCCGACGCTGGAGAGCTGGGTCGGCTATCCGGCGACGGAGGGGCTTCGGCGCGTTCCGGTCGACAAGCCGCCGCTCACCGACGAGGAATCGGCGCGCATCGAAGCGCTCGAGGAGCAGATCGGCGAGTTCGTCGGCATCCTTGAGGATGAGGAAAGTGACGACGCTGCTCGCGCCGAGGCCGAAGCGAAGATCCGCGCGCTCGACAGCGAGATCGACGCGATCACCGACAAGCCGCCGGTGACCGACGACGAGCTCAAGGGGCAGGTCGGCGCCTTCCTGCTGCTCGACCATGACGGCCGGGCGAAGCTCGACAGCGCCTTCTATGCCGAGATCGTGGCGGACGAGGGCGACGGGGGCAATGACGCCTCTCCAGCGCAGCCTCCATCGGCGGAGGTGCCAGCGCCGCAATCGTCGCGCCCGGCCGGCCTGCCGCGGGTCCTGGTCGACGAGCTCGCGATCCAGCGCCGCGACATCCTTGCGGCGCATGTCGCCGCCGATCCGGCCTTCGCGCTCGACCTCGCGACCTTCCTGATGGTCGACCGCGCGGAGACTTATTCGTCGGAGAAATGTGGCTCGACCTTGACCGCAATGCGGCCGTCCGATCCGGTGTTCGGCTTCCGAACGCCCGAGGCTCGGGCGACGCTTGCCCAGGCCGAAGGGGCCGAGGCGCTCGACCGCAGCTGGATGGAGGGCTCGACGCGAGCCGAACGCTTCGATGCCTTCCGGGCCCTTCCGGACGCGGCGCGGGCCGCCTGGCTCGGCCATGCCGTGGCGCGGACCCTGGAAGCGAGCGCCGGAATTTCCGGCGATCGCGCCTGCAAGTTCCACGACCATCTTGGGACCTTGCTCGGAATCGACGTC
>JAZJZB010000090.1:0-11328 GCA_040390085.1 Pseudomonadota bacterium | reverse complement strand
TCGCAGCCTGGTGGCGGCCGACCGGCGCCAATTACTTCGACCGGGTGCCCAAAGCCCAAGCGCTCGCGGCGCTCACCGAAGTCGGCGGTCCGACGCTCGCCGGGCCTTATGCCAAGGCGAAGAAGGCGGAGCTGGCGCAGGCCTGCGAGCGGATCTTCTCGGGCGACTTCATCGCCGAGGTCGAGGTCAAGCAGGCGGCGCTCGCCTGGGTTCCGGACGCGATGCGCTTCGGAAGCCCGGCCGACGAAGCGGCACCGAACGGCAATGCCGGCGAGCAGCCGGCCGCCGACACAAAGACCGACGCGGACGAGGTAACCTCCGCCGACGAATCCGTCGTGGAGGAGATCGAGGAAGCGGCCTGACGTCTCCTCAGGCTGCTCCTCGGGACGGCCCTCTCGGGAGGGGAGGGCCGTCCACCCTCGTCACCGGCTGGGGACGGCGAACCGGACCTAGTGAAAAGCGCGCGCAGGGTGCGTCCAACGGGGAAATGCAGGCGCACCCCACTATCCGCCGCGATTGCAGCCGGCCTGAGCGCCGGAACGGATCGTCGCCCGGATTCCCTGCCGTCCCCAACCCGTGCCGAGAAGATGGAGACAGGCCATGCCGACCGACATCGAACGTTCCTATTGCGAGCAGGGCTATCGGCTTCCCGAGGGCCTCACCTGGGACATAGTCGCCGAGCGGCGCGCCCGCTGGGACATTGATCCGATCTTGGTGCCGGTCGCGGTTGCGCCGGGCTGCGTCGGCTGGGCCGTGCCGCACATCGGCGGCGTGCCCCTGAAGCATCCGTGACGCCTGACGCGCCATGCCTTCGCCGCCACCCTCTCCCGACCTGCGCCTCGAACGCGCCGCGGCCTGCCTGTCGCCCCTGGAGCGCCGGGTGCTCGAGCTGAGCGCGGCCGACGGGCTCGACAATGAGGCGATCGCCGACCGGCTCGGGATCAGCCGCCGCAGGGTCGAACGGCTGCTCGCCCGCGCCCTCGTCAAGTTCGACCGAGCCCTCGACAGCGATCGTCGTCCCTGGTGGCGCTTCTGGTGAGCGCCTGAAGCTCGGGTCCGCCGTGTCGACGCAAGCGCCGGTCCGGCGCGGGATGTCGCCCTGACCCGGGCGCCGCGTCCCGCAACCCGCCGGCCTTCGGCCCGTGTTGCCCCTGTGGGGGCGGCCCGCGCCAGCCTCGGCCGGGGGTTTGCCTCGGCTACGCCTCGGTGCGGGAGAGGCGGCTCGGCCGGGTCGACGGGCTCCCGGCGCCGGATCCGCGGCGCTCATCCGAACGGGAGACAGACCATGCATTCGACGCTCGCCGCACAGCTCGCCCAGCTCGAGCTCGGCCACCTCGCCATCGACCGCACCGACCGGCCAGTCACCACCGACCTCCCCGAAACCGAGGCTGTCGAGCAGACGCTTGCCGCGATCTGGTCAGACCTTCTCGCTCTGTTTCCGGACACCGCGCTCGAGGAGGACGCCGAGGAAATCGCCTGGGGCCTGGTCAACATCTTCCATCGCGCAGCCGCTAAGCGCAGCGCCCAGATCGACCGCGCGACCGACGAGATCCGCGTTCTGCTCGCCTCGGCGGACGGGTCGGAAGTCCATTCGACCGAGCTCGAGCAGCAGATCGCGAGGGCCCAGTCGGCCGAGGCGGCGATGCTCGGGCTCGAGGCGTTCCGCGAGGCTTCGGCCCAGATCTACATGAACGAGACCGGCTCCTCGTGGCGGCCCGCCACGGGCTCGCGGCTCAATCATGGTGCGGGACTGACCTCGGCCGTGGTCGAAGGCCGCGACTTCCTGCGCGCGCGCAGCGAAAGCCGCTGCCGCGCTTCAATGCCTGAAGGAAGGCCGGTGCTGTTCGCCGGCGGGCGGCTGTCTTTCCCCAATGCCGAAGATGCCAAGACGGTCGCGAACAGCGTCTGGGAAGCGCTCGACAAGGTCCGCGAGCATGTCGCCGACATGGTGCTCGTCCACGGCGGCGACACCAAGGGTTTCGACCGGATCGCCGCCGCCTGGGCCGAGCGCCGCAAGGTCGCGCAGGTCGCGTTCGGGCTCGATCGTCGCCTCGGCTCGCGCGCCGGCTTCCGGCGCAACGAGCAGATGCTGTCGCTCAATCCCCGCTGTCTCGTCGCCTTTGCCGGCAACGGGGTGCTCGAGCGACTGGTCATCCAGGCGAAGGACAAGGGCGTGCATGTCGTCGACCGGCGCGGTCCGCTCGGCACGAATCCGAAGCATGCCGCGCGCGAGGCCGCGGCCTGCGCCTGACGCGCGACCGGCCGGGCCGGAGCTTGCCGTCCGGCCGAGGCGTACGCCTTTTCCGCTTGTTCTTTGCCGCCCGCAACGCAAGGTTGACGCCGTCGATGACCAGCGATCTTGATCACCTGCCCGAAACCAAGCGGAACGAGCTCGCGTTCGTCGTCGATGTCGTCCGCAAGGGCTTTGCGTTCGCGATCGCCCGCCGGACCATGCCGAGGCTGCGCGGCGGCAAGCTGCTCAAGATCATCCTGTTCGGCAGCTATGCCCGCGGCGACTGGGTCGAGGATCCGGTCGGGCGCTACTTTTCGGACTATGACCTGCTCGTGGTGGTGGACCGTGAAGAGCTGACTGACGTCCCCGAATTCTGGGCGAAGACCGAGGAGCAATTGCTCGGCGAGCTCGCTTCGGGACGCAATCTCAGGACGCCCGTGAGCCCCATCTACCACAGCCTCGATGATGTGAACGAGAAGCTGCGCCTCGGCCGCTATTTCTTCATGGATATCGTGCGCGATGGAGTGGTGCTGTTCGAGGAGCCGGGCCATCCTTTCGCGAAAGCCAAGCCGCTGAGTCCGGCGGAAGCACTGCGCGAGAGCCGGGACTATTTCGAGGAATGGTTCGAGAGCGCGGGCGCCTTTCTCAAGGGTGCGAACTACTATCGAAGTATCGACCGGCCGAAGGAGGCCGCGTTTCAGCTCCACCAAGCGGCCGAGCGCTTCTATCATTGTCTTTTTCTAGTGCGCACGCTCTACAGCCCGAAGACGCACAATCTGAACCAGCTGCGCCAGCTCGCCGAGGCCTTGGAGCCGCGGCTCAAGGAGATCTGGCCGCGCGCGACCAAGTTCGAGCGGCGCTGCTACGAGCTGTTGCGCGACGCTTATGTGAAGGCGCGTTACTCGCGTCATTATCGCATTTCCGATGAGCAGCTCGCCTGGCTGTCGTCGCGCGTGGAGCTGCTGCAGACAGTCGTGCGCGACTTGTGCGAGGCGCGCATCGCCGAGCTCGCCCGCGCCGCTTAGCCCTCCCTGCGTTTGGGAGCTTTAGCCGATCGCTGCCGTTTCTTCGGCGCCGTCAGGAACATCCCCTCGAAAGTCAGTTCCATCACTTGGCGCGCGACTTCGGGATCGTCCATGTCGAACTGGATTCCCATCTTGTGGCAAACCTGCGCGCTAACCCGGCCGAGCAGCCTGGCAAGATCGTGCAGCTTTTCTTTCGCCTCGGCGATCTGTTCCTCGGTAAGATTCTCCTGGAGGACATAACGGACGTGGGCTTCGCGCTTCATGATCAATTCGTCCACCTCCTCAACAGCGCGCTCATTTTCCGTCCAGGACCAAGCGTACTTCAAAGTGGCCAGTGCCCTCGTCCAGGTCGCTGATATGCCAGTGGGTTCCGGCTCGCGCGCCCTCCGCGATCCAGGGTTGCGCGGTCCCATAGCTCACACCTGGCTCGCCGCTCACGATGACGACATCGACCCGCCCGCCAAATTCGTCGAGCGCGCGCCGCAGGTGACGGATCCGCTTTCGGTTGCCGGGTTTGGCTTCCCATCCCTCCAAGGGGTCGGCATGAACCCGCGTGCTCATCCATAATAGTCCGTCGCGGACCCCCATTTCCTTCTGCCACAGGGAAATGCACACGCCCCGTTCGTTCTCCGCGCTCCAGTCCTGGCGCTGAGCTTCTACCGAATACCCCAATCGTTCAAACGCCTCTGTGAACTGCATCACCGCCCTCCACCGGATGCACACAGACCGAAGATCTTTGGTGTCTGCAAGTCTGCCGCAGATCGCGGAACGCACCCCGTCTTCTCTTCCAGCCCTCTACTGCTTCGGCTGCATCGCCGCGCAACCCCTTAGCCCTTCGGCCCGTGTTGCCCTTCGGGCTGCCCGCTCCACGCCTCGGGTCGGGGTTTCCCTTGGGCTTCGCCCTGCGGTGCGCGCCGCCGCTTCGCCTCGCTCCTGATGGGCTGTCGACGGGGAGGTCCCGGCGACCAGATCAGGAGACTATCCATGACCAACATCGTTCTTCTCGTCGGCAATCTCGGCGGAGATCCGGAGCTTCGCTCGACCAATGGCGGCACCGACGTCGCAAGCTTCAGCCTCGGCACCAGCCGGCCCAAGCGCGACAGCGAGGGCAGGACCTACAAGGACGAGAGCGGCTTCACCGCCAAGGACACCGAGTGGCATCGCGTGACCTGCTTCAACGGTCTCGGGCGCGTCGTTGCCCAGCATGTGACCAAGGGCATGCTCGTCTCGGTCCGCGGCCGGATCCACAACAGCAAGTGGACCGACAAGGATGGGATCGACCGCTACGGCTACGAGATCATCGCCGACGACGTGCAGTTCCTCGGCCGTCCGAAGCAGTCGGGCGACAACGATCAGGCCGCCGACAAGGACGGTGACCTGCCCCTCTGAGCTCCTCGAAGCAGCCCCGGCGGCTCCGGTCGCCGGGGCTCTTTTTTTCGTTTTGCACCGCGCCGGTGCCGCTTGGAATAGACCGCGTTCCTATTGCTACAGCGACTCCATACGCTTGTTGAGCAAGTCGTTCGCGAAGCCTCGAACCAGCAGCGCCTCGAACATGCCGATGATTGATTTCGGAGCGATCTCATACGCACTGAAGTAGCTTGCGATGTGCCAGAGTTTGACCTGTTGCCGGAGGATTCGCCGTCTCTTCTCCTCCGGTCCTCTGTACGGCACGCTGTTCGTTGGGTGCGAAACCCGCTTGATCGACTGAACGTCGCCGCGCCCTCTGTTCAACGCAAGGTTCATTTCCTTCCACAAGGACTGCTCTTCCGCCTTGCCCGCGTAGATGGCGCGACCGCGGCTATCGTAATAGATGTAGATGCCTCGCGCTCGCTGCAGCTCTTGTTTGACGCCCTCCAGATAGCGATGCGTTCGGTCGTCCCACATCTCTGAAAAGAGCACCGCGTTGTCGCTTCTGGGCGCATCCGCGACCTGGAACTGAAAGAACTCGACGATAGGTCGAACAAACCGTTTCTCGGCCATAGAACACTCCTGCCAGTGCGCCTCAGGGACACATTCTCACTGTCCGTAACACGGCTGAAGGGGGTGGCTCTTGTCGAACAGGCCCAGCGTGGCGGGCGGCAAAGCGGCTGTGCAAGGATGTGCGGTACCCCCAATTTGCTGCGCAAATCGGCTCCCCCACGCCCCGCTTCGCGGCGCCTTGCGGCGTCCCTGACAGCCGCTCCGCCGCCCGTCCCTGAAGCGCCGTCCTCGATCTGGAGGACAGAAAGGAGACGGCCATGACGATCATTTCTGCAATTCCCGGAGGCTCGGGCGATGCTTACGCGCGGCTCGTCGAAGGGCTTCAGCTCGAGTTCGGGTGCGCCGATGTCGGCGCCTTGGCTGAGCGCATCTTCGAGGCCGAAAAGGTCGAATTTCACTGGGAAGCGCGCATTGCCGAACGCTATCTCGGGCAGCATTTCCTGCTCGATATTGACGATGACGGTGCCGGCGATGAGCTGTCGCGGATCGGGATCCTGAGCTTCGTTGCGGGGCGCTGGCATGCCGGTGTGTGCATTGTCGATGGCGACGCTTGCGCGGTCGATCTGTTGTGGTCGCGCAGCTTCGAGCGGCATGAGGATGCTGCAGAAGCATTCGCGCGGGCGCGTTGAACGGATGAGTTTGTACCCTGGGGAGCGGCGCGGCCGGCGTCGCTTCCTTTTTCATTGCGTTCAGTCAGAACCCGGAATTCGGAAAGGAGGCAGGGGAAGGCAAGATAAAGGCAATGTCTCGCGATGCTCGACAAGTGACTGTCTGCACATCGATTTTGTGGGAGATACAAGGCGAGCTCTGAGAGAGGGATTGTCTCGCCCGATCGGTTGGAACTTATATCGTCAAATGACGATTGACACCGCGTCAATTGACGGTATAGAAGAACATACCGAAAACGGGAGAGCAAAATGGCTGACGTAATGGATTTGAGGTCAAAACCTCCTCTCACGCCAGTTGACGTTCAGACCTTCACGAACGCGGATGATCGAGCCCGGTTGTCGGGCGTTGCCTTGAAGGCATTTCGTGCCCTTGCCGAACACTGGGAACTCACGAACAGCGAGGCGGCGGCGCTTCTTGGCGTTAGCGAAAGCACGTGGGATAGGATCAAGCGAGGCACCTGGGAGCAGCCCTTGTCCCAGGATCAGCTGACCCGCGCGTCGGCCGCGATCGGCGTCTACAAAGGCCTGCACTTACTCTTCGCGGATGAAATGGCGGACCGCTGGCCAAAGCTCACTAATCGCGGCCCGGTCTTTCAGCGCAAGAGTCCGGTCGAAGCGATGATCGAAGGCGGCATCCCGCTGATGCTCGAAACCCGACGCTACATCGATGCTGTCAGGGGCGGCGTCTGAGGTGCTCGACGGACTGACCATAACTCAGGGCGCGCTGCCCCGAACGGTTCGTTTGGTGACGACCGCGCGCCTGAGGGAGTCGGTCCTGCTGGGATTGGTCGGCAATGAGGATCTCGCCGCCCTGGCTGAAATCGAGGGCGCCACCAGCAATCGCCTGCTCACGCAGGTGCGCGGGTCGGGTGAGGTCCAGCCCTACGAAATGGTTTACGGCATGCCGTGCGCTGCCTTCATCAACGCGGCCTTTGCCTACGCCAAGCCCCGCGAGATGAACCGCTTCAATGGCCCTGATCGCGGCGCCTGGTACGCTGGGTTCGAGATCGAAACGAGCCTAGCCGAAGTCCGCTTTCACATGACGCAGATGTTGGCCACGACTGGTGTGTTCGAAGCCGCTGTCGATTATGCCGAGCTCCACGCAAGCTTCGCCGGCGATTTCCTCGACCTTCGCGAGCATCCAAAACATTCGGCGCTGAATCCCGAAAAGAGTCTCGGCTATCCGGCTGGAAACGCATTAGCAGAAGCCGTGCGCGTTAAGGGTCACAACGGCATCATCTACCCATCAGTCAGGAACGCCGGCGGGACCTGCATCGCTGCGCTCTTTCCCCATGCGGTTCAGTCAGTCGCGCAAGGCGCAATCTTTCGAATGACGTGGAGAGGCTCGCCCGAGCCAACAGTAGAAAGGCTCGATTGATGGCGACGCTTGCCTATCCCTTGGAATGCACCCTTCGCTTGCCGGACGGGTGGATCAACGCACAGCGGTTTGAGCGGGCGCTGGTTGCGTGTGGCGATGCGTTGGGCGGTCCGTTCTCGACGGTCGTCGTCCGGATTTCTGCAGGCTGCTCACTGATGATCGACGTCGTCATTCGCCTGTTGAGCTTCTGCAATCAAGTCATAGCGTCAGCGAAGCGCCTCCGGCTCGAGTTTCTCGGCGGCGCTGATGGAGTGATGGGCTATCTTGATCGTATGGGCTTCTTCGACGGCCTCAATCGCGAGGCCGAGGTTGCTCCGCATCGTCCGCTCTTTTCCGGAGCCGCGCTTCACCGCGGCGGCAATCGCGGCCTGGTCGAGATTTATCGCTTCAGCGGCGATGTCCGGCCGGATCAGTCTCTGCCGGGCGAGCTTGCAAAGGCGGTCGAGCGGGCATGCTCGAGCCGGCACGACGGAAGCCAGGCTGCGCGCGCCATTGCCAACATCATTAGCGAGCTCATGAGTAACGTTGCCGAGCATAGCGGAAGTTCGCTCGACGCTTTTGCGGTCCTGCAAACCTACACCAATGGCAACCGGGTGACCGTTGCCGTTTCGGACAGCGGTAAGGGGATCATGGGGACACTCGTCCCGGTGCTTCGGTCGCGAGGAGATCCGCTCGCTAACCTGACCGAAACGGACCTGCTCATCGAGATTTTCCGGAAAGGCCTTTCGAGCAATGCGGATGACAACAGAGGCATGGGTTTGATGGATAGCGCGCGAAGCGCGATCCGCTACCGCGCCGATCTCGACGTCCGGCTGCTCAACCAGCGCGTGCTCCTGAAGCCGTCCGGAAACGCCTATCGAGCAAACACGGCTTATACCCAGGAGAAGTTGCCGCTCCTGTGGGGAACCCACATTTCCTTTTCGCTGGATCTCAGTTGACAGACCCAGTTGATTCTGCTTAAATAATCTCATTGAACGGGAATCAGGTGCTCTATTCGGTTACTGGATTTCATGGATGGAGAGAAAACGGGCTGGGGCCGCTCGCAAGGGCGGGCCGTGCTCGAGAGGCTCATCACTGCCGTCGAGAGCCAGCCTGGTAAGCGGGTGTTCAAGTTGTCGATGGAGGGAGTTGAGCGCATCGATGCATCTTTCGCCTCCGAGGCGGTAGTCGAGCTGGTTCGCCGCTATCGTGGCAAGAAAGGAATCTGCCTCGTCGACCTTTCGGATGGAGAAGTCCGGTTTAATATCGAAGCAGCCGCGGAACGAGTTGAGGTCCCGGTGATGGCTTGGAACGGGAAGAAGGGTGAAGTGATCGGGAGTCAGCCGAGTGCGGGAAACCGCGGGGCATTCGAATTTGCCTTATCTCGACCTGAGGCGCGTGCGGCCGAGTTTGCGGAGGCGATGGATGGCATGTCGATCGCCAACGCGAGCACCAAGTTCAAGCAATTGTGGGAGCAGGGTTTCGTACTTCGGAATGAGAGTGCGGCCGACAGTGGCGGAGTCGAGTTTTTATACCAGCGTATCGGCTGATATTTTTTTGAGACTCGTTCAACGGTTTCAATGAACGAGAATATTGAGAAGGAATTGCGATGACCAAAAGAACGGAAGTGACGAGCAAACGGGCTGCGTCTGCAGCGGCGAAAGTCCTGCGTAACCCGAGATCGAGCAAGGCGGCCAAGACCGCCGCCGCATCGGCGCTGACCCAGCGCCCCAATCGCAAGAAATAGGAGGTCATTCATGGCGAACGACAAAGATAAGACCGCAAAGTTCGGGGTTACCGTCACCTACAACGGCCTGGGAAAGTCGCTCGAGGTCAACGGCAACCAGTCCTTGAACGCGGTTCTGCAGCACGCGCTGAAGCTTTTCGGTGTGACTGCCAATCCGTCGGGCTTCCGTCTTCTTGCCGAGGCGAGCGGCGCCGAGCTCAACCTCAACCAAAGCGTCGAGGATGCTGGCGTAGTCGCCGGCACGCGCCTCGTGCTTGCTCCACGGGTCGTGAGCGGGGGCATTTAGAATGGCCTACCGCATCCGGCGCGGGCTGCTCGAACGGACCTTCGAGCAGCTCCGTGTCTGCGGCTGCGGCCGCAATGAATGCCAGGCGCTCTGGGTGGGTCCGGTCGGCCACCCTGAGGAGATTTCCCGGCTGATTCATCCCCAGCATGACGCAAGCCCGGTCGGCTTCCAGCTTGAGGAAGCTTGGTTGACTCGTTTCTGGTTGGACATGGCACGCGACGGCCTCAGCGTACGCGTCCAAATCCATACGCATCCTGGCCGCGCCTATCACTCGGCGACCGACGATGCCTTTCCAATCGTGCATTCGCCCGGGTTTCTCAGCCTCGTAATCCCCAATTTCGCGACGGGCCCGGTCGGGTTCGACCGTGTCTTTCTTGCGCAGATAGCCGACGACGGCCGCTGGCAGGAGGTCGCAATCCATGAACATCTGGAGATCGAATGATGCTTGCCGAAGCACTGAAGCGCACCCTTCTGCTGATGCGGACCGACCTGACCGAAACCGTGACCGACGAGGAGCTGCTCGCGGCGCTGACCGGAACGATGGTTGTAATAACCGCTGGCGAGGACGTGGTCTGCACTCATTCGGGCCAGTCCGCGATTACTACGGCTGCCATCTTGATGGCGCGCTCCGGCCATCAAGTTTATCTCGACATCCCTGATGTGCCGGTGATGGGCGCGCAGCCACCGCTCATTTCTGGCGACAGTCTCGTGTCGGCTCTCCTGGAATGCGGAGCCGACTTACTGCCGGGTCGGTACTTCCATGTAGGCCGGCCCGAGGGCGAGGTAGATCTCAGCGTCGCGCTAGGCCAATGCATGACTGCTCCTGCCGCTCAGGTCATCGCTCTCAACGCCACCGACTCCGGCGCTCGCCTTTCGGAAACCGCCTCGGCTTGGTCAGCCGGAGATTGGCCGACCGGAGCGCTCGCTGCGGCTGCACTTGCCGCTGGCGAAGCGTTCAAGGCCGCAATGCGCAAGCTTCGCCATCATGCGGCGACGGCACTTTTCGATGACTGGTACGCGCCCTGCGCCGAAGCGGTGATCGAGCTTGCGCCGCCCGGCGCCATCGCGGGTGCCAATCTCGGTGTTTTCGACCTCATTAGCGGCGGGGCGATCGCGAATGCGGCCCTCTTCGCGCTACTGCGGCTCCCGGCTGTCAAAGGCGATTGCCGCGTCTTGGACGACGACGTCAGCGCCATAAGCAACCTCAACCGGAATGCCCTGCTGCGGCGCTCTAGGTTGGAGATTCCCAAGGTAGAGAACCTTGCGAGCTACGGTAATTCACTGCGCGTTGAAGGCATTCCGGTCCGATACGGCTCTTCGACGGGCGTGAAGCTCACAGACACGGTGCTGGTCGGAGTGGATCACATCCCCTCGCGCTGGACGGTGCAACGCACGGGCGCTGAGTGGGTCGGAGTGGGCGCGACCGACCTCTTCATGGTGCAGGTCTCGAACCACATTCCAGGCGGTCCTTGCGCCGGCTGCGCATATCCCTACGGGAACGACCCAAGCGGCGACATTCCGACGGTGGCGTTTGTGTCCTTCTGGTCAGGATTGCTGCTAGCGGTCGAGCTGATCCACCACAGGTCGGGTGAGCCGGCGCAGTCCCCGGCTCAACAGCGCTTCTTCTGCGCCTTGAGGCCGGAAAGCTTTGGAGCTTCGCGCTTCCCGCTTGCCTTCCACGAGGCCTGTCCCCTGCAATGCCCCAAAGACGAGGCGGCGTAGCAGTCGCTTGGGTGATGCGTCGGCCCGAACCGTTCGCTCCAGAGTAATGCAGCTCAGGGTTACGAATCTGCACTAGACATCTAAGCACGGGTTAGTGCCGGTTCGCCGAACGGCATCAACTTGAGAATTCTTCAAGGCTACGATGGGAAATGGAGCCCCGAGGCTCGCGAGGCGGAGCCTGAATTGACTACCCCACGGCCTTCCTTTGACCCCCGTTGCGACAAGGCATGCCGCCTCATTGAGCGGTCGGCGACCCTTTAGGCCACCGACTCATTATGTCGCAACCAGATCCGGATTGAAGCGAGCTGGA
>JAZJZB010000089.1:0-2900 GCA_040390085.1 Pseudomonadota bacterium | reverse complement strand
ATCAGGAAGCGGTTGATCGGGTTGTCCGCCTCGCGGCGGATCCGCCCCTTGACGAACATCACCATCAGAACCGGGATCAGGGTGATCGACAGGGCGGCCGCGGCGGCCATCGAATAAGTCTTGGTCAGCGCCAGCGGCTTGAACAAGCGTCCCTCCTGCGCTTCCAGCGAAAAGACAGGGAGGAACGACAAGGTGATGATCAACAGCGAGAAGAACAACGCCGGACCGACTTCGACGGCGGCCTCGACCAACACCGTGCGCCGGAGCGCTTCGGTCATGCCGCCCTGCTCCTCTTCGGCATGCTCCAGCTTCTTGTGGGCATTCTCTATCATTACCACTGCGGCATCGACCATCGCGCCGATGGCGAGCGCGATCCCGCCTAGCGACAGGATGTTGGCGTTGATGCCCTGAAAATACATGATGATGAAAGCCGCGAGCACGCCGAGCGGCAGGGTGATGATCGCCACCAGCGCCGAGCGCAAGTGCAGCAGGAACAGCACGCAGACGACGGCGACGACGAGGAACTCCTCGCCCAGTTTCTCCCATAGATTGTTGACCGCCCGGTCGATCACCGATGTGCGGTCGTACACCGTCACCACCTCGACGCCGCGAGGAAGCGCGGGCTTGAGCGCGTCCAGCTTCGCCTTGACCGCCTCGATCACCGATCTTGTGTCGGCGCCGGCGCGGACGACGATCACCCCACCCGCGACCTCGCCTTCGCCATTCAATTCTGCGATCCCGCGCCTGAAGTCGGGGACGATCTGGACCTTGGCAACGTCGCCGATGGTGACCGGCACACCCGCCGCGCTCACCTTGAGCGGGATGTCGCGGAAGTCGTCGAGACTCTCGAGGTAACCGCCGACGCGGATCATATATTCGGCCTCGCCGCGCTCGATGACCGAGCCGCCGGTTTCGTTGTTTGCGGTCTTGAGTGCCGCCATCACGTCGCCCACCGACACCCGGTAAAGCTGCAGCTTCTCGGGCTCGACCTGGACCTGGAAGGCGCGGACCATGCCGCCGACGCTGGCGACCTCGGCGACGCCGGGCACTTCCTTGAGCTGATATTTAAGAAACCAGTCCTGCAGCGCGCGAAGCTGACCGAGGTCGTTCTGGCCGCTGCGGTCGACCAGGGCATATTCGTAGGCCCAGCCGACACCGGTCGCGTCGGGGCCGAGCGCCGGCGTTATTCCCGGCGGGAGGCGCCCGGTCGCCTGGTTGAGATATTCGAGCGTGCGCGACCGTGCCCAGTAGAGATCGGTTCCGTCGTCGAAGATGACGGTAACGAACGAATCCCCGAACAGCGAAAAGGCGCGCACGGCCTTCACCTTGGGCGCCGAAAGCATTGTCGTGGCGATCGGATAGGTGACCTGGCTTTCGACGATCTGCGGCGCCTGGCCCGGATAGGGCGTGCGGATGATCACTTGCACGTCGGAGAGGTCGGGAAGCGCATCGAGCGGCGTCCGGCTGACCGCGAACAGCCCGCCGACCGTCAGGAATGCGGCGGCGAGCAGGACGAGCAGCCGGTTGGCCGCCGACCAGCGGATGATCCGCTCGATCATCGCGCGGCGTCCGGCGCGATGCGCTCGATCACCGGAGGCTGGCCCGGCTGCGGCCGCTGGAACTCGAACATGATCCTCTCGCCGACCTTCCTGCCGCGCAGCAGCGTGCGATCGCGGACCGCGAACGGCATGGTCATCGCCGGCCAATCATGCACTGGCTCGTGCGCGAGGACGATCCGGCCCGCCGGGAGATCGATCGACTTGACGATCCCATTTCCCTGGATGTTCTGCTGCTGCCCCACCGCCTGCTGGCCGCGCGACAAGCGCTCGGCCACGCCTGTGAGCGATGCTTCGGAATCGATCAAGAACTGGCCGGAGACGACTACTGCCTCGTTGAGCCTCAGACCGGTTCGAACCTCCGTTTGCTCACCAAAGCTGCGCCCGAGCTCGACGGCAACCGGAACGAACCCCTGGTTGCGCCGGACGATGACGACGTTGCGCGTGCCGGTCGAAATGATGGCCTCGGTCGGCACCACCAGCCCGCCGCTCGCCGGCGAGCCGATCTTCAGATTGGCGAACATGCCGATTTTGAGGCGTCCGCCCGGGTTCGCGAGGGTTGCACGCACGCGCACGGTGCGCGCTTCGGGTTCGAGGGTCGGGAAGATATAGTCGATGGTGCCGCGCCGGATATCCCCAGGGTATGCGGGGAAGGCGATGTCAACCGGATGGCCGACGCGGATTTGACCGAGCGAGGCTTCCGGAACTTCCGCGATGACCCAGACCTGCGACAGGTCGGCGAGGGTGGCGATCGATTGGCCCGGCTCGACGCGAGCGCCGGGGCGGGCGCCGATCGCGGTTACAATTCCCGACTGGCGAGCGAAGACGCCATAGGTGCGCTGGGGCGCGCCCCCGCGGTCGAGCCTCAGGATCGCCGCGGCCGGCAAGCCAAGGAGGCGCAGGCGTTCACGGGCCGCCTGACGAAGGCCGGGCGTAATCGCGGACGCACCGATCTTGCGCAGTGCGGCATATTCCAGCTGTGCGCCATAAAGCTCCGGCGAATAGACGGTGGCGATGAGTTTTCCCCCGCCGACCGGCTCGCCCACGGCCCGCACGGTCAACTGCTCGACGAACCCGGGGGTGAGGGTCTGAACCTCGAAGATGCGGCGCTCGTCGGTCTCGACCTTGCCGACCGCCGCCAGCGACGCGCCAAGATTTGCGAAGACGACGCGCGTTGTCCGCACGCCGAGATTCTGCTGCACCTCGGGTGAGACGCGGACCCCGGCGGTTCCGGCTTCGTCGGCATATTTGGGCTGGAGGTCCATCCCCATCGAGGATTTGCCGGGAGCGTTGTAGCGTTCTGCCGGGACCATCGGGTCGAACCAGTAGGCAATGGTTTTGCCC
>JAZJZB010000088.1:24964-31696 GCA_040390085.1 Pseudomonadota bacterium | reverse complement strand
CGCGCGACCTCCTGCGCATAGGGCTGGAACAGCAGGGGCCCGAGATAACGGTCATAAAGGCCGGGAATCGACCCGGCGAAATTGGTGTCCCTCACGCTCATCGGTGGAACGGCCTCCGTCGCTCATCGGTTTTTCCATGGTCCGGAGGTGGACCATGGTCATGACCATGACAGACTATGCGGCCGAGCGCGAGGCGATGGTCGAGCGGCAATTGAAGCGCCGCGGGATCAGCGAAAAACCGGTCCTCGATGCCTTCCTCGCGGTGCCGCGCGAAGCGTTCATCAGCGACGATGTCGCGCACCTTGCCTACGGCGACCATCCGTTGCCGATCGAGGCTGGCCAGACGATTTCGCAGCCGTACATCGTCGGGCTGATGATCCAGGCCGCGGGGATCAAGGCCGGCGACAAGGTGCTCGAGGTCGGCGCCGGCTCGGGCTACGCGGCGGCGGTGATCAGCCGCGTCGCCGGCAAGGTGATCGCGATCGAGCGTCAGCACGACCTGGTCGCAATTGCGCGCGAGCGGCTTGAGCGGCTCGGCTACCACAACGTGACCATCATCGAAGGCGACGGCACCAGGGGCTGCCTCCAGCATGCGCCGTTCGACGCGATCCTCGCCGCGGCATCGGGCAGCCATGTGCCGAAGGCATTGATCGACCAGCTCGCCGACGGCGGGCGGATCGTCATGCCGGTCGGCGAGCCCGGCTGGGTCCAGGAATTGGTCAAGGTCACCAAGCGTTCAGGCGGCGAGCTTGTCCGCGAGAACCTTGGCGGCGTGCGCTTCGTGCCGCTGATTGGCGAGGAGGGCTGGGACGATGCTCGAGGTTGAGCTGGATGCGCTTCCGCGGTTGATCGCCAGCGCCGCTGAGCCGCTGCCCGACATCGAGGATCGCACCTTCGGCGAATTCTTCGACCGCTTCGGCGATGCGCGGGTCGTGCTGCTCGGCGAGGCGAGCCACGGCACCTCCGAATTGTAGATCCTCCCGCGGCAGTTCGACGCGTGGGTTTGGTTCGATCAGACCAAAGCGGTCACAGTGTTTCCGGGCGAGCAGCGGCCCGGCGAGCGAGTCCCCGAAGACGAAACCTATCCGTTCGGCCTGTAACCGGCGGGCGGCATTGCGCCATATTGGATTCAACTAACGGTAACGCGACTCGGGCGGGGGGTTTAAACAGTTGAAATCAAAGCGGTCTTCCGCCGCGAGTAAAGCCGATGTCACAGGCGTATCCACAGCTTATCCACAAAGATCGCGCTAAGCATCCGGCGAAGCGGAGCGCTACCGTCGGGCGCCGGCCCTATCTCGTGTGGCGCGACGATGTCGAGCTTGCCCGGATGATCAATGACCACCTCGCCGCAGCCGCCCGCGACTTAACCGACTGATCGGGCAGCTTTTCATAATCAATTCGGAGCAATCCGCCGCATTGATCATTGTTAAGGCGACAAACCAGTTTCGGAGGGCAACTTGCCGCACCGGCGGCCACGCAAGAGAGGCAGTTTCGGCGGCCATTTCGATGAGCTGGTCGAGCACTTTCCGAAGGAGGAGAAACAGCCTCCGGAGCCGCCCAAGAACAAGCCGCCGACCGATTCCGCCGATGTCCACAAGCGCCTGTTCGAATGCGCCTGGCGCGCATCGCGCGCGAGCGAGGAAGGCCGCCGCCGCTAGCGCGCCGTTGGTTGTGCCTTCCGCTCGCGAAGCTTGGCAATGGTGGTTGCGTTGCTGATATATTCAACGTCGGTCTTGCAGTGGAGCAGGCGGATGCCCGTGCGCTTGATCGCCTGGTCGATCGCCGTCGCGAAATCCTCGGTGCGCTCGACGGTTTCGGCCCAGCCGCCGTAGGCGCGGGCAAGCGCCGCGAAGTCGGGATTGTTCAATTCGGTCGCGCTGATCCGCGCCGGATATTCGCGCTCCTGGTGCATGCGGATGGTTCCGTAGCTCGCATTGTCGACCAGGATGACCAGCAAATCGGCGCCATATTGCGCCGCAGTCGCAAGCTCCTGCCCGTTCATCAGGAAATCGCCGTCGCCGGCGACGCACACCACTGGCCGGTCCTTGAAGCGGATCGCGGCCGCGACCGCGGCGGGCAGGCCATAACCCATCGTGCCGCTGGTCGGCGCGAGCTGGGTCGGCATCGGGCCGTAGCGCCAGTAGCGGTGCCACCAGCCCGAGAAATTGCCGGCGCCGTTACAGACGATGGTGGTCTCCGGAAGCCGTTCGCGCATCGCAGCAACGCACGGGCCGAGGTCGAGCTTGACCCCCTTGCGGTGCTGCGGCTCGGACCATTCGAGCCATTCCTTGTGCGCTTCCTCGCCCGCGTCGAACCTGACGAGGTCGTGGTCGATCCACTCGTCGGCCATCTCGGCGAACTCGCCCATGTCCGCGCAGATCGGCAGATCGGCGTGATAGACTCGGCCGAGCTCATTGGGGTCGGGATGGACGTGGATCAGCGTTTGCCCCGGATGGTCGGGCGTGATCAGAGTATAGCCGTCGGTGGTCGCTTCGCCGAGCCTGGGGCCGACGGCGAGGATCAAATCGGCATCGCGGATGCGCTGCTGCAGCTTCGGGTTGGGCCCGTAGCCAAGCTGCCCGGCATAGACCTGGCACGTGTTGCCGATGGCGTCCTGGCGGCGGAATGCGGCCGCGACGGGGATCCCGTAGCGGAAGGCGAAATTGGCGAAGTGGTGCGCGGCGCGCGGGCTCCAGTCGGCGCCGCCGACGATCGCCACCGGGTTGGTCGCCTCCTTGAGCAGCGCGAACATGGCCTGGACCGCGCCGGGGTCGGGCTCCTCGGCGAGCGGCGGGACGCACGGGCGGTCGGGCACGTCGACCTCGTCGCGCAGCATGTCCTCGGGCAGCGCAAGCACGACAGGCCCCGGCCGCCCCGCGGTCGCCACGCGGTATGCCCGCGCGACATATTCGGGAATCCGCCGCGCATCCTCGATCCGCGCGGCCCATTTGGCGATCGGCGAGAAGAAGGCGGGAAAGTCGATCTCCTGGAAGCCCTCGCGGTCGCGGTCGCCGCGCGCGACGTCGCCGATGAACAGGATCATCGGCGTCGAGTCCTGGAATGCGACATGGACCCCGCCGCTGGCGTTGGTCGCGCCGGGGCCGCGGGTGACGAACGCCACACCCGGCCGCCCGGTCATCTTGCCATCGGCGTCGGCCATGTACCCGACCCCGCCTTCCTGGCGGCAGACGATGGTGTCGATCTCGGGCGTGTCGTGGAGCGCGTCGAGCACCGCGAGGAAGCTCTCGCCAGGGACTGTGAAGATGCGGTCGCAGCCCTGGATCTTGAGCTGGTCGACGAGGATTCGCCCGCCAGTTCGGGCGCCAGTTCCGCCGCCGGTGCGCTTGGTCATGTGCGCGCTCTAGCCGTGCATCGGCGCCGCGTCATCCATTCCGGCCACGGGTTAACCTAAATCAAAGAAATACCCTGCGAATCCAGATACATCGCTCGGGGGCGGGGGCATCAGAAATGACCGAATCCGATCACGATTACTTCCGGCGTCGCGCGGGTGAAGAGCGCGCAGCCGCGGCCCGCGCGCGCGATCCGGCCGCGCGGCGGGCACACAATGAGTTGGCAGAGCGCTACGATTTGGTCGCCGCGGCCAGCCTTGGCGCCATGCCCCAGGTGTGGATCGCGCGCCGCGCCTAGGCGCCGCCCGGTCGGCGACGAACGTTACGGGGTCTAATTGAAGTTAGGGACGCTGTACCGCACGGGGCGCATAATCCACGGCTTCTCCAGGGGTGGCGGAGGAACGGAGCATGTCGGAGCAGGATCGCAGCTATTACCGCCGCCGCGCGGCCGAAGAATTGATGGCCATGCACCGCACCCAAGGCCCCGCGGCCAACGCCCACAAAATTCTCGCCGAACGTTATACGGCGCTGGTCGAAGATGATGCGCTCGCACCGACCGGCGGCGCAGGCCTCGCCAAGGTCTGTCGGTCGAGGTGAAGATAGCGCGGGTTGAAATCCGCGACTTCTGAAAGCTCCTTCCAGTCGACGATTGAAACCATGCGCTTGGTGCGCTTGATCAGCCCCTCCGACTCAAGCTTCATCAGCATCCGGTTGACGTGCACCGGGGTCAGCGCAAGCGCGTCGGCGAGCTGCTCCTGGGTGATCGGCAGCTCGTAGCTTTCGGGATGACCGAGCTCGGCAACTTCAAGCCGGATCGCAAATTCGCAGAGCAGGTGCGCGCAGCGCGTACGGGCGTCGCGGCGGCCGATGTTGAGCACCCACTCGCGGAAGATCGAGCCTTCGACGAGCGTTTCGTACCACATCGCCATTCCGACCGTCGGGCTGACGATCGCCACCTCGCGGATCGCCCCGACCGGGATCATCGCGACCTCGCCAGCCGTCAGCATCTGCACATTATGGTCGGCGACGCCGAGCAGCGAATTCTGGAGGTCGACAATGTCGCCCTTCATATGGATTGAAAGGATCTGGCGACCGCCGTTGCCGGCGCTCTTGTGGCGATAGGCGAAGCCGGACATCAGCAGGCACGTGTGCTGCGGCCGGTCGCCGTCCCACACCAGATATTGGCCGGCATCGTGCCGTCGTCGCTGGTAGGGAAGATCGAGGATCAGATTGCGATCGTTCTGGCTGAGCGGTTCCCACAGGCTCAGCTTCCGCACCATGGCGGCAAGGGGGTGGTCGGAATTTACGGCGGGCATTGAGAGACACTCCACATGGCGGGAGCGCTGCCTTGGTCTCTCAGCCACCGGGAGCCACATTAGGGGCCCGATGATCTGTGCACTTTATACCCTTTTAGGTGGGCTGCCTAATTTCGTTTAGGGTCATTGCTGTTTCCTCGATCGTGCGGACGTGCCGAGCGCTGCGCCGCATTTCGATCAGCAGCCGGGCAAGGACGGCGCGCGGCTGGAGCGGCTTGCTCAGCACCGGCACTTCCGGGTGCAGCTCGGCGATTACCTCGGGGACAGGCGCAGCGGTGTGAATGACGAAGGGAATGCCGCGCTCGCGAAGCTGCCAGGCCAGCGGCGCCGCATCGCGGTCGCTGAGCGTGCAGTCGACGATCGCCGCGGCGACATATTGCATGTTGAGCAGGAACAAGGCCTCGGACACGCTGGACACCGGCCCGACCACGCGGCCGGCCATGTCCTCGATCGCATTCGACAGGTCGAGCGCGACGTAGAGATTGTCCTCGGCGATCAGCACTGGCGCGGCAGCGAGCATGGCTGGGCACTCCGGACGAGCGGGAGCGCGTGACGTCTCTCAGTCGCCGTAAGCTCGCGGGAGCGGTCGAAGCAGCAAAGGACAGTTAGCAGCGGCTTGGGTGTCCAATGGGGCTGATGGCGTGTTACGTTATTCGACAGCGGCGGAGCGCATCTGCTCCCCTCCCTTCAAGGGAGGGGCAAGGGGGTGGGTGCGAGCGTCAGCGAGGTTTGCTAGGCCGCTGGGATGAAGCGCGTCGATCCGCGACTGACGCAAAACGCTCGAAACCTGCGCAACAGCTCGACGAAAGCCGAGCGGCTGTTGTGGGTGCGGTTACGGCGGTATCGGCCAAGGTTCACCCGACAACTCGTCATCGGGCCGTACATCGTCGATCTTGCCTGCCGCGAAGCCAAGCTGGCCATAGAGGTCGACGGCGGTCAGCACGCGGAGTCCACTGCAGCCTACGGCGGACGGCCTTCCTCGAAGAGCAAGGCTGGGCGGTCGTCCGGCTCTGGAACAACGAGGTGCAGGAGAATCCGGACGGCGCAGCCGAGTTCGTCCTCCACCGCTGCGCTGAGCGCCTTGACGGCGCCACCCACCCCCAACCCCTCCCTTGCAGGGAGGGGAGAGTGAGGCGGCACCGCTACGACTAGTCGACGAGGATGCGTCTGCCGGTGAGCGCGGTCAAGGAGCGCGCATTAGCGAGTTAGCGGAGCGGCGGCAAAGGGCTTAGCGCCTCTTGAAACAGCGGCACGAACCGTCCGACTTCCTCATATGTCATCACCCGATCAAATTGGGCGACGCAATCTGGGTGGCTTCGGATGAAGTCTGCGGGTGCCAAAAGCAGGACTTCAAAGTCACTGTAATCGAGCCAATCTTTAGAATTGGATTTGAAAGCAGCTCGTCTGCGATAATCGCGAGCTTGTTGCAGTTCCAGTTTTCCGTGAGCCGGCTTGTTCTCGATGTGTAGCGCGAAGCGGCTGTCGTCCGCTTCGAACACCAAAAAGACATCGGTTTCGCTTTCTGATCCGTCTGAAAGCCTGCACCACCAGTGTTTCCACCAATGCTTCGCCGATTTTCGGGCCCTGGCTTGATCATTGATCAACAGCGTTGCTCGGCCTGCATGGCGAGCGAAGCGTCCATTGGAAAGGAGCCAAGCTTGAAAATCGATGTCGTCAGCTAGCGCTTCGGCGAACGCATGATCGAGTTCGACTTCCTTGATCATTTCAAGCCTGATGCACCGCCTTCACCACCTGATAGCTCTCCAGCCCCTCTTTCCCGCCTTCGCTGCCGAACCCTGAATCCTTCACCCCGCCGAACGGCGTGTCGGCGCCGCTGATCGCGAAGGTGTTGATGCCGACCATGCCGCTTTCGACCAGGTCCCCGATCAAATTGGCGCGGCGGCCATTCTCGGTGAAGGCAAAGGCGGCGAGGCCGAACGGCAGGCGGTTGGCCTGGCTGATCGCGTCCTCGAACGTGTCGAACGGGCGCGAGACGGCGACCGGGCCGAACGGTTCGTCGTTCATGATGTCCGCTTCGTTGGGAACGTCGGCGAGAAGCGTCGGCT
>JAZJZB010000088.1:23292-24954 GCA_040390085.1 Pseudomonadota bacterium | reverse complement strand
GCGCATCGATCGCGTCGGGGCGGCGGCTGTTGGCAAGCGGCCCCATCCTGGTGTCCGCGTCGAGCCCGCTGCCGACCTTCACCTTGGCCGTGCGTTCGGCGAACCCTTTGAGGAAGGCATCGTAAATGCCCTGCTGCACGTAGAAGCGGGTCGGCGAGACGCACACCTGGCCGGCGTTGCGGAATTTTTGGGGGACGACCATGTCGAGCGTCTTCTCGAGGTCGCAGTCGTCGAAGATCAGCACCGGCGCGTGGCCGCCAAGCTCCATCGTCACCCGGGTCATGCTGTCGGCGCACAGCCGCATCAAATGCTTGCCGACATTGGTCGATCCGGTGAAGCTGACCTTGCGGATGACCCGGCTGGCGATCAGCGTCTCGCTGATCAGCCCGCTGTCGCCGTGGACCAGCTGGGCGACGCCCGCGGGAATGCCGGCGTCACCGAGCGCCCGGAACAGTTCGGTGCAGCAGCCAGGGGTTTCGTGCGGCGGACGTGAGATCACCGTGCAGCCGGCGGCGAGCGCGGCGCTGACCTTCTTGGCGAGCAGATAGATCGGGAAGTTCCACGGGGTGAAGGTCGCGGTCGGGCCGACCGGCTGGCGGATGACCCGCGACAGCTGGCCCGCGGGGCGGACCAGGGTGCGGCCGTAGTCGCGCTTGGCGTCCTCGGCGTACCAGTCGAACAGCTGCGCGGAGGCGAGCACTTCCGCCTTGGCTTCGGCAAGCGGCTTGCCCTGCTCCTGGGTCAGCGTCGCAGCGACCAAATCGGCGCGCTCGCGCAGCAGCTTGGCCGCTTTGTGGAGGATCGCGCCGCGCTTCTCGACATCCATCGCGCGCCACTCGGGCCATGCCCGCGCCGAGGCTGCGAGCGCCTCGTCGAGGTCGGCCTTGGTCGCGTAAGGCACCTGGGCGATCGGCTTGGCGTCGACCGGGTTGACGACGTCGTGAGCGTCGCGCCCTTCGCCCGATTTCCAAACGCCGTCGATGAACAGCTGAAGCGAGGTTTGATATGTCATGCCGCGCAGATAGGCTGGCGCCGTAACGCCTGCAACTTGACTCATCCTCCCTGCGAGCGAAGCTCGTGGGGAGGGGGACCATTCGCCGAAGAGCGAATGGTGGAGGGGCCAAATGCGCGCAACGCGAACTTCAATGCGGGTCGCAAAGCAGCAGCGGCGCGCGATGAGTCCGCCTGAGGTCAAGCTGTGGGCCTTGCTGCGCCGGTCACCTTCCGGAATTCGCTTCCGTCGCCAGCATCCAATCGGGCCGTATGTCGCCGACTTCTATTGCCCGGCCGCAAAGCTGGTGATCGAGGTTGATGGCCTGGTGCATGATTTTGCCGAGCCGGCGCAGCGCGACGAACGCCGGAATCTCTACATGCGCGAGTTGGGGCTGGAGGTCGTTCGTTTGCCCGCCTCCGACATTTTCAACGACGCGAGCGCAGTCGCACAAAACATCATCGACATGTGCTCTGGCTTCATTGGCCCCTCCACCACTCAGCTGCGCTGAGCGGTCCCCCTCCCCATTGCTGCGCAACAGGGAGGATGTTGTTTCGCAGTGCGCCTCTCGCTACGCCCACCGCCAAAGGAGCGCGCATGACCAAGCAGGAACTCGTCGAGCGGATGCAGGCCGGGCAGGCGTGGGTGCCCGGCAAGCGGGTCAAGATCGA
>JAZJZB010000088.1:15263-23282 GCA_040390085.1 Pseudomonadota bacterium | reverse complement strand
ACTTTGGCGGCGACCTGGGCGCGGTGATGCTCGACGGCGCGGCCGGGCAGGTGACCGAGGAAGACGGCGCGGCGGAGACGACGATCAGGGTCGGCTGGGACGACTGGCAACAGCTCGCCGCCGGTCAGCTCGACGGAATGACCGCCTTCATGATGGGCAAATTGAAGGTCGAGGGCGACATGTCGAACGCGATGCAGCTGCAGGGCGTGCTTGCGAAGCTGAAGGGATGAGCGGACTGTTCCCCGGCGAAGGCCGGGGCCCAGGCGGCGCTTCGCGCCGTTCGTTTTTAGGACTGGACCGCGGCCTGCGCCGGGGAACGGAGTGAAGATGCAGAAAATCTACGCTAGCGCCGCGGCCGCGCTCGACGGGCTGCTGAGCGACGGGATGACGATCGCCGCCGGCGGGTTCGGCCTGTGCGGCATTCCGGAACGGCTGATCGACGCGATCCAGGCTTCGGGGGTCAAGGACCTGACCATCGCTTCCAACAATGCCGGGATCGACAATGAAGGCCTCGGCAAGCTGCTGCGCACGCGGCAGGTCAAGAAGATGATCTCGTCCTACGTCGGCGAGAATAAGGAGTTCGAGCGGCAATTCCTCGCCGGCGAGCTCGAGGTCGAATTCTGCCCGCAGGGCACGCTCGCCGAGCGGATGCGCGCGGGCGGGGCGGGCATTCCCGGCTTTTACACCAGGACCGGGTTCGGGACCCAGGTCGCCGAGGGCAAGGAGGTCAAGGAGTTCGACGGCGAGGCCTATATCCTCGAGCGCGGGATCCGGGCCGACCTGAGCGTGATCAAGGGCTGGAAGGCGGACGAGAGCGGCAACCTCATGTTCCGCAAGACCGCGCGCAACTTCAACCTTCCGGCGGCGACGTGCGGGCGGGTGTGCGTCGCCGAGGTTGAGGAGATCGTGCCGGTCGGGGCCCTCGATCCGGACTGCGTGCATTTGCCGTCGATCTACGTGAACCGCCTGATCCTCGGCGCGCCCTACGACAAGAAGATCGAGTTCAGGACCGTGCGGCAAAGGGAGGTGGCGTGACCACCCTGTTCCCCGGCGAAGGCCGGGGCCCAGGCGGCGCTACCGCGCTGGTTTTTTGTTTGGACTGGACCCCGGCCTTCGCCGGGGAGCGGAGTGAGTGATGGCAACCCAAGTCGAAACCAAAGGCTGGACCCGCAATCAGATGGCGCAGCGCGCGGCGAAGGAGCTCAAGGACGGCTTCTACGTCAACCTCGGGATCGGCATCCCGACGCTCGTCGCAAACCATGTGCCAAAAGGGATGACCGTCACCCTGCAGAGCGAAAACGGGATGCTGGGGATCGGCCCGTTCCCGTACGCCGGGGAGGAAGACCCCGACCTGATCAACGCCGGCAAGCAGACGATCAGCGAGCTTCCGCTGACCAGCTATTTCGACAGCGCGCAGAGCTTCGCGATGATCCGCGGCGGACATATCGACCTCGCCGTGCTCGGCGGGATGGAAGTGGCTGAGAATGGCGACCTCGCCAACTGGATGGTTCCAGGCAAGATGATCAAGGGCATGGGCGGGGCGATGGACCTCGTCGCCGGGGTCAAGAAGATCATCGTCGTGATGGAGCACAGCTCCAAGGGGGGCGATCCCAAGTTCATCCCACAATGCACGCTTCCGCTGACCGGCAAGAACGTGGTCGACATGATCATCACCGACCTCGCCGTGTTCCAGCGCTCGAACCATATGAGCCCGTTCCGCCTGATCGAGCTCGCGCCTGGAGTCACCGCCGAGGAAGTGCGCGAGAAGACGACCGCGGCCTACCAGGATTAAGCGCTTGGGCCTCAGCCGCTGGGAAGGAAGCCGCGGCGCGCGCGGGCTGTTCTGGGCGGCGGCGCTGTTCGCGTTCGTCATGGCGGTGCTTCCGCACCCGCCGCAGATCCCCGGCCATCCCGAGGACAAGGTCCAGCATATCGCCGCCTTCGTGACCCTCGCCGCGATCGGCGTCTGGGCCTATCCGCGCGCCCGCTTCACCCGCCTGCTGGTCGCCTTGTCGCTGTTCGGCGCCGCGATCGAGCTGGTCCAGGCGATTCCCGCGCTGCACCGCGACAGCGACATTGTCGATTGGCTCGCCGATACGGTCGCTGCGGGCGTGGTCTTGCTGGCGATCGCCTGGTGGCGCCGCCGCGCACGCTAGCGCCTCGGCTGCAAACGTCCATGCCGCTGGACGACGCGGCGCTGGCCTCCTATCTCGCGGGCGACCGAGCAAGAGGATTTTACGTGACTCAATTCGACGACCGCGAGCGCGCCTTCGAAGCCAAATATGCCCGCGACGAGGAAATGCAGTTCCGCGTGATTGCCCGGCGCAACCGGCTGCTCGGCGAATGGGCCGCGCGCCAGATGGGCCTGAGCGAAGCGGAAACCGAATCCTACGCAAAGGACGTCGTCCGTTCGGACTTTGAGGAAGCCGGCGAACATGACGTGATCCGCAAGGTGATGGGCGACCTCACCGCCGCCGGGGTCGATTGCGACGAGGAACAGGTGCGCGAGGCGCTTCGCAACAAGGAAATCGACGCCCGCCGCCAGATCATCGAGGCGTTGAACAGCTGATGGCGATGGCTGCGAGCGAGATCGAGCGGCTGATCAAGGAGTCGATCCCCGACGCGCAGGTCACCATCCGCGATCTCGCCGGCGACGGCGACCATTATGCGGCCCGGGTGGTGAGCCGCAGCTTTGAAGGATTGAGCCGCATCCGCCAGCACCAGGCGGTTTATTCGGCGCTCGGGGGACGCGTAGGGGGTGAGCTTCACGCACTGCAGCTCGAAACCGCGGTGCAGGATACGGAGAACGACCAGTGAGTGACGCCCACAACCGGATCGCGGACATCGTCAAGAAGAACGACGTCGTGCTGTTCATGAAGGGGACAGCCTTGTTCCCGCAGTGCGGTTTCTCCAGCCGCGCGATCGCCATCCTCGACCGCCTCGGCGCCAATTACGAGACGGTCGACGTGCTCCAGGACCCCGAGGTCCGCCAGGGCATCAAGGAATATTCGGACTGGCCGACCATCCCGCAGCTCTACGTCAAAGGCGAGTTCGTCGGCGGGTCCGACATCATGATGGAGATGTTCGAAAGCGGTGAGCTTCAGCAAATCCTCCCCACGACCGCGGCGAGTGGGGCGGCGGACCATCCGGAGGATGGTGGAGGGGCCCCTCGGTCAGCCGCTGAAGCGACTGCCACCTCCCCATCGCTGCCCGACGGCGAGGAGTAGAAACGAGAAAGGGGCGGAGCAGCTGGACCAGAGAACCGCTGCACCGCCCCTTTGTGTGGTTTGTGGAACCAAGTGGACGCAAACATAGTAGCAATGCGCGTGCCAATTCAAGAAAGTGGCGAATTTCCGCCGTTTTCTAACGGGAGTCAGATCGAATGAGACGCCATTGCGTAAAAAATCCCGACACACCAGCGCGGCGGTCACGGCCATTGGCACTTTGCCCGGCCTCGCCGGTTGGGCAGGGGAGGTGACTCTGCACGATCCACAGCTCGGGCGCGGCGGCGCGCCCAAATTGTTCTGCGACCTGACCCAAAGCTGGTCCGAGGTCGGCGGCGGCGTGCGCACCTATTTGCTGCACAAGCGCCGCCACATCCTCGAATCGACCCAGCACCGCCATTTGATGATCATTCCCGGCGCTCATGACGAAGTGATCGACGAGGGCCGGGCGATCACCGTCATGATCGCCTCTCCGCGCGTGCCCGGAAGACCGCACTACCGCCTGCTGCTGCGGAACGGTGCGGTGCTGCGGGCGCTGCAGAGGTTCCAGCCCGACCTGGTCGAGTGCCAGGACGCCTATAATCTGCCGTGGGCGGCGCTCGCACACCGCCGCCGGTTCCCGGAGACCGCGCTGGCCGCCGCCTACATGACCGACTTCCCGACGGTCTATGTCGAGCGCCCGTTCGCCAGGTTCATCACCAAGCCGCTGGCGGGCGTGTGCCGCCGTATTTGCTACGCTTATTGTGGTGCCTTGTACCGCCGGTTCGACGCGGTGTTTTCCCTCAGCGAGAATGGCGGCGCGTCGAAGCTTCGCGACCTCGGAATCGATCCGGTTGAAGTCGTCCCGCTGGGGGTCGAGGTCGGCGAGTTCGGGCTCGACCGCCGCGACCAGCGGCTGCGCGACAAGCTTGGAGTCGCCGCCGGCCAGCCGCTGATCATTTATGTCGGCCGGCTCGACGGCGAGAAAAAGCCGGACCTGGTGGTCGATGCGTTCCGCCGGCTTCCGCATTCGCTCGGAGCGCAGCTGGTGCTGCTTGGCGAAGGGCCGCTCAAGGCCGAGTTCGCCGCGCTGGGCGATCCGCGCATCCACATGCCCGGTTATGTCCGTGGCCGCGCCGAGCTCGCCCGCTGGCTGGCAAGCGCCGACATTTACGCCTCGGGCATGGCCGACGAGACCTTCGGCGTGTCGATCGTCGAGGCGCAGGCGTCCGGCCTGCCGGTTGTCGGGGTGGCCGCCGGTGCGATGCTCGACCGGGTGACCAGCGCGACCGGCCGCCTCGGCCCGGTCGGCGATGCGGCGGCGATGGCCGCCAATATCCTCGACCTGTGGAACGGCGACCGTGCCGCGATCGCGGCGGCGGCGCGGGCCGAGGCGCTCCGCTTCAGCTGGGACAGCAGCATGGAAACCCTGTTCGGCGACGTCTATCCCCGGGCCTTCGCCCGGCGTGCCGAGCAACGTCTCGAAGTCCCGGCGACGGCCGCCCTGGCCGCCTGACGTTCAACGGGCATTCAGTCGGTCGGCCCGACACCGGGTCGGCGAGTTGGGGAGTGATGATCAATGCCGTTGTGGACCCTGCTATTGGCGCTTGGCGCACCGGCGCCGGCTGCCGCTGCCGACTCGCCCCCGGCCGAGCTCCAGAAGCTGCTGCAGAATTGCGACGCGCATAAGTTCGAAACACTCGTCACGACCACCGTCGACGGCGAGCCGCGCAGCTCAAAGGTCAAATTGTGCGGCAACCAGGGCCAGAGCGACGAAGCCTGGCTGCACACGCTGAAGGATGCCGCCGAAAAGACCGCCGCCAACGGTGAAATGCCGCGCGACGTCAGGAAGCAGATCGTCACTGCGCTCAACGCGGAGATCGCGCGGCTGGAAGCGCCGGTTCCGCCGCCGCCGCCAGGGCGCGTGGCCCACCCGGCCCCGGCCGACAATTCGTTTGCCCGCGATTACGCATCCTTGCCGCCGCTTCCGGACAAGCCCGCGATCGAAGCTGCGCCGGGGGCTGCGGTCGCCGCCGCCACTTCGGGTCTCGCCGCCGCACCGGTGAAGGCCGTTCCGCTGCCGCGGCTGACGTTCAGCTGCCCGGTTGGGCCCGATGTCAGAACTGGCGCTGCGTGCGACGTGATCGAGCGCGGAAGCATGCTCCTGGTCCGCGCCGACGAAGCCTTCTCCTCGAACCTGCAGCTGCAGTTCGTTCGGCGCGGCGACCCGCGCGGCGAGGTCCAGCTGCGGCCGATGAAGAGTAGCCAGACGGTCGCCGTCCCGTTCCCTAACGCACTGTGCGCGGGAGTCGTCCGCAGCCGCGTCGAATTCCGCGTCAGCCGCCCCGGCGGCGGTTCGGTCACCAGTTTCGGGCCCTACGAGCTGCGCTGCTGAAGGCGGACTTTGCCAAGGCGCAGGTCGCCGTGGCACAGGCGCCGGAGTGGACGCGCCTTACGCACGGCTGGAGCAGGTCGAACCGGGCATCGCCCGGCTGCTCGCGCATAACCCCTCCGCCTTCACTTATTACGGGACCCAGAGCTATTTGCTCGGCACCCGCGAGGTCGCGGTGATCGACCCCGGGCCCGACCTGCCCGAGCATCTCGATGCGCTGGTCGAGGCGATCGGCGGGCGGCCGGTGGCGGCAATCATGTGCACCCACACCCACCGCGACCACAGCCCCGCGGCGCGCCCGCTCGCGGGCCGCACCGGCGCGCCGGTCATCGGCTGCGCGGCGCTTGCGCTGGACACCGTCGGGCCCCGCGCCGACGCCGCGTTCGACGGCGATTATCAGGCCGACCGGGTGCTCGAGGACGGCGAGACGATTGAGGTCGACGGGAAGGCGATCACCGCCGTCGCGACGCCTGGCCACACCTCCAACCATTTGTGCTTCGCTTATCAGGGCGCGCTGATGACCGGCGACCATGTGATGGGCTGGTCGACCACCGTGGTCTTCCCGCCCGATGGCGACATGGCCGCCTACATGGCCAGCCTGGACAGGCTGAGGAAGCGGGAAGACCGCACTTATTACCCCGCGCACGGACCGCCGGTCGCGAACCCGCGGCAATATGTCCGCCACCTGGTTGGCCACCGAATGCAGCGCGAGAAGCAGATCCTCGCGTTGGTCGCCAGGCAGCCGCGCCCGATCCCCGACATCGTCGCCAATGCTTACCCGGGCCTCGACCCGCGGCTGGTGACCGCCGCCGGCGGATCGGTGTTCGCCCACCTACTGGACCTCGAACGGCGCGGGCTCGTTGAGCGCGAGGGAGAGTCATGGATCGTCGCCTGAACAAGCCGCTGGTGCTCGCGATGGTCGCCGTCGCGCTTGCGCTCGGAGTCCTGCTTGGCCTGTCGAGCGGGATCGCCGACCGCATCTTCGGCGGCCCAAGGCCCGAGACCATCGCCACCGCGAGCCTCGAATCGATGCGCGCGCAGAACCGGCTGATCGCGTTCGTCGCCCGCTACGTGTCGGTCACCACCTCCACCAGCAGCCGCTTCGGGCTGTCGGCCAAGCGGACCCTGATCCTGCCCGGCGATGTCCGCTACGAGCTCGACCTTGCCAAGCTGCAGCCCAAGGACGTTCGCTGGGACGGATCGACCAGCACGCTCAGCGTCCGCCTGCCGGAGATCGAGATCGCCGGCCCCGACGTCGATCTCGCAAGCGCCCAGGAATATGGCGCGGGCGGGGTGCTCTCCGCGCTGACCAACGCCGACCAGCAGCTCGACCAGGCCAACCGCTCGAAGGCGGTGCAGAATTTGCGCCAGCAGGCGTCCGCCGACGTTCCGATGCGCCTCGCGCACCAGGCGGCGCGGCTTGCGGTCGAGCGCAGCTTCGCGATGCCCTTGGTCGCGGCCGGCTTCAAGCAGGTGAAGGTCGTCGCGCGCTTCCCGACCGAGGGCAGCGACGAGCCTAGCTACATGGACCTTTCGACCCCATATGAGGAAGCGATCAAGCACGCCGAGCGCCTGAGGGCGCAGGGGAAGAAATGACTGCACAGCCCCACAGCCTCAAGGGCGTCGACCTGCTCGCCGAAATCGGCCGGCTGAAGCGCGAGCGCAACGCCGTCATCCTCGCCCATTATTACCAAAAGCCCGAGATCCAGGACCTCGCCGATTTCGTCGGCGACAGCCTCGACCTGTCGCGCAAGGCGGCCGAGACCGGCGCCGAGGTCATCGCTTTTTGCGGCGTCCGGTTCATGGCCGAAACCGCCAAGATCCTCAGCCCCGAAAAGACCGTCATCCTGCCCGACATGGACGCCGGCTGCAGCCTCGAGGACAGCTGCCCGCCCGACCAGTTCGCGGCCTTCCGCGCCGCGCACCCGGACCATATCGCGCTGACCTACATCAACTGCTCGGCGGCGGTGAAAGCCTTGAGTGACATCATCGTCACCAGCAGCAGCGCGCACATCATCCTCGACCAGATCCCGCGGGACCAGAAGATCATCTTCGGCCCCGACCGCCACCTCGGCGGCTATCTGTCGCGCAAGCTCGGCCGCGAAATGCTGCTGTGGCCGGGCATCTGCATCGTCCACCAGGCGTTCAGCGAGACCGAATTGCTCAAGCTCAAGGCCGAGCACCCGGATGCGCCGGTCGCGGCGCATCCCGAATGCCCGCCGCACATCATCGACCACGCCGACCATGTCGGCTCGACCCGATCGATCCTCGATTTCGCCCTCACCAGCCCGGCGCAGACGATCCTGGTCGCGACCGAGCCGCACATCATCCACCAGATGGAGAAGGCCGCGCCGGGCAAGACTTTCATCGGGGTCCCTGGCGGCGACGGCAATTGCAACTGCAACATGTGCCCATACATGGCGC
>JAZJZB010000088.1:0-15253 GCA_040390085.1 Pseudomonadota bacterium | reverse complement strand
CGACCTCCAGCCGAGGATCGAGCTCAGCCCCGAGGTCATCGCGCGCGCCCGGGTGCCGCTCGAGCGGATGCTCGAAATGGCCGGGCGGACGGTTGGGCAGGGCGACGTCGGCCGGCCGATCATCGATCGTCCCGAGGACATCGACCCGGCGATCAGCGGCGACTGACGCAAGGAGGAGCGCATGAAGGCCAGGCTTCTGTTGTCGATGATGTCGCTGTCGACGGCCGCGCCAGCCGCGCAGGCGCAGAGCTTCGCAGCGACCTTCCCCGCCCGCGTGCTCGCGGCGCACAATGTCGCGCGCGCCCAGATCGGCGTTCCGCTGCTGGTATGGGACAATGCTCTCGGCACCGCCGCCGCCGCTTACGCGCAGCAGATGGCGATCACCGGCGTGTTCGAGCATTCCAACCGGGCCGCCCGGCGCGGGATCGGCGAGAATTTGTGGATGGGGACCCACGGCGCCTACAGCATTGAAACCATGGTCGGCGACTGGGTCGGAGAGAAGCGCTACTTCCTTCCCGGCACCTTTCCGGCGGTCAGCCGCACCGGCAACTGGATCGACACCGGCCACTATACACAGGTGATCTGGCCGACCACCCAGCGCATCGGTTGCGCGCTCGCCAGCACCGCGCGCACCGATTATCTCGTCTGCCGCTATTCGCCCGCCGGCAATATCGACGGCAGGTGGGTCGGCCCGACGACGCGCTAGATTAACGGCGGTAACCGCGGCAGCCGGGCACCTTCGGCAATGAACGGCCCGCCGTTACCGGCTGGCATTGGGAAACATGCGCGTCCACGGTCGTTTTAGACACGAAACAGACCTGAGAGGTATAAACATGAACAGCTTTTTGAAGATCGCGACCGCAGTGTCGGTCATTGCCACCAGCGGCATTCCGATGGCCGCGCCGGCCTCTGCCCGCACGACCGCTTATGCGCACCCCCATCGCTACCATGGGCGGACCCATTATGGGCGCAAGGTCTGCCGCCGCTCGAGCGCGGCGACCGGAAAGGTGGTCGGCGGAGTCGCCGGCGCGGTCGCCGGCCCGAGCATTATCGGCCACGGCCTGCTCGGAGTCGCCGCTGGCGCGGTCGGCGGTGTGGTTGCGGGAGGCGCAATCGACCGCAGCATGACCGCCAAGCGCCGCTGCTATTACCGCTAGAGGCTGAGCGGGCGCGTTCGTGCCCGCTTATGCGCAAACCCGCCGAACGGTGCGGCCGCTCGAGCGCCTGGTGGCGTTCGCCGCGGTCGCGCTCGTTCAGCTCGTCCTCGGCCTTGCGCTGCTGACCGGGCTTCGCGTGCCCTTCAGCCAGCCGGCCGAAGCGGTCGACCGGCTGGTCGAGATTGCCCTGCCCAAGGCTCCGCCACCGCCCGCCGTGCAACCCAAGCCGGGCAAGGCCGAATCGGCGCCAAAAGCCGCGTCGGCGCCGCTGGGCGGCTCACCAGGCCCGCGCCCGGCCCGCGCCCCGCCGTCGGTTACGCCGGTGATCGCGCTGCCTTCGCCGGTCGCGCGCTCGGGCGGGGGAAGCGGGAGCGGTACGGCGGTTGGCGCCGGCCAGGGCGGCGGGAGCGGCGGCCAGGGTTATGGCGAAGGTGGCGGCGGCACCGAGCTCGAGCAGATCGCCGGGGAGATCACGCCAAGGGATTATCCCCGCCGGCTGCGCGAGGCGCGGATCGGCGGAATCGTCGGCGTCCTGTTCCGGGTCGAGCCGACCGGCCTGGTCAGCTGGTGCAGGGTCACCCAGTCGAGCGGCGTGCCCGAGCTCGACGCGTTGACCTGCCGCCTGATCGTCCAGCGCTTTCGCTATCACCCGAGCACCGATCGCTTCGGCCGTCCGGTCGCCGACGAGGTCGAAGGCGAGCATGAATGGATCGCGCGCTAGCTTATTTGCGCGTTGCCGCCGCCTCGATCGTCGCAGTGTCCGCGTGATGCTTGTCGAGGTGGCGCTTGATCGTCCGCAAATTGCGGGTGTTGGAGCGGAAGAAGAAGTCAGGGATCGCGCCAACCCACGGGATCAGGCCAAGCAGGAAGTCGAACCCGACGTTGCCGGCCATCCGAGTCATCTGCCATTTCGACATTCTGAGGTTCTTGGCTTCCCACACGATGTAGGCGCCGAGCGCCGCAGCGGCGACGTCGCCGACGCCGGGGATCAGGTCGAGGATCACGTCGAGCCCGACCGGGCGGCTGGTGCCGGGGATCACGAACAGCCGCTCGAGCAGCTTTTCCATCGCTTCGACGCGCTGGCGCACCGACTGCGGATCGGTCCCCACCGACGGGAACTGCAGCCGTTCGATATTGATCGCCATGGTCAGTCTCCGCTGGTCGGATTCCGTTGCAGGTCGGTCAGCGTGTGACGGGCGAAGCGGTTCCCGGCGAAGTTCGTGATGCGCGCCGAAACCAACGACCAGCGAACCGGCGCTGCGATTGGCAGGAACAGCTGGGCATCGTCGATCCGGGCGGCGGCCTGGACGATGAGCGCGTAGCGTTGCCCCGGGACCTGGCTCTGGCGCGCGGCATCCATCAGCGCGTCGGCCTGCGCGTCGCACACGGCCACCGCTTCGCAGCGGAAGCGGCGCACGAACCAGGCCGGGGATGAGGAGGGGGCGACCTCGTCGATCAGCGCGAAATCGGCGGCTGCCGCGCTTCGCGCCCGCTCGACCGTGAAGCCCAGCGCGCCCCAGTCGCGCGCGAGCAGCTGGAACAGGACGTCGCCGCCCGGTGCCTCGGGGACGGCGACGCGGATGGCCGGCTTGGCGGCTTTGCCGAGCAGCCGGTCGACCTGCGGCCGGACCGACGAGAGCCGGTCGTTGAACGCGGTGGCAAGCCACGCCGGGGCAACCGGCGGCGGGATTCCGTCGAGCGAGGAGTCGAGGAGGTTCGCGCGCGGCGCCAGGCCCGGCACCGCGAGCGCTGCGATCAAGGTGTCGCGGTCGATCGCTTCGCTCAGCAACCGCCGCAACTCGGGATTGTCGAGCTTCCCGCCCGGCCGCACCGGCACCAGCCCGAACAGCCCCGACGCCGGGTCGAAGCGAAGGCTTCCGCGCGGAAGCTTCACCCGCCGCGTAAACGGCAAGTCCTTGAACGAGCCGCCGAGCACCAGGTCCGACTTGGATAGTGCAAAGTCGCGCACAGCGTCGGCCGCCGCAGCGCTGTCGAGCACCACTTCGTCCTTCTCGTTCGTCTCGTCGTCGGCCGCGACGATCTCCCGGGTCAGGCGCAACTCGCCGCCCTTGCGGGTGCGCGAATAGCGGAACGGCCCGGTCCCATAGCCGCCGCGCACCACCGCCAGCTCGGGCTGGGCAAGCAAGGCGAGCAAATTGGGGCGCGGCGCCTCGAGCTGGATCTCGATCACCCGGTCGGTCATCGCGACGATGTCGGCGACCGCCCCGAGCGCGTCCTTGAGCGGGTTGCGGCTGCGCGCGGCGATGTCGCGCTTGAGCGCGCGCGCGACCTGCTCGGCAGTGATCTTGTGTCCGTCCGGCCACTGCGCCGAGGCAATTCGGAAGATGTAGCTCATCCCGTCGTCGCTGACGTTCCAGCGCTCGGCCAGCCCGGGCACGATATTGCCGGCGGCGTCGAACCGGACGAGGCCCTGCGCGACGTTCTGCAACAGCACTGCGTCGGATGCGGCGAGCGGCCCTGCCGCGGGATCGGCAAGCCGCGCCGCGCCGCCGATCACCACCACCCGGATCGCCCCCTCCGGACCGCGCCCGCAAGCGCCCGGCGCAAGCGCCAGGGCCGCGATCGTCAGCGATGCCAGGAACCGCCGCATTTAGGGTCTGAACCTCCTCTCAGCGAGAGCCGTGACATGGCTCCTGCCGGATGCTGCGCTAGGAGAAGTGTGAAGAGCGGGCCTGAAGGCCCGGTCGAGCGCTTCGACGAAGCGCAGCGCCGGCAGGGCCATGCCCTTCGGGTGGGACGAAAAAGCGTCCTGGCGCGCTCGCTTGATTGCCAGGTAGCCTTTGCTACCTGGCTGCACTCGCTCACTCCCAGAACGCTTTTTCGTCACCATCACGGCCTCGTTGAGAGGAGGTTCAGACCCTTACGGCTTTACCTGCAACGACCCATTCAGCAAGCGTCTGGCTAAATCGCTCGCACTGTTTTACTGGACTAAAGCAGTTGGGCTAGCCTCGGAAGCGACGGATGAAGTTGGCGGACAGGGACGGAATCTGGACCCGCGACGGGTCGCCGGTCGAGGAGCTTCCCGACCCGCTCGCGCCTCCGGCGCCGCCGGCCGTCGAACCCCCCGCGGAAGAAGCCGGGCCCAGGCCGCGCCGCCGCTGGCCGATCACCCTCTATTCAATCGCCGGGCTGCTCCTCGCCACCTTGCTCTGGCTGGTGGTGACCGCTCCGCTGTCCCGCGCGCTCGAGCCGCTCGACGATCCGGCGATGCTGCTGCTCAGCGCCGACGGCCAGGCGATCGCCCGGCGCGGCGCGATCAAGGAAGCGCCGGTCGAGGCCGCAAGGCTCAACCCACTGACCCCGGCCGCATTCGTGTCGATCGAGGACCGGCGCTTCTACAGCCATTGGGGGATCGACCCGCGCGGGATCGGCCGCGCCTTGCTCGCCGACCTGCGCGGCGGCGGCGTTCGCCAGGGCGGAAGCACCATCACCCAGCAGCTCGCCAAGACCAATTTCCTGTCCGGCGACCGGACCATCAAGCGCAAGGCGCAGGAAGTGATCATCGCCTTCTGGCTCGAGGCGTGGCTGACCAAGCAGGAAATCCTCTCGCGCTATTTGTCGAGCGTCTATTTCGGCGACGGCGTCTATGGCCTGCGCGCCGCCGCCCATCACTACTTCCGCCGCGACCCCGAAAATCTGAGCCTGGCCCAATCGGCGATGCTTGCCGGGCTGGTCCAGGCCCCCTCGCGGCTGGCGCCGACCCAGCACCTCGCAGCGGCGCAGAAGCGCAGCCGGCTGGTGCTTGCGGCGATGGCCGACACCGGCGCGATCAGCCCCCAGCGCGCCCGCAACACCCGGCTCGCCCGCGCCGCCGCACAATCGTCGAAGGTCCCGACCGGGACCTATTTCGCCGACTGGGTCGCGCCTTATGCCGCACAAGCCTTCGAATCCGATTTCGGCGTGGTCAGGGTCGCGACCACGCTCGACACGAGGATCCAGCGGATCGCGGTGCGCGCGGTCGCCAGGGTCCCGGCCTCGGCACAGGCGGCGCTGGTGGCGATGCGCCCCGACGGCCGGGTGGTGGCGATGGTCGGCGGCAGGAATTACGCCGATTCCTCGTTCAACCGCGTGACTCAGGCGCGCCGCCAGCCGGGCTCCGCGTTCAAGCTGTTCGTCTATCTCGCCGCGCTCCGCGCCGGCTGGACCCCCGACAGCATGATCGAGGATTCGCCGATCACCATCGGCGGCTGGACACCGGTCAACAGCGACCGCGTCTATCGCGGCGAGATCAGCCTGCGCGAAGCCTTCGCGCGGTCGAGCAACGCGGCGACGGTCCGGCTCTCCGAAGCGGTTGGCCGCGGCAATGTGATCCGCGCCGCGCGCGACCTCGGCATCACCACCCCGCTGCCCGACAAGCCGAGCCTCGCGCTCGGCAGCGCCGGAGTGAGCCTGCTCGAGCTGACCGCGGCCTATGCGGCGGTTGCCGACGGGCGCTATCCGGTGGTCGCTCGCGGCCTTCCCGGGGAGCAGCGCGAGGAAGGGCTAGGCGCCTTCTTCCGCAGCCGCGGCGCCTTCGATGAGCGGCGCGACCGGACGCCGATGCTCGACCTGCTCTACGCCGCCGCGAACAACGGCACCGGGCGCCGCGCGGCGCTTGCGATCCCGACCTTCGGCAAGACCGGCACCACCCAGGAGAACCGCGACGCATTGTTCATCGGTTTCGCCGGCAATCTGGTGGTCGGCGTGTGGGTCGGGCGCGATGACAACAAGTCGCTCGGGCGGGTCAGCGGCGGGACCTTGCCGGCGGAAATCTGGCGCAGCTTCATGACCTCCGCGCTTGCCGTCGACGGCACCCGCGGACCGCTTCTCCCGACCTCGTACCGGGAGCCGCAGGAGCCGAGGATCAAGAGCCCGCTGCCGCCCGAATGGAGCAACGGAACCAAGCCGCTGCGCGATCTCGCCGAAAAGCTGCGCGAGTTCGCCGGCAACCGCTAAAAAGTGCAGTCAACCAAAGTTAATGTTAGCGCCCGGATTTTAAGCCTTTCTCAACCACTCCAGTGCAAATTCCGACTCAGCCGCACGGGTTGAGTTGCGTGAGGCCGGGGGATTGTCCCGTTTGGAATTGCCATTGGGAGACCTGAGATGGCCAAGTTTTTGAAGCTGATTAAGAACGAAAAAGGCGCCACGGCCATCGAATACGGCCTCATTGCCGCCCTGATCGCCGTTGCCGCCATTGGCGCGATGTCGAGCATTGGTACGAACCTCAAGACCACGTTCAACAACGTGGCGAACAACCTGCAGTAGGAACTCGCTTCTTGGTGCAGTAAGTGCGGCGGTGCCGAAAGGCGCCGCCGCATTTCTTTTGTCCGGCGGCGCCTGGCAAAAAAAGGGGCGCGGATTGCTCCGCGCCCCAATCTTCAAAGGCTTGAGCTCTTAGCGGCCGCGAGGCCCTTCACCCTGAGCCCAGATGACATGCGTCAACGTCACTCGGCCGGGGCCGTCGAGACGCATGTAGACTTCGGGGCGGCCGTCGCGCAGGAAGCGCACCGGACGGCCCCAGGTGGAGGGCGTGTCGCCAATGTCGGCGACCGCGCCATTGATGCCCATTCCGATCGTCGTGCTGCTGTCGCCGTGGCTGTAAATGCTCACCAGCTGGTCGTAGTCATGCTGGTTGGGCTTCAGGTTGGACGGCGGCCCCGACGGATTGCTGGTGTAATCCATGCACGTGCCGAGGTTGGGGTTGGTCTGATTGGTGTCCTGGTGGTCAAGCCCGAAGTCATGGCCGATTTCCTGGCACATCACCATCTGGCGCCACTCCGGCGTGTTGTACTGGGCCATGTTGTAGTAGCTGTCGTTGAGCTTCACCGTCGCCTGGGTGATGTGATCACCATTGGCCGAGATGCTGGCGAGCCCAAGCCAGCCGTTCTGCCCGTAAGCTGCATTGCAGACCTCGATCCGGCCGGCCGTAGCGCGGCACCGTCGTCCCGTCGTGCCACCGGGGACGATCGTCGTATCGAGGACGGTCGAAGCACTCCAGTCGGTGCTGGCGACGGCCAGATACGAATCCCAGTTGCTGTCGACGTTATCGCCGAGCTTCAGCGTGAACGGATTGCCCGGGCGCGCCCAATGGTAGTTTCCCCAACTGTGGCTCGCGGATGCCGGCGTTGCCAACGCGGCGGCCGCGACACCGAGGGCGAGCGCCCCTTTGATGATACTCGTCATTTACTACTCCCTCCATACATCGCCCCACGAATCGGTTGCGATGGCCACAAAGCTCCACCTCTTCAACAGGTTGGCAGACTCCCGGCCCGGGGCGAATGGAGTTTCGTGACCGAAATTATTGCGACCGTCAACCGCCTTTTTTCCGCGCCGAAACAATAAATTAGCATTAATGAAAAAGGCCAATAATGGGTTAATTCCGCGGCGGGTTGCCCGCGGTTGGCGGCAGGTCCGGCAACCCCTGCGGCGGGATTAGCGGGGTCTCGGTCGAGCGCGGGCGAGTCACGCCGACATCGGCGGGCGGTGCCGCCGTCGGCGCGTCGAAATCGCCGGCCCGGCGATGGCGTACCACATGCGGCGTGATGACGACGTAGAGGTCGGTCTTGTTTTTCGAGGTCTTGTCGAGCCGGAACGCCTGGCCGATCAGCGGGATGTCGCCGAGGATCGGCAGCTTGGACTTGTTGCTGAGGTAATTGTCGATGGTCAGCCCGCCGATGACGAAGGTCTCGCCGTCGCGCACCGAAGCGGAGGTTTCCGCCTCGCGCTGACTGATCGTCGGATAGCCCTGCTGGAAGCCGGTCACGCTCGAGACAACGGCATAGATGTGCGAGGTCACGAAGCCGTCCGGGCTGACCCGCGGTGCGATCTGCAAAGTCACGCCGACGTTCACATATTGCACCTGCTGGGAAACGGCATTGACCCCGGACAGCGCAATCGAGGTGAGGATCGGGAGCGCGTCGCCGGTCAGGATCTTGGCCGTGTCGCCGCTCTGCGCGGCGATGCGCGGGCTGGAGACGATCCGCCCGTTGCCCCGCGCGACCTGGGCGTAAAGCGCGGCCTGGACCGAGCCCCCGACCAGCGTCTTGTTGGGATCGGCGCCGAACGGCACGAACGCGCCGCGCGTCACCGTCGCCACGCCAATCTGGCCGGCGGCGTTGTTGAAGTCGATGCCCAGGTTGCGTGTGCCGGATTCGGTCAATTCGACGAATTGCGTCTCGAGGATCACGCTGTCGACCGGCTGGTCGATGTCCTCGATCATCGCCTTCATCCGCGCGATGTAATCGGGCGAGCCGCGCAGCCAGATCGCGTTGAGCCGGCGATCGACGGCCATCCCTGCGTCGACCGGCTCGCCGAGCGGCTGGGCTTCGGCGGTGCCCTGACTGCCAGGGGATACGTAGGTGGTGCCGCTGGTCGCCGACATCGACCCGAAGCCGGGCTCGCGCCGGATGAAGACATTGTTGGGCTTGATCGTGGCGCCCTGCGACAACAGGCCGACGATCTCGCTGACATCGGCATATTTGAGCATCACCAGCTCGTGGGTGTCGCCGGGATAATAGTCTGGCGCCGCCGGAAGACTGTGCGCGGTTGCCAACGGGTCGTTCTCCGATCCGACCGGGCGGCTGCCGAGGGCCTCCGCGCCGGTCAGCTTGCTGATCGTCACCAGGATCCGGTCCGGACCGCCTTTTTCCGCGCTGGCCTTGGCCGGGGC
This sequence comes from Pseudomonadota bacterium, assembly GCA_040390085.1. GTDB lineage: Bacteria > Pseudomonadota > Alphaproteobacteria > Sphingomonadales > Sphingomonadaceae > Sphingomicrobium. Next base: position 6,427 of record JAZJZB010000088.1, on the reverse strand, counting down.
CGTGGCGTTGAAGCGGATCGCAAGCCCGGTGTCAGTCGACTCCAGGTCGACCGACTGCACCAGGCCGCGAAATTGCCGGTGGCTGGGCAGCGCGCGCGAGCGCGCCGCGCCGGCCAGCTGCACCGTCGGTCGGCTGGCTTCCGTATTCACCGCCGAGAAGGTCCCGACCGCAGGCGAGATCGCGACCCGGAATACGACTTGCTCGCGGCTTTCGGCGATGACGATGATGTCGTTGACCGTCGACGTCGCCCTGGTCGGCGAGCTTTGCGCGGTCGCGACCGACGATCCCGCAACAATCGGGGCAGCAAGGCAGAATGCGAGTGCCAGCACCCGCATGGTGCGTCGTCTATTTGCCAATGCCCGCCCCAACCCTCTAGATTTATGTGAAAATTTCCAAGCCTGGAAGCTTAGCACAGCGGCCCGCGCGATCAAGGACACTCCTCGGCGCGAACCGGCAGCGCAGTCTTCCGCTTCTCAAAATGACGGCTGAGCCTTACCTTGCGGTGAACGCGAAGCTGCCCTGGTGCGCGGTTCCCGCGACGAGCGCTTTCCATTCGACGGTGTAATTGCCGGGCCCGAGCCCTGGCAACGGCACCGAATAGTCGGCGACTTCACCAACCGCGTTGACCATCATCGGCATCGTCCCGTCGGGGCCCGTCACGGTCACTTGGTCGAGGCGCGCCGGCGGCCTGAAATGCAGCGCCAGATTATTGACCGGCGCCGCCACCGTCGATCCCGGCGCGGGCGACGAGCTGACGAGGATCGAGCCCGCGGCCTCGGTTGCGGATGGGGCCGCGGCCGGCGCCGACGCCGGCTGCGCGGCGCAGCCGCCCAGCAGCGCGGCCAAGGCGGCCAGCGCTGCTGACGAGATCAAGCCTCGATCCATGACCGAGCCAACGGTCAGCGCCGTTCGCCGGTTCCCACTTTAACGCAGGCGTGCGTCGATCGCCCACAGCACGTGGGTGACCTTGCGCTGGCCGGGGCCGAGATCCTTGACGAACACATTCGGCCGGCCCGCGGCATCCCGGCGGATCGCGCGTCCCCAGTCGGCCGGGGAGAGGCCGGCGGCCTCGGTCGCTGGGTTGACCGTCGACCCGCCCGAAAAGGCGCTCGCCGGGCTTGCCGTGGTGAAGCCGTCGTTGTGGCCGTAGCTGATTTCCAGCTGGTCATAATCATGGCCGTTCGGGTGGGCGTTGCTCGGGCCATAGTCGAAGCCGTTGTACACTCCGCCGGCGGGATTGCGGCTGTAGTCCATGCAGCTGCCAAGGTTCACATTGTCGAAACTCTCGTCCTGGTGGTCGAGCCCCCAGTCATGGCCGGTTTCCTGGCAGGTCACCGCCGCGCGCCACGCGGGCGTATTGTAAAAGGCCATGTCGAAATAGCTGTCGTTGAGCTGGGTGACCGCCTGGCTGATGTGGTTGTTGGACAGCCAGATCGAGGCCAGCCCGATCCATTGCCGCTGTCCGTAAGCGGCGTTGCACACCCGCGTCTTGCCGGCGATCGGCTGGCACCGGATCCGCGACGTATTGTCGGCCGCGCCCGGAGCCGAGATCAACGACAGTTTCTTGGACCGGTCCCAATCGCCGACTGCCCCGTTCAACGCCGCGTCCCATTGCGGAGTGACGGAGCGGACGACGGTCATGTCGAGGCCGCGGCCGCCGGTTGCCCAATGGTAGCCGCCCCAACTATGGGTGGCGCCGGCCGGCGCCAGGGCGATCAGTGCCGATCCGGCCGCAAGCGCGACTCGCTGTACCATGTTCATGTGCCAGTCTCCCCTTGGGGGCGCGGGTCAGCGCGCCCTTCCAAAACTCGCCCTCCGGCACCCGCGCCCGAGCGCGACGTTGAGGCTTCACCTGCGCGTTTTAGGAGTCAAGCCTCTGTCTTGCGGGGCTGTTCGCCAGCGCGGCTGTCGCACGCTTGGGGTTGTTGCCGACGCGATTTGACGGCCGCTCGCTTCGTTCGCGGGTTCCCCGCTGACGCCCCCCCGGAGTGGCGGTGCGACAGCTCGGTGTCGCTGCGATGTCCTGTGGGAAAGCATCGGACGCTTCCTGCGACCAGGTCTTCCCGCTAGAGCGCAAGCAGCTGAGGGAACAAATGAGCGACGAGCTTCGCGGCTATCGATCAAAGTCCCGGAAAAGAACGGAAAAAACGGTTGGAATGGTGGAGCCGAGGGGGATCGAACCCCTGACCTTCGCAATGCCATTGCGACGCTCTCCCAGCTGAGCTACGGCCCCACGTTCCTGCGCGCCTTAGGCGAAACTTCCCCCGCTGGAAAAGGGGGAAAATGCCGGCCCTGCGCGAACTTCCTGCAGACTAGCTGTCGTCGTCTTCCTTGCCGGTCTCGACGCCGAGGTCGTCATCGCCGGTCTCGAGATCGACTTCCTCATCGGCGCTGATCTCGGCGTCCTCGTCGACCGCCAGCTCCTCGGCCTCGAGCTCGGGATCCGGAGCGGCCGGTTCCTTGGCCACCGGCGCCGCTTCGAACGCCAGCGGCTGCTTCGATTTGAGCACTGGGTCGGGGGCGAAGTCGTTCCCGCACTCGATGCAGTGCACGGGATTGTCCTTGCCAAGGTCGTAAAAGCGGGTCGAGCACTTGGGGCAAGTGCGCTTGGTGCCCCATTCGGGCTTCACCATCGGGATAGTCTCCATTTCTGAATTCGGCGAGCCGCTCCGCTCGAGCGGGCGGCGTTCGGGGGCGCGCCTTGCCATAGGGATATGCCCCTGTCAAAGCGCGCCGGTGAGCGTTGAACAGGGTCCGATCTGGTGCGCCGCCGGGCATCGCGCAAGTGCACTGCGCGCGGAGGATCCCGCCTGATGCCGGTGATCGCGGTCGACGGGCCGGCGGCGAGCGGCAAGGGGACCATCGCCCGCGCGCTCGCCAGGCAGCTTCAACTGCCGCACATGGACACCGGCCTGCTTTATCGCGCCGTCGCGCTCAACCTGTGGCGCTGGGGCGGGGACCCGGCGAGCGAGTTCGAGGCGCTGCGCGCGTGCGACGAATTGGGCTTCGCCCCCGACGATCCCGAGCTGCGAACCGAGCCGGTGTCGAAGATCGCCTCGCTGATCTCGTCCTACCCGGCGGTGCGCGCCGCGCTGCTTGAGCGGCAGCAGGCTTTCGCCGCCCAGGCCGGCGGTGCGGTGCTCGACGGCCGCGACATCGGGACGGTGATCGCGCCCGGGGCCGACGTGAAGCTGTTCGTCACCGCCTCGCCCGAAGTCCGCGCCGAGCGCCGCCTCAAGGAGCTCGCCGAGCGCGGCATGAACGCCCATTTCGACGAGGTGCTCGCCGACATCCGTTCGCGCGACGAGCGCGATTCGACCCGCGAGGTCGCGCCGCTAAGGCCCGCTCCGGACGCAATCCTGCTCGACACCAGCGCGCTCGACGTGGCCGCCGCGATCGCCGAAGCGCTGCGGCTGGTCGAAGCGCGGCTGGCCAATGCCTAAGCCACGGCCGTCCGCATAAATTTTGCGTTTAACGGAGGATAATCTTCACCTCTTCCTGCCAGACCCGTCGCGGGCAAGAAGTGGACAGACTTAGTGGCCAAGGGGAATAGTAAGGCGGTTCGCATCGCGAGCAGCCACGTCATCACTAGTTTCGCGACGATTGCGGCGATCGTGCTGTTCGTCGTTTTGGGCAGCCAGCTGATTCCAGCGGCGCTGGTCGGGCAGGCCTTGCCGGACTCGGCGAGCATGCTGAGAGTCGCGTTCCTGCTGAACATCGCGATCATCCTGTTCGGTTGGCGCCGTTCCAAGGATTTGAAGGAAGCGCTCGACGCCTACGAGGCTGCCGAGCGGCTTGCCCAGCGCAACGCCAACACCGACCCGGCGACCGGCCTTGCCAACCGCCGCGAGCTGATGCGCTCGCTCGAGGACATGCTCGATTCCAAGGCCAATGGAGTCCTGCTCGTGCTCGACCTCGACCATTTCAAGCGGATCAACGACCTCCACGGCCACCTCGCCGGTGACAAGCTGCTGCGCAACGTCGCCGAAGCTTCGCTCAAGGCCGCGACCGCCGATGCCTGCTGCGCGCGGACCGGCGGCGACGAGTTCGCGATCCTGCTTCCGGCAGTGACCGACGCCACCGCCGAACGGGTCGCTCAGAAGATTTTGACCGAGCTTGCGCGGCCGATGTTCATTGAGGGCGCGCAGGTCGGGGTGACCGCCTCGATCGGCCTGTCGCGAGTCGGCGCCTGCCGCGATGACGAGGAAGTGCTCCGCCAGAGCGATGTCGCGCTCTACGCCGCAAAGCGCGGCGGCAGGAACATGTTCGCCTGGTTCGACCAGGCGCTCGAACGCGAGCTGGTCGACCGGCTCCAGCTCGAGGAAGACATTCGCAAGGGGATCAAGGCGCGCGAGTTCGTGCCCTTCTTCCAGCCGCTGGTCGATCTCGACACCCGCGAGATCGTCGGCTTCGAGATGCTCGCCCGCTGGCGCTCGCCGAAGCGAGGCCTGATCGAGGCCGAAATGTTCATCGAAAGCGCCGAGCGCACCGGCCTGATCGGCCCGCTGACGATGAGCGTCATCGAGCAGGCGCTCAAGGAAGCGCGCGACTGGCCGCGGCATTTGAAGCTTGCCGTCAACATCTCGCCGATCCAGTTCCGCGACGCCACCCTTGCCGAGCAGATCCTCAAGCTCCTCGCGGCTTCGGGCTACCCGGCCAACCGCCTGGAGGTCGAGATTACCGAGGGATCGCTGCTCGAGGACCGCGAGCAGGTCCTGACCATCATCCACAGCCTCAAGAATGTCGGGGTCAGCATTTCGCTCGACGATTTCGGGACCGGCTACGCAAGCCTTGCCCAGGTCAACAGCCTGCCGCTCGACCGCATCAAGATCGACAAGAGCTTCATCACCACCATCGTCAAAAGCGAACAGACCGCGGCGATCGTCAGCACCATCGCCGGGCTCGGTCACACTCTCAACGTGCCGATCACCGCCGAGGGCGTCGAGTCCGAGCAGATCCGCAACGCGCTCGGCAAGTTCGGCTGCTCCGAGGCCCAGGGTTGGCTGTTCGGCCGCGCGGTCTCGGCCGACGCGGTCCGCACCTTCCTGGCCATGAGCCGAAGCGGCGAGACTCCGCCCGCGGTCCCCGAAGAAATCGCCAAATCGCGGGCCCGCCGGAGCTGGTAGGCCTTAAGCGGCCGCCGCCGCGCCGCGATCAGAACGAATTAGCGAAAGATCACCAGCGCTGCCACGGGCGCCGCTCAGTCATTGCCCGACCCCGCGGGTGCGCCGCCGCGCCGCATAAAGCTGGGCTAGTTCCTGGTGGATTCGCCGGGCCGCGATCGAGCCGCTCTTCTTCGCCGCGGCACGCTCGGCCGCCTCGCGGGCGATCAGCATGGACAATGGAAGTTCGGATGGATCCTCGATTGCGAGATTTGGGTTCGACAGGACGATCAACACCGGTCCCTCAACGCTCAAATTGGGCATGAAATTCCCTCTGTTTTGAGGGATATAAAGCAAAAACCCGCAAAGCGGTTTCGACCGCTAATCCTGGTTATGAGGACTCCCGGCGCCGGCTAGTTGGCGAGTGCGGGCTCGCTGTCGTGCAGGTGAAGATAGCCGCTGTCGAAATCGCCGGCGCGCGCGAGCTTCCGCCAGTCGCCGATCACGATGCGGCGCGGGTTGCTGCGCTCGATCAGCCCGGCCTCGTCGAACGCCCGCAATGTCCGGTTGATGTGCACCGAAGTCAGGCCGGTCGCATCGGCGAGCTGCTCCTGCGTCATCGGCAGCTCGTAATTGGTTTGCTCGCCGAGGCCGGCGACCTTCAGCCGCAGCGAAAACTCGCACAGCAGGTGCGCGACGCGGGTCGGCGCGTCCCTGCGGCCGACATTGGCGACCCATTCGCGGAAGATCGAGGCATCGACCAGGGTGTCGATCCACATCGCCTTGCCGATTGACGGCCGCTCGAACGCGATGCGGACGATTTCATCGCGCGCAATCATCGCGATCTTGCCCGCGGTCAGCATCTGCACGCTGTGGTCGGCGCGCCCGAGCAGCGAGTTCTGCAGGTCGACCATCTCGCCTTTCATGTGGATCGCGACGATCTGGCGGCGGCCATCGGCGACGATCTTGTGGCGGATCGCATAGCCCGACAGCAGCACGCATGAATAAGTCGCGCAGTCGCCTTCGCGAACAATGTAGCCGTTGGCGCCGAGGGTTTTGACGGTGGCTGGCAAAGCGAGCAGTGCGGCTTTGTCGGCTGCGCTGAACTTGTGCCAATATTCGAGTTTGCGGAGCATCGGCTCGAGCACGTGGTGCACGGATGATCCGGTGCTCTGGTCGTTCACATCAGCCTCCCTCTGGTTGGGGCGGGAGGGCGAATTCTCTCTCAGTCGCCGATACCCGAAATAGCGCACGAGGCGATTGCCCACCCTAGGCCACCGACTCATTATGTCGCAACCAGATCCGGATTGAAGCGAGCTGGACC
>JAZJZB010000087.1:0-4750 GCA_040390085.1 Pseudomonadota bacterium | reverse complement strand
CTGGTCCTGGTTATCCCGGACGTCGCGAAGTTCAGGATTTCGGGCGGCGATACGATCATCGTGGAGCCAAACGCGGGCGTTCCCGAGCGCAACGTACGGCTGTTCCTGCTCGGTTCCGCATTCGGTGCGTTGCTGCATCAGCGCGGGCTGCTGCCGCTTCACGCCAATGCGGTGGAAGTCGGCGGCAAGGCGTTTGCTTTCATGGGCCGATCGGGCGCTGGCAAGTCGACCCTCGCCGCATGGTTCCACGATCGCGGCCATCTCGTCCTTGCCGACGACGTGTGCGTCGTTCGGTTCGATGAGGCCGGTCGGGCGTGGGCCTGCCCCGGACTGCCGAGACTTCGACTGTGGCTCGATGCGCTCGAGCTGACCGGTCGCGAGCTCGAGGGACTCAAGCGCTCGTACATCGGCCAGTCGGCGCAGCTCGATAAATATGACGTGCCGGTCGAGGCGAGCGCAATGATCCACGCCGACGTGCCGGTCGGCGGCATCTATCTGCTCAATGAGGGCGATTCCTTCGAAGTGACCGCGCTGACCGGAATGGAGGCGGCGGAAGCGATCTTCGCCAATACCTATCGCGGGGCCTATGTCGCGGCGGCGAGCAGCTATCGGGGACACTGGCAGTCGGCGGTCGCGCTCGCCCGCTCGACGCCGGTTCATCGGGTCGAGCGGACGATGGATTTCGCGAATTTCGACCGCGAGTGCGAAATGCTGCTGCGGCACCTCGCGCGCGACTAGATCCGCCGGCCGATTATCGCATGGTCTCGTTCCGCTTCCCGGATGAAGGCGCCGACCGCGATCGCCCGTGACAGCCGGAAGCCCCAGTCGCGCAGGGCAAGGGGAGGCATCTTGGCGGCTTGGTCGGCCGCGTCGAGCGCTTGCCGGATCCCCGAGAGATCGATGACCTCTTCGGCCGTCGCGCTCAGGCCGATCTCGTCGAGCCAATCGCGCGCGTGACCGACGTCGAACTTGGCATGCCAATCCGCTCCCTGATAGCCGCGCAGCGGATTGTTGACGACCGATGCCGGGAGCCGCCCCGCAAGTGCACGCCGTGCGAGGCGACGGGTCACCCCGTCCTTCAGAAATTCCTGGGCCGGAAGCCGGAGCGCGAACTCGATCAGGCGGCGGTCGGCCGATGGATCGCGCTCATCGATGCCATGGCGAGCCAGATTGGCCTTCTTGTGCACGCCAAGATCATTGGTCGCGTACATCTCGAACTGGTCCTGGCGAAGGCCCGGGCTATTGTAGTTTGATCCAATTGTCAGCTCGCGGGTCCGCTCAATCCATTCCGGCCGGAGAAAGGCGTTCGACGCGCTTTCGGGCGCGTAGCCAGCGCCAAGATCGGCTAGCCACCTGGGCAGGAAATCGATCACCGAATAGAGAAGCGCGCCACGCCAGCGCGCAGCGCCGCTATTCACCACCGCCCGGGCTTGTTTGCCATAGTCAAGGAAACGCCCTCGGCGTAGCCATTCGGACAAGACCGCAATGCCGCCATAGCTGATGGTCGAATTCCCTTTTTCGCCGACCAGCATGACCTGTACGCCCTCGGCGACGGCGTTGCGGTCAATCTCGTAGCTCCATCCGAAATTGATCACATTGTGGGCCGGCTCCTGCGAAATCCTCCCGTGCCCTGCGAGACAGTCGAACAGCGGGCCGCGATGGGACACGAGCTGGTGCCGGATTCCCAGCATCCTGGCCGTTTGCGAGGCGAGGGGGCCTTCGTTGGTGACGTAATTGCGGGGTATCGAATGCGGCAGTCCGGGTGCCGGCTCCATCGTATAAGCAAGCAGCTCGGAGGGACTCTCAAGCAGCCCCGCGGCGGTCGCCACAACCGCACTGCTGTCGAGGCCGCCGCTCAGTTGCGCGCCTAGGGGGCCGCTAACACGGCGGATCCGCGATCGGACCGATTCTGTCAGGATGTGCTGGAATTCCTCGACAGCGTCCGGTGGAGAGGTTTCGGCAGCTCCGGCCGGCGTCCACCATCGCTGAAGCCGTTGGCTCGATCGGCTCCACTCGAGAATATGGCCGGGCGGGACCGCGGCAATGTTTGCAAAGAAAGTCTCGGTCTGCGCCTTGTCGCCCTTGAGCAGGTAGCGTGCGATCGCCGCGCGGTTCAGCGACGGGGCGGAGTCGAGGAGCCCGCTCGGCATCGAAGCAAACCGCAACTCACCGTCCGCGACTCGGTAGCAAAGCGGGCGATCGCTTTCCGGGCTCCTCGCGAGAATGAGCGATTTCTCGCGGATATCGTAAATCGCAAGCGCGAAAGAGCCCGCGACTCGATCGAACAGACTGCGCCCCCAACGTCCCCAGCCCGCGAACAGGATGTCCGAATCGGCAAGCGTGGGGCGGCGCAAACCAAGCGCGGCAATTAGCTCGTCGCGATTATCGAGACGCGCATCCGCAACCACAAGGAACCGTTCATCGGCGAGCGGCTGGCGATCGGCTCGTCCCTCGGGCATTCGGTCGAACAGCGAGCTTGCGAAGCACGCGCCTGGGGCGCTGCCAAAGCGTGGCAGCGATGCACCATAGAGACTTTGGGCCTCGACGCTGTCACGGCAAATGCGCTCAAGCAAATCCGGGGGACGCGATCCCGCGACCCCTGCAAGCGCAGTCATCGTCGAGAAGCGGCGTTAGGAACCGGTGTTTGGATTGCCCTTCGAGTCAGAAGCGCTCTTGACCGCGCTCACTTCTGCGCCGCCGGCCTCCATCTGCCGCAACTCGGGCTTACGCCATACTTTCTTCGACATACCGCAGACTCCTGTTCGGACGGTTGAACCCATCGCTAACTGAAGTTGAGAAGAAATTCCAGCGGGAACGTGCCGACCTAGAGTTTACGGCAGAACCAACAATTTAGCGCGAATCGGTAATCCTCGAACTTTTGGCTGGGGCAAGTCACCGGGCGCACCTCATGCGTAACCCACGGAGCGAAGGCGACGAGACTGTTCTGCGCGGGCTCGATGTCGACATAGTCTTCAGCTGTCGGTGTGCCCCGGGCGGGCCGGATGTTGAACCGGTACAAGCGTAGAGCGCCGCCGGAGAAGCGCTTGGGCTCGCGATGGAAATAATAGACGGCGCTCAGCACGCGATCCTCGCCCGGCCGGGCGCCGACCGGCTGCCGGTCCTCTCCATATTGCATGTCGACGTGCCGCCCATAATGAGCGCCATCACCGTGCGCCGCCAATTCGAGCTCGATAGAGGTCGCGCCGGTCTTGGCGCCGATAGCCTGCTCCAGAGCCGGAAGCGCTTCGCGCATTCGCTGCTCGAGCCCCGGCGCAAGCGCGCCCAGCTTGCGTGTCGTCATGCTCAGCCGAAACTCGGGGTCGACCAGGCTCTTCATCGCCGGCCCGTCATTGATGATCAACTTGGAGGGCCGAAACAGCTCCTCATTGCCGAGAACCCATTCGAGCAGCGCGCGATGTTCGTCTCGCGGCAGAAAATCGTTGATCCGCGCGACGGGGGGCAAAGGCCAGGCGGGCCGCTGGGTCACTGCTCTGCCCCGCGCCGAGCTAGCCTCAGGCCGCAGCCCGCTCGATCAGCTTCGCCCGGCTCATCTCTTCCAACAGCTCGCGCAGCTCGCGCGTGCATTGCTCGTCGCTCACCTCATATTCGGCGACCAGTTCGCTGCGCAGCTCTTCGAAGCTGCGCGGCCGCTCGAGCTTGCGCCACACGTCCTTGGCGACCGAGTTGAACCCGAAGCAGGCGCCCTGGTTGGGCTCGAGCGCGACCAGCTCGTCGCTGATTTCGGCTTCGAGCAGCTCGACAGCCCGCTGGTAAACTTCCTGTGTCACGCTTCCACACTCCCAAGATTGCCCCAGTCACTGCCGCGACCGATCGACTTCATGATGTCATGCATATGCGACCATCGCTCGCGGGTCGATGCTGACAAGCTCGCCGTCCGGCTGCCTGATCAACCGGCATTGCGCGCCGGTGGTTTTCTTCAGCTTGTCCCAATGGACCATTTTGTCGGTCCCGAAATTGAACGCGAGAAATGCGAACGGCGGATCCCAGCGGCCAGGCGGCGTCGAATGCCGGAAGTGATCGCCGAAAATGATTCCTTCGCCCATCCGGTAGGAATATTCGCCCACCTCGCCGGTCATCTTCCTGTAGAGCAGCTTTTGGCCGTTGCAGCCCGAGAGGGGGGTCAGCAGGGTAAAGCCCTCATTGTTGGTCAGCGCCCAATCGACATGAAAATTGGCCTGGTCGCACTGGCTCCTGACACAAACGAACCCGACGTAAAGGCGAACCGCGCGATCGAGGTCGAGGCAGTCGCTCACGTGGCGAGCGACGTCGAGCCGGTCGAACGCCGACTGGAAGTCCTCGAATCCCGCTTTGGTAACCGGCGAGATCCAGCGAATGTCGCTGTCCCAGTCCGGCGTGACAGTGCCAAATTCGGGACTGGCCTGGGCGGTCAGCGCCAGCTGTTCAAATTCCCGAACGATCCCGAGGTCGACCGGCACGGTCAGCACGTTGGGCGCCAGCAGCTCGTGATTGATGAAATGTTTCAAGCGGTTGGCCTCGTCCCGGGGCGGCATTCTGGCCCGAGATGGGGGCGACGGCAAGATGGGTGGTTTCGCCGTCGCTGCGCGCCGAGCCTGAAATCTTCGAACGTCCCCCGGACGTTCGGATCGGCCGGCGCTGTCGCGACGAGCCTCGTGCTCGCCTGTCCCCCGGACAGGCTGCGCGCTTGCCGCCGCTGCCGCGACGAGCCTCGTGCTCGCCTGTCCCCCGGACAGGCTGCGCGCGAGGCTGG
>JAZJZB010000086.1:0-3091 GCA_040390085.1 Pseudomonadota bacterium | reverse complement strand
TGATGTCGCCGTAATAGCCCTTCAGCTTCTGCTTGGCGCGCAGCTGGATGCCGTAGTCGGACAGCTTGCCCTTGCGGCGCTGACCGTGCTGGCCGGGACCATATTCGCGGCGATTGACCGGGCTCTTGGGCCGTCCGAAGACGTTTTCGCCCATGCGGCGGTCGAGCTTATATTTGGCGCTGGTGCGCTTCGTCACAATGATTCTCCAATTCGCGTTATCGATGCGTCCGGGCCCGCACCGCCCAGCCTTGCGCTGGACGCGATCACCGCTTCACCGGACGTGCGGGATCAATTGCGAGCGGCGCGACTAGCCAAGGCCCTGCCAAAGGTCAAGTTTTCCCTCGCTCGCGGCCCGGGTTGACGAGGGCGCGAATAATGCCGCGGATCGCCTTCACCTCCCGCGATGACCAGCCGGTCTTGGTGAAAATGGTGCGGATCGTGTTCTTGGTCGCAGCGGTCCGCGATGGCGGGTGGAAATAGCCCTTGGCTTCCAGCTCCCCCTCGAGCTGGCCGATCAGGCCGTCGAGCTCGCCGTGCGGAGCAAGGGGTTCGAGGTCCCTGGCGGTCGGCTGCGCGAGCTCGCTGCGCTTCGACCATTCGTAGGCGAGCAGGATCACCGCCTGGGCGAGGTTGAGCGAGGCGAATTGCGGGTTGATCGGCACGGTGACGATCGCATTGGCGAGCGCGACTTCCTCGGTTTCCAGGCCCGACCGCTCGGGGCCGAACAGGATCGCCGAGCGCCCGGCGGAACCGGTGATCGCGTCCGCCATCTCGGCCGGACCGACCACCGGCATGACCAGGTCCCGGCGCCTGACGGTCGAGGCGAACACCAGGCTGCAATCGGCAACCGCCTCGGCGGCGGTGGGGAAGACCTGCGCTTGCTCGAGCACGATATCGGCGCCGCTCGCGGCTGGCCCGGCGTCGGGATTGGGCCAGCCGTCGCGGGGCGCGACCAGCCGCAACTCGGTCAGGCCGAAGTTGAGCATCGCCCGCGCCGCCTTGCCGATATTCTGGCCGAGCTGGGGGCGGACGAGGACGATGACTGGTCCTTCGAGACGGGCCTTCGTCTCCCCCGGATCAAGTCCGGGGTCGCTCAGTCCCTCCTCAGGATGAGCGGGAATTGAGCACTTCTCGGACCGCTCGTCCTGAGGAGCCGCTGAGCCTGTCGAAGCGGCGTCTCGAAGGACTGGAGTTCGCATGGAGAGCAGATGAATCGCATCCCAATCGCCTCTGATCAGCGCTTCCTTCTTGGCTCGGTTCCACCCCTTGATTTGCCGCTCCGCCCGGAACGCCTGATCGCGCTCTGGAAAATCCTGTGACCAGACCAGAGTCACCGGGCGCCGCTTTTGCGTGTAACCCTCGATCAAGCCCGAGTGGTGCGCGCCGATCCGGGCGGTGAGATCGTCCGTGTGGCCGACATAATAGCTGCCGTCGGCGCACCTCAGGTTGTAGGCCCAGAAGCTCATGCGTGTCCTTCGAGTCGGGCCTTCGTCTCCCCCGGATCAACTCCGGGGTCGCTCAGTCCCTCCTCAGGATGAGCGGAATTACGTCCAATCCGCTCATGGTGAGGAGCGGCTGAGCCTGTCGAAGCCGCGTCTCGAACCATCACAGCAACTTGTCGTGGTCCGGCGGCGAAGCTTCCTTCTCCACCCGCTCGGCGATCTCGGCGAAGTCGCCGGGGTCGCTGAAGTCGCGGTAGATGCTTGCGAAGCGGATGTAGGCGACATGGTCGAGCGCCTTGAGGCCGGCCATCACCGCTTCGCCGATCCGCGCGGTCGAGACTTCGTCGCCCAGCGTTTCCATCTGGCGCTGGACGCCGCTCACCAGCCGGTCGATCCTGGCCGGGTCGATGTCGCGCTTGCGGCAGGCGTGGCCGATCGCCCGGGCAAGCTTGTCGCGGTCGAACGGCTCGCGCTTGCCGTCTTTCTTGACCACGGTCAGGTCGCGAAGCTGCACGCGCTCGAAGGTCGTGAAGCGCGCGCCGCACGCTTCGCATTGCCGGCGGCGACGGATCGCTGCGCCGTCCTCGCTCGGGCGGCTGTCCTTAACCTGGCTGTCTTCGTGCGCGCAGAACGGGCAGCGCATCCGCTATCCCTGATAAATCGGGAAGCGCGCGCACAGCTCGAGGACGCGCTCGTTCACGCCGCGCTCGACCGCGCCATTGTTGTCGAGCCCATTGTCCTTGAGGCCGTCGAGCACGTCGGCGACCATGTCGGCGATGTCGCGGAATTCCTCGACTCCGAACCCGCGCGTGGTGCCGGCAGGCGAGCCGACCCGGATTCCGCTGGTCTTGACCGGCGGCAACGGATCGAACGGGACGCCATTCTTGTTGCAGGTGATCCCGGCGCGCTCGAGGCTCTCGTCGGCATCCTTGCCGGTCAGGCCGAGCGGGCGGAGGTCGACCAAAGCGAGGTGGGTGTCAGTGCCGCCAGCGACGAGGTCGGCGCCGCGCTCCTTGAGGCGTCCGGCAAGCGTCTTGGCGTTGGCGATTACCGCCTTGGCATAGGCTTTGAACTCGGGCTGCAGAGCCTCGCCGAAGGCGACCGCCTTGGCCGCGATGACGTGCATCAGCGGGCCGCCCTGGAGGCCTGGAAACACCGCCGAATTGATCTTCTTGGCGATGGCTTCGTCGTCGGTCAGCACCATGCCGCCGCGCGGGCCGCGCAACGTCTTGTGGGTGGTGGTCGTGACGACGTGCGCATGGCCGAAGGGCGAGGGGTGCTCGCCGGCGGCGACCAGGCCGGCGAAATGGGCCATGTCGACGAACAGCAATGCGCCCACTTCGTCGCAGATCCGGCGGAAGCGGGCGAAATCAAAGTGACGAGGGTAAGCCGAGCCGCCGGCGATGATCATCTTGGGCCGATGCTCCTTCGCAAGCCGCTCGACCTCGTCGAAATCGACCAGGTGATCGTCCTGGCGGACGCCATATTGGATGGCGTTGAACCATTTGCCCGACTGCGCCGGCGGGGCGCCGTGGGTGAGGTGGCCGCCGGCGGCGAGGCTGAGGCCCATGATGGTGTCGCCGGGCTGCAGCAGCGCCATCATCACCGCGCCATTGGCCTGCGCGCCCGAATGCGGCTGGACGTTGGCG
>JAZJZB010000085.1:37508-42420 GCA_040390085.1 Pseudomonadota bacterium | reverse complement strand
CGGCTCCGCCACCGGCTCCGCCACCGGCTCCGCCACCGGCTCCGCCACCGGCTCCGCCACCGGCTCCACCGCCTGCGCCACCGCCCGCGCCGCCGCCGGCTCCACCGCCAGCGCCGCCGCCGGCTCCGCCGCCGGCGCCGCCGCCGCCGCCGCGGCCCGACATTCCGCGGGACGAGATCGTGTTCTGGGTCGACCAGCCTGACACCCACGATCCGGGCGACGACGATGATGATGTGATCGACACGTCCGAGGTTTCGGGCGGCGGCGACGACAGCCTGGTCGATTCCGGCGTCACCAGCGGCTCGGACTCGACTTCGTGGGACGAGAATGACGTTGGCGGCACTGGCCGCGTCGATTCGGATCCAGGCGCGAGCCCGCCCACCAACCCATAGAATTCGCGCCAGGCGCAACGAAGCGCTGGCACGGCGCGGGCGCGCTTGGTAGCGAGCCGGCATGGCCGAGCCCGACATTTCCTCCGTTATCGAGACCCCGTTCGATGCCGCGCTCAGCGAGCGCTACCTGGTCTATGCGCTGTCGACGATCACCGCGCGCTCGCTGCCCGACGTCCGCGACGGTCTAAAACCGGTCCATCGCCGCCTGCTGTGGGCAATGCGCCTGCTCCGGCTCGATCCGGCCGGCGCCTACAAGAAATCGGCGCGCGTGGTCGGCGACGTCATCGGCAAGTACCACCCGCACGGCGACCAGTCGGTCTATGACGCGATGGTCCGGCTCGCGCAGGATTTCGCGCTTCGCTACCCGCTGGTCGACGGGCAGGGCAATTTCGGCAACATCGACGGCGATAATGCCGCCGCCTACCGCTATACCGAGGCGCGGCTAACCGCGATCGCGATGCAGCTGATGGCCGGGCTCGACGAGGGCACGGTCGACTTTCGCGCCACATATAATGGCGAAGAGGAAGAGCCCGAGGTTTTCCCCGGGCTGTTCCCCAACCTGCTGGCCAATGGCGCGAGCGGGATCGCGGTCGGAATGGCGACCTCCATTCCGCCGCACAACGTCAGCGAGCTGATCGACGCCGCAGTCCACCTGATCGACAACCCAAAGGCCGAGGACAGCGCGCTGATGGACTTTGTCGCCGGTCCGGATTTCCCGACCGGCGGAGTGCTGGTCGACAGCCGCGACAGCATCGCTTCGGCCTATGCCACCGGCCGCGGCTCCTTCCGGTTGCGCGCCAAGATCGAGGTCGAGCGGGAGAAGGGCGGCGGTTGGCACCTGCTGGTCAGCGAAATCCCCTACGGCGTGCCCAAGGCCAAGCTGATCGAGCAGATCGCCGACCTGATCGGCGACAAGAAGCTGCCGATCCTCGCCGACGTGAAGGACGAGAGCGACGAGAAGGTGCGGCTGGTGCTCGAGCCGCGGGCGCGGACGGTCGACCCCGAATTGCTGCTCGAGAGCCTCTACCGGCTGACCGATCTCGAGGTGCGCTTCCCGCTTAACCTCAACGTCCTCGACGCCAGCCGCACGCCTGGCGTGATGAGCCTTCGCCAGGCGCTGATGGCGTGGCTCGCGTTCCAGATCGAGGTGCTGGTCCGGCGGAGCCAGGTCCGGATCGGCAAGATCGACGACCGGATCGAGCTGCTCGACGGCTTCCTGATCGCTTACCTCAACCTCGACCGGGTGATCGAGATCATCCGCGCCGAGGACGAGCCCAAGCCGGTGCTGATGGCCGAATTCTCGCTGTCCGACCGCCAGGCCGAAGCGATCCTCAACATGCGGCTGCGCAGCTTGCGCAAGCTCGAGGAGCTGGAGATTGGCCGCGAGCGCACCGCGCTTGCCAAGGAGCGCGAGGAACTCGCCAAGCTGATCGACAGCCCGGGCAAGCAACGCACGCGGCTCAAGCGGGACCTGGCGACGCTCAAGGAGAAATTCGGCGACGAGCGCCGGACCCGGATCGAGGAGGTTGCGCCGACCCGGGAGATCGACTGGTCGGCGATGATCGAGAAGGAGCCGATCACTGTCATCCTGTCACAGCGTGGCTGGATCCGGGCGATGAAGGGCCATCTCGCGCTCGACCAGGTCGCCGACCTGAAGTGGCGCGAGGGCGACGAGCCGTTCAAACATTTCCATGCCCAGACCACCGACCGGCTCGCCTTGTTCGCCTCGAACGGGCGGGTTTACACGCTTGCCGGCGACAAGTTGCCAAGCGCGCGCGGGTTCGGCGAGCCGGTGCGGCTGTTCATCGACCTCGATGCCGAAGTCGACATCGTCCAGCTCCTCGTCGCCCGGCCTGAAATGAAGCTGCTTATCGCTTCGTCAGACGGCAAGGGCTTCGTCACCAGCGGCGATTCGACGCTGGCCGAGACCCGCAAGGGCAAGCAGCTGGTCAACGTCCGGCCCGGCGCGCGGGTAGCGGTCGTCAAGCCAATCGCGCAAGGCGCCGACGCGGTCGCGGTGATCGGCGAGAATCGCAAGATGCTGGTGTTCCCGCTCGCCGAGCTCCCGGAGCTCGGGCGCGGGCAGGGGGTCACGCTCCAGCGCTACCGCGACGGCGGGCTGTCAGACGCAGTCGCCTTTTCGCTGAGCGAGGGACTGAGCTGGGCGCTTGGCGGCGAAACCGGGCGGACCCGGACCGAGGCGAACTTGTCGGCATGGCGCGCCGCGCGGGGTGCCGCGGGCCGCATGCCGCCGATCGGATTCCCGCGAAACAACCGCTTTTCGTGACGCCGTAACCCGGCCGTTAACCAACAGCAGTTAACAACAGAATGCTCCGGGTTTCGGATACTTCGAATTAACCCCCTCGCGCGCATAGAAGCCGTCATGCAGGCTGCAGCTACCCGGTCGGCGGGCGCCGCGAGGCACCGACGGACGGACATTTCGAGTGTGACACCGCATCTCACGAGTGCGGACGACACCGGCTTGCTCGATGCGTTGCCGATCGCCGCCGCAATCATCCAGCGCACCGACGACGGCATGCTCAAGGTGGTGGCGCACAACAGCCGGTTCCTGACAACGGTCGAAAGATCGACCTGCTCGGCGCTTGACTGGAATGAAGCCGACTGCCTGCGCTCGGGCGCGATCGCCGACCTGCTCCAGGGGTTCTTCGACGGGACCAATCCCGGCGGAGAGCTCGACTTCCGGGACGGGGAGGGCGTTTCGGCCAATTACTTCCGCGTGAAGCTGGCCCCGCTTCCGAGGCGTGATTCGCCCACGCCGCGCTGCTTGCTGAGCGTCGTCGACCGCACCGTCGAGGTCCAGGCCGAGCGCACGCTTCGCGCCGAAATGCTGCGCGACAGCCTGACCGGCCTGCCCAATCGCCTGGCGTTCACCGAAGCCATCGAAAAGGCCGGCGAGAACGTCGGCCGCGACCTCGAGCATGCGGTGCTGGTGGTCGACATGCTGCGCTTCTCGCGAATCAATGAATCGATGGGCGGGCTGGCCGGCGACGAGCTGCTGATCACCTTCGCCCGCCGGCTGATCCTCGCGCTTCGTGCCGGCGATGTCCTCGCCCGCACGGGCGGCAACGAATTCGGCGTGCTCGTCTCGCTCCGCCGCGGTGTCGAGGACGCGCTCAAGGCCGCCGAGCGGATCCAGCAGGTGATGACCGCGCCGTTCAAATTGTCCGAGCTCGAAATACGCGTTGAATGCGCGATCGGGGTCGCGCTGATGCATGCCGGGCAGGATCCCGAGGAGCTTTTCCGCAACGCCCAGTTTGCGGTCAAGCAAGGCAAGGCCGCTGGTGTTCCGCAAGTCTATGAGCCCAAGCAGGCGACCGAGGCACGCCGCCGCTTCTCGATCGAGACCGAGCTCCGCCGCGCGCTCGACAAGGATCAGTTGCACCTCTTCTACCAACCGCTGATCGACCTCAAATCAGGCAAGGTCGCAGGCTTCGAAGCGCTCGCCCGCTGGAGCCACGAAGATCGCGGCGAAATCAGCCCGACCGAATTCATTCCGGTCGCCGAGGAATCCGGCCTCATCCTGCAGCTGGGTCGCTGGGCGATGGACAAGGCCGCGCAGACGCTTGCCGATTGGGACAAGGAGATCGGCGAGACGCTTCCGCTGTACGTCGGAGTGAATCTTTCCGCGATTCAGGTCGCTCGCGACGACATTGCAGCCGTCGTCGAGAGCGCCCTGAAGTCGAGCGGGTTGACCGGCGACAGATTGACGCTGGAGCTGACCGAAAGCTCGATCGTGCAGGACCCGGCCCGGGCAACCCGCGTCTTCGATGCGTTGAAGGCGCTCAATACGACGGTGGCGATGGACGATTTCGGCACGGGCTATTCAAGCCTCGCTTATCTCCAGCGGCTGCCGATCGACGTGCTCAAGATCGACAAGAGCTTCGTCTCCGGAATGATGGTCGATCCCGACGCGGTCGCGATCGTCCGTGCCGTGCTCAGCCTGGCCGAGGCGCTCGGCATGTCGACCACGGCGGAAGGGATCGAGACGGTCGAGCTTGCCACGACGCTTGCGACGCTGGGCTGCGCTTCGGGGCAGGGCTATTATTTCGCAAGGCCGCTCCAGGCCGAGGCCGCGCTCGATTATTGGAAATCGCGGCGGCACTAGCCGCCGAGCAGGTCGCAATAGCGGGCCGCGCGCCGGCCGCGACAGACAAAAGACAAGGTGCGGTCGATGCTTCGGACAAGCGCCGTATGCCGCACGTCGGGCGGATGAACGCCGACCCTCATCACCTTCAGCGGCGCATGGCGAAGCGCCGCCGCGGCGATCAGTGACGACGCCAGCCGGGTTCTGCTTCGGCTCGCCCAAGTGATGACCGGACCCCAAGCGAGGTTTCGGCCAGTTGGTGGCGACCACACGCGCCAGTGATCCTCGGCCACTGCGATACGGGATTGCGAAAGCGCTTCGCGGGCGCCCGGTCCGTAGAGCCAGGCTGGCGCGACAAAGCCGGCAATTGGCCGCCCGATGACATCCTCGACCAGCGAGCGGCCTTCCGTGATGC
>JAZJZB010000085.1:27259-37498 GCA_040390085.1 Pseudomonadota bacterium | reverse complement strand
GCGCTTTGCCGCCTCGAGCTCCGACAGGCCGAGGAACTCGCCCTCGCCGGCAGTCATGCAACGGCCGCGCAAGCGGTCCGAAATTGTCGTCGCCGGCGTGTCTTCGCGATGTGTGTAGCCGTGCAGGAACATCTCGATCCCGGCATCGGACCATGCCCGTAGCCGGGTGGCGAATGGCGAGCCGCGCACGATCGGCGCGTCGCCCCAATGGTTCGGAACGACCAGCATCGCCAGGCGGTCGCCAACGTGCGGCCGAAGAAGCTCAAGCAGCGCCTCGATCTCGCTCTCGAATCGCGGCGAGACGTCGTGGATCGACGCGAGCAGAAGCGGATCGTGGCCTGTGCGCATTCTGGAGGGGTAGCGCCGTTGGCGTCGCGACCGCTAATGAACAAAGCTTCACTTGAACTTCACGCCGCCGGGCCGCTCCTAAAAACGCATGCGGATCGTCGACGTTTGCGCCTTTTACACGCCCTTCGGAGGCGGTGTTCGAACTTATATCGACGCCAAGCTCAAGGCGGCGGGGAAGTTCGGCCACGAGATGATCGTAATTGCGCCCGGCGAGCGACATGAGGTCAGCAGGCGTGGCCCAGGGGCCGCCGTGGTGACCATCCCCTCGCCCACTCTGCCGGTCGACCGCCGCTACCGCTATTTCGATGACGAGGCGGCGGTGCACGCCGCGCTGGACAATTGGCGCCCCGATCATGTCGAGGCATCGTCGCCATGGTCGAGCGCGACGATGGTCGGGCGCTGGGCAGGCCCTGCAAGCCGCTCGCTGGTGATGCATTCCGACCCGCTCGCGGCTTATGCTTATCGCTGGCTCGGCGGGATCGCCCCGGTCGACCGGATTGATCGCTGGTTCGGCTGGTTCTGGCGGCACATGCGGGGTCTCGACCGGCTGTTCGACACGATCGTCTGCGCCAATGGCCAGCTGACCGACCGGCTTACGGCCGGTGGGCTCGAGCGCTGCGAGACCGTTCCGATGGGCGTCGAGCCGGGCCTGTTTTCGCCCTCGTTGCGCTCCAAGGAGTTGCGGGCCGCGGCCTTGCGCTCGCTCGGCCTGGAAGCGGACGCGACCTTGCTGCTCGGGATCGGTCGCCTGTCGGCCGAAAAGCGTTGGCCGATGGTCCTTGCCGCAGTCGCCCAGGCCTCTCGCCGGAGGCCCGTCGGCATGTTGTTGGTCGGCGACGGGCCCAAGCGGCGCAGGCTCGAATCCTTTGCCGAGCGGGCCGGGGCAGCACTCCTCGTCCCGAGCATTACCGCTCGCCCGGCGCTCGCCCGCCTGATCGCCAGCGCCGATGCGCTCGTCCACGGCTGCGAGGCGGAAACCTTCTGCATGGTCGCCGCCGAAGCCCGCGCCAGCGGCCTTCCACTCGTGGTGCCCGATCGCGGCGCAGCGCTCGATCAGCTCGTGGATGGCGCCGGGGCCGCTTATTCGGCGGCCCGCCGCCATTCGCTGCTCGAAACCCTCGAGCAGGTGATCGACCGCGGTCTTGAGCTCGAGCGGGCGTTGGCGGTGCGCCACAGCACGGTTCGCACGATGGACGAGCATTTCGCCGAGCTGTTCGACCGTTACGCGGCGCTCGCCGGGGCGACGGTCAGTCGCTCGCCCTCGGTGCCGGAAGCCGCGGTCGCACGGTAGCTACGCTATCGCGCGCGGGCCAACGCCTCGCTGACGATCGCCTCGAACTCCGGCCCGGTGGGGAAGCCAGCTTCGACCCAGCGCTGCTCGATCTGCCGCAACGTGCGGGCGACCACCGGGCCCTCGACGAGCCCGAGGGCAATCAGCGCTCCGCCGCCGATCGGCAGGCGCGGGGTTTTCCAGCGCGCGATGGCAGCCGCATCGCCGGGGCGGCCGGAAAGCAACAGCCGGTCGATCGCGGAGTCGGTCCCGAGGCGATAGGCGAGCGCCTGTGGAGATAGTCCCGGATCGCTCGCGGCTGCGGCGGCGAGCCGTTTCTTCGCCTTGTTGCTGAGCCTCAGGCGAGTGGCGATGTCCTGCGCCAAAGCGGGATCGCGCGGCAACAGCGCAGACAGTCGGCGCAGGCCGTCAGGCTCGATTCCAGCTTCATTCTCGGCGCTAATGAGTGATTGAAGATCTGCCAGGCGGTCGGCCGTCACTTCCGGCAGCACCGGGCGGAGAATTTCGCGATCGAGCATGATCGCAATCGTGTTCGACGGATTGGGTAGCCCGAGCAGCTTCAGCAGCTCGTCGGCGATCCGCTCCCGCGACAATGCCATCAGGTCGTTCGCTCGGCTGGTGCAAGCATCGAGGGCGGCTGCATCCGGCTCGCCAGCATCGAACCGCGCATGAAAGCGGAAGAAGCGGAGGATCCGCAGATGATCCTCGGCGATGCGCTGCAGCGGGTCGCCGATGAAGCGGATGTGGCGCTGCTCGAGGTCGGCGAGCCCCCCGAAATAATCGAACAGTTCGCCAGTGCCAGGATCGGCCGACAATGCGTTGATGGTGAAGTCGCGGCGGGCGGCGTCTTCCCGCCAGTCGTCGGTGAAGGCGACGGTTGCGCGACGGCCGTCGGTGGTGACGTCGCGACGCAAAGTGGTGATCTCAAACGGGTGACCGTCACTGACTGCGGTGACGGTGCCGTGATCGATCCCGGTCGGAACGCCCTTGATCCGTGCCTTGGCGAGGCGCCGCATCACCTCGTCCGGCTCCAGGCGCGTTGCAAGATCGATGTCGTTGACCGGCAGGCCGAGCAGGTCGTCGCGAACGGCCCCGCCGACAAAGCGGGTGAGCCCTTCATCGGCGCCAAGGGCCTTCAAGAGGCGGCGCATGCCGCGCTTCTTCAGCCACTTTTCGGCGTTCAGCTTCAACGCCACTGCAGCCTGCGCGACAAATTGATGATCATGGCCGCGGTTGCCCCCCAGATCCGGCGGTCGTTCCAGATGATTTCGTAATAGTGGCGCTCGCGGCCCTGGAACAGAGCGCTTCGCTGCTGCTGATTGGCCGGATCTAGCAGGAAGTCGAGCGGCGCTTCGAACCAGTCGGCGACTTCGTGCTCGTGCGGCTCGAGCGAAAGGTCGGGAGGAACGACGGCGAGGACGGGCGTCACGACATAGCCAGTGACGGTGCGGTAAGGCTCGATCGCGCCGACGACTTCGACCGCGGCTGGCGGGAGCAGGATTTCCTCATGCGCCTCGCGCAGCGCTGCGGTCACCGGATCTTCTCCTGGGTCGATTCGCCCGCCGGGAAAGGCGATCTGGCCGGCATGGGTTCGCATATGCTCGCGGCGCAGCGTCAAGATCACGCCTGGCAGCGGCCGATCGGTGACTGCGATGAGGACCGCGGCCTCGATCTCGGCTTCGCCGCCAGGCTCGGCCAAATCCTCTTCGAGAGGCGGCACGAGCGGCGCCGCGGCAAGCGCCTCGCGAAGCCGATCGGCCAAGGTCATCGTGGCGCGCCGAGCGGGAAGAACTGGCCGTCGCCCCATACGCCCGGACGCTCGCTTCCGGCGGCCAAGGCAAGTTCCGCCAGCTCGTAATAGACCGGCCGGGTGAGCTCGGCTTCGAGACCGTGACGAACCAGCAAGCGCGGGGAGGGGCCATTGTCCGTCTCGACGATTTGCAGCGGGTGGCGGAGACCAAGGATGACGGCGTCGCCGCTGTCGAGCCGGAACGCGATCCGCTGCGCGCGCCCGTCGCCCTCGCGGCGCATTTCGATCGCCCGGAACGCGGTCGCTTCGACCTCGATATCGAGCTTTTCGACCGGCGTGACGAGCAAGTGACGCCCGTCCGGCTCACGCCGCAGGACGGTTGAGAACAGCCGGACCATCGCCGGGCGCCTGATCGGCTCGCCATTGTGGTACCAGGTGCCATCGCGCGCGATGCGCATTCCGGAATCGCCGCAGCGCTCGGGGTTCCATTGATCGACAGGGGGCAACCGGCGCTCGTCGATCAGCCGCTGCAACTCGGCGAGCTCGATGCCTTGAAGCTCGATCGGTGGGCGGGTCTCGGGCACCGCACGCCCTTGTCATCGCGACCCTTGCGAAGGCAAGGGGAAGCAATGAGCGAACAGCGGACCGCGATCGTGACAGGCGCCGGCAAGCGGGCCGGGGCCGAGATTGCCGCGGCGTTGCTCGCTGACGGCTGGGCCGTTGTCGCCCACGTCCACCATCAGGATGATTCGGTGCCGGAAGGCGCGGCCAGGGTGGTCGCCGATCTTGCCCGTGCGGATTGTGCCGAGCCGATCTTCGCGGCCGCCGCGTCGCTGCCGCCGCCTTCCCTCCTCGTGAACAATGCGGCGCGCTTCGCCTGGGATGGGTTTGGCGACTTCAAGGCGGACGAGTTCGACGCGCACATGGCAGTCAACGTCCGCGCGCCGCTACTGCTGATCGAGGCTTTCGCGCGCGCGCGGGTAGAATCCGATGACCGCTTGATCGTGAACCTGCTCGATTCGAAGCTCGCGTCGCCCAATCCCGATTATCTGAGCTACACCTTGTCAAAGCAGGCGCTGGCCGGCGCGACCGAGCTTGCCGCGCGTGCACTTGCGCCGCGCGGTATCCGGGTCAATGCAATCGCGCCCGGGCTGATGTTGCGCTCTGCCGGGCAAAGCGAGGAGAATTTCCAGGCCATGCACGCCAGCAACCCGCTCGGCCGCGGCGTCGAACCACGGGACGTGATCGGGGCGCTTCGCTACCTCATTGGCGCGCGCTGCGTCACCGGCGAGATCATCGTCGTGGATTCCGGCCAGCGCTTCATGGCGCTTGAGCGCGATGTCCAATTCCTGGGCGGCGCATGAGCTCGGACGCCAAGCTCACCGGGCTGGTTCCCGACAAGCTGCGCGTCCGCTCGGCGCGGATTCTGCTCGAAGGGCTCGAAGTGAAGGCCGATATCGGCTTCCACGACTTTGAGGTCGGCGCTCCGCAGCGATTGCTGGTCAGCGTCGAAATCTGGCTCGAGGACAGCAGCACGCCGGCAGGCGACGACCCTGCGCGCGCCTGGAATTACGACTTCCTTCGTATCGAGGTCGAAGAGATCGCAGCGGCCCGCCGCTACAATTTGCAGGAGACGCTTGCCGAGGCGATGTTCGAGCGGATCGCTGCCTTCCGCGGAATTCGCGCATTGCGCATTCGATTGTCGAAGCCCGACGTCTATCCTGACGCTCACGGCGTAGGCGTTGAAATTGCCTCCTTTTCCGGTTTGTGGCCGGAGGACTGAAGCGGTCGCTCTCGAAACGTCGGTTTCACGCCTTCCGGATGTGGAACAAAATGCGTTGCACGGCCTTTGAGCGGGCGATAAGGAGGCGCGCTTGTCGCCGATGATATGTTGAAACATCGGCGGTTTCATCAAGGCGCAGGGCGCGCGTTCGAACGCCCGGTCTGACGTGGTCCGCCACGCTGTGTCGAGGAGAATATTGGGTTAATGTCTTACGCCCAAAAGAGAGAGATCAGCGGCAACCGGACGGCGGCGATCATCATGGTCGTCGTTCTCCAGTTCGCTCTGGGTTATGCGATCGTCACTGGTCTCGCGTACAACGTCATCAAGCACGCGGCGCAAGACCTGAAGACGTTCGACGTCGAGGAGCCGCCGCCGCCCCCTGAAGAGCCGCCGCCGCCGCCCAAGGACATGCCGAAGGTTCCGCCGCCGCCGCTCACTCCGCCGCCACTGGTGCGGATGGAGGCTCCGCCGCCGCCGATCCAGACGGTAACCGCGACGCCGCCGCCTTACATTCCTCCGGTCGCTCCGGCTCCGCCGGCGCCGCCGCCGCCGCCGCGCAAGACCGTCTCTGCGCAAAGCGCGAGGGGCGATCTACGGTCACTGTTTAGCGCGGACGACTATCCGGCTTCGGCGCTTGCCGCCGGCGTCGGGGGAACGGCCCAGGCCCAGCTATCGATCGGACCTGACGGCCGAGTGACTGGGTGCAACCTGATTCGTTCGACCGGCAATGGCGCACTAGACGCGGCGACCTGCAACATTCTTCGCCGCCGCGCGAAATTCACGCCGGCGCGCGACAGCAACGGCAATCCGACGAGCGACACGATTACGACGCCCTCGATTACTTGGGTCGTCCCGAACGAATAATTTTAGACAGGTTTTCAGAAGGAAGCACAGCAATGCAAGCAGCAGCACCCGCCGCAGCAGGATCAAATCCTTACGGTCTCGTCCCCGCTCTCCAGCAGGGCGGCATTATTGCCCTCTCGGTCTTCACGATCCTGGTGATCATGTCGATCGGCACGTTCTACATCCTGTTCACCAAGTTGATGCAGCAGCAGAAGATCATCAGCCAGGGCCGCAAGGTCCGGGCGAGCTTCTGGAACTCACCCAATTTGCGTGAAGCCTCGACCAAGCTCGAATCGAAGAGCGCCTATCGCGCGATCGTCGACGACGCGCTTCTCGCTCAGGAGCAGCACGGCAAGCTGACCGACCCGATCGACCAGCACGACTGGATGGCCAACAGCCTTGCGCGCAGCCAGGGCTCGATCGGCGCCCGTCTCGGCGAAGGCCTCGCCTTCCTTGCGACGGTCGGTTCGACCGCTCCCTTCATCGGTCTGTTCGGCACCGTCGTCGGCATCTACCGCGCGCTGATCCGCATCGGTGCTTCGGGCCAGGCCTCGATTGACGCCGTCGCCGGTCCGGTCGGTGAAGCGCTGATCATGACCGCCCTCGGCCTCGTCGTCGCCGTGCCGGCCGTGCTCGCATACAACTGGCTGATCCGCCGCAACAAGTCGATCATGGAGGACCTCGCGGCCTTCACCAACGACGTCCACGGCTACATCATGTCCGCCGGCAACGTGAAGCCGCGCCTCGGCGGTGCAAGCCCGGCCAAGGGCGCCGCGCAGACGCGGACCGCCTCGCCGACCCAGTCGGGCAGCGAGCCGGTGCGCACGCCGACGACCGCGAAGTAATTGCCAACGAAGGTTCGGCCCAAGATCGGGCCGGACCTTCGATCGCCGATGTAAAGGAAAGAGATCCGCCTCATGGCAGGACAAGTAATCCAAGAAGGCGAGGAAGACGCCGCTCTGTCGGACATCAACGTCGTCCCGCTGACCGACGTGATGCTGGTGCTTCTGATCGTCTTCCTGATCACGACCCAGGTCATCAAGCAGGCAGTCCCGATCAAACTGCCGAATGTCCGCTACGAGCCGACGACGACCAAGCCGGACAACGTCTCCCTGACGGTGCGCAACGGCCCCGGCGGCGTGTGCGAGGTCTATTGGGGCGTGACCAAGGTCACTCAGGAGGACCTCCTGAATCGCGCCGTCAAGAAGCTCGAGGACCAGATCAAAAAAGTCGGCGGGGTCCAGAACATCAACGAAGACAATATGCCAGAGGCGCATATCCGCGGCGATGTGAACACTCAGTACAAGTGTATCGGCGCAGCGATCATCACCATGCAACAGGCTGGGTTCCAGCGTGTCGGCTTCATTTCCGAACCGCCGCCGCTGACCGGCTATCGCGCCGAATAAGGGCTTTTCACCATGTCCATGCAAACCACCAGTGACAACACTTCCGGCGAACCGATGCTGGACGTGAACGTGACGCCGCTGATCGACGTCATGCTGGTTCTCTTGATCATGTTCATCATCACCATCCCGATCCAGACGCACGCGGTGAAGCTCGACCTCCCGGTCAACGATCCGCGGAACGTTCCGCCGCCGATCGACCCGGTCAAGAACACGCTGTCGATCAACGCGCAGGACCAGGTCCTGTGGAACGGCTCGGCGGTGACGATGGACCAGCTTCGTGCCTACCTCGACGCCACCCAGCAGATGAACCCGGTTCCGGAGCTTCACCTCCAGCCGGACGCGAGTGCCCGCTACGAGATCGTCGACCAGGTGCTTGCGGTCACCAAGAAGTCGCACGTCCAGAAGATGGGCTTCGTCGGCAACGAATATTATATGAACGTCTTTTAAGCGCTTCTTCAGTGCTTTGAGCTTCGGGCGGTCCCATCAGGGGCCGCCCGTTTTCGTTTGTGATCCCTCTGGCGCGAGAAGTGCCTCCATGCCATTGCCCACCCAATGAGCGACCAGCGCCGTTTTGCAGTCGTCATCCTCGCCGCTGGCCAAGGCACGCGGATGCGTTCTGACACCCACAAGGTGCTCCACCCGATCGCCAGCCGACCACTGCTGCTGCACCTGCTCGACCGCGTCGACGCGCTCGGCGCCGACAAGCGCGTGGTCGTCGTCGGCAAGGGCCGCGAGCAGGTCGAGGCGGCGATTTCCGGCCGCGACGTCGCGATCGCCGTCCAGGCCGAACAGAAGGGCACCGGCCATGCGGTCCAGCAGGCCGCCGGCGCGCTCGCCGGCTATGACGGGCCAGTGCTGATTCTTTACGGCGATACGCCGTTCGTCGAGGCCGAGACATTGCGGCGGATGATTGACCGGCTCGACGGCGGCGACGGCCCGGGCGTCGTGGTCCTTGCGTCGCATCCCGCCGACCCCGCCAAATATGGCCGGATCATCCTCGGCGAAAGCGACCGCATCGCCAAGATGGTCGAATATCGCGATGCGACCGAGGAGGAGCGCGCGGTCACGCTTTGCAATTCGGGGATGATGGCGGTGCGCGCGGCCGACCTGTTCCGTTGGCTCGGCGAAGTCGGGAACGACAATGCGGCGCACGAATATTACCTGCCCGACATCGTCAACGTCGCCGCCGCCGAGGGGCGTGAGGCGGTGGTCATCGAGGGCGATCCCTATGAGGCAGCTGGCGTCAACAGCCGCGCCGAGCTGGCCCATCTCGAGCTCGAATGGCAGCGCCGCCGGCGCGAGCAGGTGCTCGACGAGGGCGCGACCCTGATCGACCCGGAAAGCGTCTGGTTTGCCTATGATACGAGGCTTGGACGCGACGTGACGGTCGAACCCCATGTGGTGTTCGGCCCAGGAGTCGCAGTCGCCGATGGGGCGACGATCCACGCCTTCAGCCACATCGAGGGCGCGACGATCGGAATGAGGGCGAGCATCGGCCCGTTCGCGCGGATCCGGCCCGGAACCCGCCTTGCCGCCAACACCAAGGTCGGCAATTTCGTCGAGCTCAAGAAGGCCGACGTGGCCGAGGGCGCGAAGGTCAACCATCTGTCCTACGTCGGCGACGCGTCGGTCGGCGCCAGGGCGAACATCGGCGCCGGGACGATCACCTGCAATTATGACGGGTTCGGCAAGTACCGGACGGTGATCGGCGCTGGCGCATTCATCGGCTCCAACACCGCGCTGGTCGCGCCGGTGACGGTCGGCGAGGGCGCTATCGTCGGCGCCGGCTCGGTCATTACCGAAGACGTCGAGCCCGACAGCCTGGCAGTCGAACGCAGCGAGCAGAAGGGCCTTGCCGGCTGGGCCCGCCGCTTCCGCGAGCGCATGACTCGGAAAGCGGCCGAGTAACATGTGCGGAATTGTCGGAATCGTCGGCAAGACGGACGTCGCTCAGCGGCTGTTCGATGGCCTCAAGCGGCTCGAGTATCGCGGCTATGATTCCGCTGGAATCTGCACGATCAACGAGGGCCGGCTCGAGCGGCGCCGCGCCGAGGGCAAGCTCGACAATCTGGCGCGTGAGCTCGCCGCCGATCCGCTTCGGGGGATCACCGGCATCGCCCACACCCGCTGGGCAACCCACGGCGCGCCCACCGTCGGCAACGCGCATCCGCACATCGTCGGACGGGTCGCGCTGGTCCACAACGGGATCATCGAGAATTTCAAGCCGCTGCGAGACGAGCTGATCGCCCAAGGGCGCAAGTTCGAGAGCGAGACGGATACCGAGGTGGTTGGCCATCTCATCGCCCACGAAGTCGAGGGCGGCGCTTCGCCGCAGGACGCCGTCGCGGCAGTCCTTCCACGGCTCCAGGGCGCGTTCGCAATTGCAATCCTGTTCCGCGACCATCCCGATTTGATCATCGGCGCCCGGATGGGCGCTCCGCTGACGGTCGGTTACGGCGACGGCGAGAATTACCTCGGCTCCGACGCTTTGGCGGTCGCCCCGTGGACCCAGCGCATCGCCTACCTCGACGAGGGCGACTGGGCGGTCGTTCGCCGCGAGAAGATCGAGATTTTCGACCGCGACAACCAGCCAGTTAAGCGCGAGATCGTCGAGTCCGGCGCTTCGTCGGCGCCGGTCGAGAAGGGCAATTACGCCCACTACATGCAGAAGGAGATTTTCGAGCAGCCGATCGTGGTTGCGCAGACTCTCCAATCGTACGTCCGCCCGTTCGAAGGCGTGGTCGCGCTCCCGACCGGCGACCTCGACCTTGCAACCGTCAACCGGGTGACGATCGTCGCGTGCGGAACGAGCTATTAT
>JAZJZB010000085.1:21356-27249 GCA_040390085.1 Pseudomonadota bacterium | reverse complement strand
AGTTCGCCCGGGTGCCGGTCGACATCGATGTCGCCTCCGAGTTCCGCTACCGCCAGCCGGTGCTCGAGCCTGGCGGGCTCGCGCTGTTCATCAGCCAATCCGGCGAGACCGCCGACACGCTGGCCGCACTGCGCCATGCGCGCGCGGAGCAGCAGCGGATCGCCGTCGTCGTCAACGTTCCGACCAGCTCGATGGCGCGCGAGGCTGACCTGCTGCTTCCGACGCACGCAGGGCCGGAGATTGGCGTCGCTTCGACCAAGGCCTTCACCTGCCAGCTTGCAGTGCTCGCGGCGCTTTCCGCGAACCTGGCGCGGGCCAAGGGACGGCTGAGCGCCGATGAGGAGCGCGACATCGTCGGCCACCTGCAGGAGGCGCCGGCGGCGCTCAACGCGGCGCTCGGCCACGATGACGAGATTGCGGCGATGGCGCATCTGATCGTGCCGGCGCGAGATGTGCTCTACCTCGGCCGCGGGCCGGACTATCCGATGGCGCTCGAAGGCGCGCTGAAGCTCAAGGAGATCAGCTACATCCACGCCGAAGGCTATGCCGCCGGCGAGATGAAGCACGGGCCGATCGCGCTGATCGACGATGCCGTGCCGGTGATCGTCATCGCTCCATCGGGGCCGCTATTCGAAAAGACGGTCAGCAACATGCAGGAGGTCCGCGCGCGCGGCGGCAAGATCGTGCTGATCAGCGACGCGAGGGGCATTGCCGAAGCGGGCGAGGGCTGCATGGCGACCATCGAAATGCCCGAGGTCCATCCGCTGATCGCGCCGCTGGTTTACGCGGTACCGGTGCAGCTGCTCGCTTATCACACCGCAGTGCTCAAAGGCACCGACGTCGACCAGCCGCGCAATTTGGCCAAGAGTGTCACCGTCGAGTGAGGGAATGGGGGGACGGCATGTTCAAACATTATGTGCGCGGAATATTGGCCGCTTTTTTGGGAGCGGCCTTCGCAGTTACAGCCGCAGCACAAAACCCGCCCTTGGTGCCGCGCGTCGCTTTCGATGGACCGGCGCTGACGTTCGATTTTCCCGGCTTGCGGATCGGCGTCGCCGAATATGATGAAGGGCCGACGGGAACGACGGTCTTCTATTTTCCCGACAAGGTGATGGGCGTAGTCGATGTGCGCGGCGGCGCGCCGGGCACGATTTTCACCGACTCGCTGCGACTCGGCCGTCGCGATCGCTGGCTTGACGGCGTGGTTTTCTCCGGAGGGTCAGCTTATGGGCTTGCCGCCGCGACCGGAGCAGCGGCCGCGCTCAAGCCTAAGCGGGTGCATGATGGGCAATGGCAGTCGGCAGCGATTTTCCCCGGCGCGATCATCTACGACATTTATGGGCGGCGCTTGTCCACGGTGACACCTGACGAAGCGTTGGGAAAAGCTGCCCTCAACTCCGCGCTTGAAGGGCGCTTTCCACTGGGGCCGCGCGGGGCAGGTCGGTCGGCCATGCAAGGCTTTTTCTTCGCCGATGCCGGAGCTGGTCGGGCAGATTGGCCGCATTCAGGGCAAGGCGGCGCATTCCGCCAGATCGGACCGACCAAGATCGCCGTGTTCACCGTGGTCAATGCTCTTGGCGCGGTGGTCGATCGGCGGGGGCGGGTCGTCCGTTGCTCCTATGCTCCGTCGCAAAAGGATTGCGGCACCATTGGCGAAGCGTTGGCGCGTCGCCTTCCTCAGCTTGGCGCAGGCGCTGCGCCGAGTGCTGTCAGCGACGAGGAGGCTACGCTCTCCAGCAACACGACGGTGACGCTCGTCGTCACCAACCAGAAACTCGAGGTCCGCGAGCTGCAGCGGCTGGCAATCCAGGTGCATGGCTCGATGGCGCGCGGCATCCAGCCTTACAGCACGATCGAGGACGGTGACGTGCTATTCGCCGTGACGACGTCGGAGGTCGATAACCCAGCGCTTCCGGCGATCGACTTGAGCACGATTGCGTCGGAGGTGGCGTGGGACGCGATACTGGCGAGCGTGCCTCCGCAGGATCCCGTGCTGCCCACCGCGCCGATCCAGGTTTCGCTTTCAGATCTAGACAGGCTGATCGGCACCTATGAGTTTCCTTCAGGTGCACGCGTCGCCGTAAGGCGCGATGGGGCGCAGCTTCGCACAAGCCTGACGGGGATGGGCGGGCTGTTCTTTGCGGAGGCGGGAAACACTTTGGTGCCCGTGGCGGCCCGGGATTTTCTCATCGAAGGCCCGCGCACCGATCGTGTTCGATTCATATTCGATCGCGGGCGCCCGACCGCCATGATCCTCAATCCCGGGCAATGGGCGCAAATTGCGAAGCGAATCCGTTGATCGCGCCGCTGGTTTATGCCGTGCCGGTGCAGCTGCTGGCTTACCATGTCGCGGTGCTCAAGGGCACGGACGTCGACCAGCGGCGCAATCTCGCCAAGAGCGTTACGGTGGAATGACGTTAAAAATGCTGTAAATCTCAACGAGTTGCTGTATCGTGCCCGGGGGGCGGGAGTTACTCCGTGAGTGTTTCACAGCCGCTGAAGGTCGCTGGCCGCGCCGTCGACCAGGACCATGTCGCCGACTATCTGCGCGATGGCTACGCAGTTGTGCGCGGCCTGTTCAGTCGAAATGAAATCGCCGCGATCGCCGCCGCCGCAGACCAGGTCTATGCCGAAGGCGCCACGCATGGGCGCAGCTTCCGGCACGGCAACCTCTTCTACAACGTCGCGTCCGGCGCAGACGGCGCGCCGCTGGTGCGGATGGTCCAGTGGCCGTCCTATCATCAAGCCGTGCTCAACCGCCTCCGGCTCGACAGGCGCGTCGCCCGGCTCCTTGAACCGCTGATCGGTTCCGAACTCAAGCAGATCATCAATCAGCTCCACTGGAAGGCGCCGGGCACGATCGGCGAATTTGCCTGGCACCAGGACAGTCGCTCGCGCAGGCCTGCTTCAGCCTATCGCAACCTCGCCGATTCCTACGTCCAGACCGGCTTGGCGATCGACCCTCACGGGCCGCGCTCAGGCGGGATGCGGTTCATTCCCGGCAGCCACGCGCGCGGCGACCTCGGCATGGACTGCTCGAAAAAGGCGCTCGGCACGGCGATGAACGATGCCGCGTTGGCCGACGTCGGCGTTTCGGCCAAGGATGCCATCGAGCTGGTGCTCGAGCCAGGCGACTTCGCCTTGTGGAGCCCCTATTTGGTGCACGGATCCGGGACCAATTGCTCGACGCACAAGCGGCGCTTCTACATCAACGGCTACGTGAGTGCGCAGGACTGCGACCGTGGCGAATGGGCATTTCGCGGCGGTCAGCCGGTTCCATTCGGGCCCAAGCCAGCGCTGGTCCATTACGAAGAACTATACGAGCGCCCGGAGCCGCATTACGTCGACTGAATGAAGGTTTCAGGCGGCTGTCACTGCGGCGCGGTCAGGTTCGAGGCGGAAATGCCGGAGCCGCCGGTCCCTGCGCTCGACTGCAATTGCTCCGTGTGCCGGATGGCCGGCTTCCTCCACCTGGTTGTGCCGCATGACCGCTTCCAGCTGCTGACCGGCCGCGATGCGCTGAGCAGCTATCGCTTCGGGACTGGCGCCGCGGAGCATCTCTTCTGCCGCCATTGCGGCGTGAAGAGCTTCTACCAGCCGCGCTCGCACCCTGACGCGTGGAGCGTCAATGCCAATTGCCTGGATGAGCCGGTGGAGCTTGCCGTCGAAAAGTTCGACGGGCGCAATTGGGAGGCGGCGGCGTCGTCATTGCGCGCGTAGCGAATCAATCTAGCGGCGTTGTGGATTGCTTCGTCGCTTGCGCTCCTCGCAATGACGGCCCTAACGCGCTTCGATGCACCGCCCGCTGCGCCTTACCGTCGACGCCTCCGCGATCCAGTCGAACTGGCGCTGGCTTGCCGAGCGCGCAGGCGTTGCCGCGGGCGCAGCGGTCAAGGCGGACGGCTATGGCCTGGGTGCGCGCGAGACCGCGGAAGCGCTGATCGAGGCCGGCTGCCGCGACTTCTTCGTGTCGACCTGGATGGAGGCCGAGCAGCTCGGCAATCTGCCCGAGAGCGTGAGTCTGGTGGTTCTCCACGGCGTTGGACCGGATGATGTGGAAGCCGCGCTGCGGGTGCCGGCGCGGCCCTGCCTGAACACGGCCGAGCAGGTTGCCCGCTGGAAGGAGATCGCGCCGGGCCGACCGTGCGACGTGATGATCGACACCGGGATCAACCGGCTGGGGCTGGGCCCGACCGAGATCGCACTGCTCGACGGCCTCGCGATCGACACGCTCCACAGCCATCTCGCCTGCGCCGACGAGGACAGCCCGCTAAACGGCATGCAGCTGGAGCGTTTCCGGGCCGTGACTTCGGTGGTTTCGGCCAAGCGCTACAGCTTCGCCAACAGCGCCGGGATCCTGCTCGGACGCGACTACAGCTTCGACCTCGTCCGGCCAGGCCTGTCGCTTTACGGCGGAATTCCGCGCCCCGAAGGCGAGGGCAATATCCGCCAGGTGGCGCGGGTCGAGGCGCAGGTCATACAGCGGCGAACCATTCCGGCCGGTGAAACTTGCGGCTACGGCGCGACCTTCACTGCGAAAGAGAACACCCAAGCCGCGATCCTCAACATCGGCTACGCCGACGGTTACTTGCGCGGCTTCTCGTCACACGGCTCGGCGTTTGCGGGCGAATTTGCGCTTCCAGTGCTCGGCCGGGTGTCGATGGACCTGATCGCGGTCGCCTGCGACGCCGCGCCTGACCTCAAGGAAGGCGAGTGGGTCGAGATCGACTACGACTTGCCTTCGGCGGCGAAGGAGTCGGGACTTTCGCAGTACGAGCTGTTGACGACGCTCGGCTCGCGCTTCGAGCGGCGCTGGACTTAGCCCGCTCCTCCGGCGGCGGAGTCTTCGGTTTATACCGGCACAGGTCGATCACCGGGCAGCGCCAGCATTCGGGCAGCCGCGCCTTGCAGGTGTAGCGGCCGTGCAGGATCAGCCAGTGGTGCGCGTCGCGCCGGAAGGGCTGCGGGATGAGCTTCTCGAGCCTGGCTTCGACCTCGTCGACGGTCTTGCCCGGCGCGAGGCCGGTGCGGTTGGAGACTCGGAAGACGTGGGTGTCGACGGCGAACGTCTCTTCGCCGAACGCGGTGTTGAGCACGACGTTGGCGGTCTTGCGGCCCACTCCGGGGAGTGACTGGAGCTCCTCGCGCGTGCACGGTACTTGGCCGCCGTATTTGTCGATCAGCGCCCGGCTGAGCGCGATGACATTCTTCGCCTTGGTGTTGAACAGGCCGATGGTCTTGATGGCGTCGCGCACATCATCCTCGCCAAGCTCAAGCATCTGCCGCGGCGTCTTGATGCACTGGAAGAGCGGGCGCGTGGCGATGTTCACGCTGACGTCGGTCGCCTGCGCCGACAGCACGACGGCGACCAGCAACTGAAAGGGATTGTCGGATTCGAGCTCGGTCGTCGGCGACGGGTTCGCCTCGGCCAGCCGGCGGAAGAATTCGAAAATTTCGGCCTTGTTCACAGGGCGCCGATCACGTCCCGCATCGAATAGAGGCCGGCCGGCTGGCCGACGAGGAAGCGCGCCGCGGCGAGCGCGCCACGGGCGAAGATCATCCGGTTCTCGGCGCGGTGCGACAGGATCAGCCGCTCGTCCGGACCGAGAAACAGGACGTCATGGTCGCCGGCGACGGTCCCTCCGCGCAGCGAAGCGTAACCGACCGCGCCAGCGCCACGACCGCGCGCAGCGACTTCACCGAGCATCAAGGCAGTCCCGGACGGGGCGTCGACCTTCTTGCGGTGATGCGTTTCGGAAATCTGGATATCCCACTCCGGGCCGAGCGCCGCCGCAGCGCGTTCGACCAGCTCGGCGAGAAGCGCCACGCCGACCGAGGTATTGGCCGCGCGCAGCGCTGCGAAGCGGCTGGCAAACACCGCCGCCGACACGCC
>JAZJZB010000085.1:17443-21346 GCA_040390085.1 Pseudomonadota bacterium | reverse complement strand
CAACCCGGTCGTGCCGATCAAAATCGGGACTCCGGCCGATATGGCGCGATCGAGGCTGGCCTGGAGCGCTGCGGGCGCCGAGAAGTCCACCAGCACATCGCCATGATCCTGGTCGAGCGCGAAGCCGGGATCGTCAGCAACCGCGGCGGCAATCGCCTGTCCCATCCGCCCGTTGGGCGCGATCAGGCTGAGACGGATCGGCTGGTCGGCGGTGCGCATTCAGAATTGTCATGGCGAAAGGCGGAGCGCCGCGCAATCATGCCGCGCTCCGCCATCGCAATACGGGAGATTACCTCTTCAACATCTCACGATAGAGCGCGCTGCCCATCAGCTTGCGCATCTTGATGCGATCGCCGCTCGCCGCCGCGGCGCTGCGGTCGGTCAGCTTCATGTGCTGGTTCATCAAATCAGAGCGACGCTCGACCTCGGCCGCCGACGGAAAATCGTTGAACCGGGTAAGCAGGATGACGTTCGGCTCACCATCGCGCGGATTTACGCTGCTCAGGATATTATATTCGAGCAGCCATCCCTGCGATTTCGCATATTCCTGCTGGTTTGCCCAAGTCTTTGTCAGGTAGTCCATATAGTTCTCGAACTGACCGTCTTCGACATAGATCCGCGCCGCCTGCCAGAAGGGCCCGGTCTTTACGGAACTGTCTTGAGCCATCGCCGGCGCAGAAACGATCATTACGGCCGCACTGAGCGCGGCCAGCATCAGTTTACGCATGTGTTGCTCCCCAATTGCGCGGAAAGCCCTCCGCTTCCGCTTCCTGAGGAACGGCGTCGCAGCGGCGACGTGACGTCAGCGAGTGCAGCGTCGTCCCGGCGCCGGCTGAGCAGATTATTTTGGTTAATGCAAATTAAACTAGCCGTTCCTGCAGCGACAGCGCGGCGGCTGGAGCGTGCACTTTGGCGCCGTTGATCATGAAAATGTAAGCATCGCGCCCCGCCTTGCTCCATTTGCGGGCGCGGCTCGCGAAAGCGTCGAGCGCCTTGCCGTCATAGCCGGTCGGCACTTCCTCGCTCATCCGCTGCAGCCGCGCGTAGCGGAAGCTTGCGGTGTCCGCGTCGATGCACGGGAATTCGTCGTCATCGTTGAAGACGATTGCGACATCGTGGTCGCGGCATAGATCGAAGAACTTCTCGTCGTGGAAACTGTCGTTGCGTGGTTCCAGCGCATGGCGGAGGCGAACGCCATCCACCTCGCGTGGAAGCAGCTTCAGGAAGCCGGCAATGTCGTCGAGGTCGAGCTTGCGGCGCTTGTCGAACATCCACAGGATTGGCCCCAGCTTGGGGCCGAGCGCGGAAAAACCTTGCGCGACAAAATTGCCGATCCCCTCGGCGCCATCGGCAAGTTTCGAGCGCGTGACGCAGAAGCGCGAACCCTTCACCGCGAACTGAAAGTCATCGGGCACGACCTTTTCCCACGCGGCCCAGCTTTTCGGGCTCTGGCGGCCGTAAAAGGTCGCGTTGATCTCGATCGCGCCGAGGCGGCGCGAGGCATATTCGAGCTCCTGCTTCTGCGGCAGCTTGTCGGGGTAGAACAGGCCGCGCCAGGGCGGATAGGTCCAGCCGCCGATCCCGACACGGATACTGCCTTCGCTCATCGCGATTCCGTCTTTAGGATTGGGTGATGGACATCCGCAACATCGTCATCCTGACCGGCGCCGGCGTGTCGGCGGACAGCGGGCTCGCGACCTTCCGTGGGGCCGACGGGCTGTGGGAGGGGCACCGGGTCGAAGATGTTGCGACGCCCGAAGCATTTCGGCGCGACCCGGCGCTGGTTCATGAATTTTATGACGCGCGGCGGGCGAGGCTCGCCACGGTCGAGCCCAATGCGGTGCACCGCGCCCTTGCGCGGCTGGACGCCGAATGGCCGGGCGAGCTGCTGCTCGTCACGCAAAATGTCGACGATTTGCACGAGCGCGCCGGGTCGAAGCGCCTGCTGCACATGCACGGCGAGCTGACCAGGGGCTGGTGCCTTGCCTGCGACGAGCGGTTCGCCTGGACTGGGCCGATGGGCGAGGCAGCCATATGTCCGCGATGCGGGGTGGAGGGACGGGTCCGGCCGGACATCGTCTGGTTCGGGGAGATGCCCTACGACATGGAGCGGATCGACGATGCGATTCAACGGTGCGACCTGTTTGTGTCGATCGGCACTTCAGGCGCGGTCTATCCCGCCGCGGGATTCGTGCAGTCGGCGCGCTACCGCGGCGCCAGGACACTGGAGATGAACCTGGAGCCGAGCCTTGGCAGCTTCATGTTCGATGAGTCGCGGACGGGCAGGGCGAGCGAGCTGGTGCCTTCGTGGGTCGAGGAAGTGCTGGGTTGATCTCCTCCCCTCCATTTCGAGGGGAGGTGGCGCGCGAAGCGCGACGGAGGGGCCCCTCCACCGCCTTCGGCGGTCCCCCTCCCCTGCAACTGCAGGGGAGGAATCCTAGTCGGCCCACTCGAGGCCGATTTCGCGATAGAGGCCGCGGTCCTCGTCCCATTTCGGGTTCACTTTCACGTGCAAATAAAGGTGCACTCGCCGGCCGAGATGCTCGGCGATCTCCGCCCGCGCCGCGGCGCCGATCGCTTTCAGCCGCTGCCCGCCCTTGCCGATCACGATCGCCTTCTGGCTGTCGCGCTCGACCAGGATCTGCTGGCGGATCTCGGTCGAGCCGTCGGGCCGGTCCTCCCACGTCTCGGTCTCGACCGCGGTCGCATAGGGCAGCTCCTGGTGGAGCTGGTTGACGATCTGCTCGCGGGTCAGCTCGGCGGCGATCATCCGGTCGGTGGCGTCGGAGACTTCGTCCGCCGGGTAGAGCCACGGACCTTCGGGCATCGCCTCGGTCAGCGCATGCTTGACGTCGGCGACGCCGTCGCCCTGGGCGGCGCTGATCATGAACACCTTGTCCGGGTTGAGCCGGTCGGTGAGCTCCGCCGAAAGGCCGAGCAAAGCGGCTTTGTTGACCAGGTCGATCTTGTTGAGCGCGAGGATCAGCGGATGGTGCCGGTCGCCAAGGGAAGCGATGATCCGCTCCGCTGGCCCATTCACGCCGGTCGTTGCATCGATCACCAGCAGGATCAGGTCGGCGTCCTGCGCGCCGGTCCAGGCGGCGGCGACCATCGCCCGATCGAGCCGCCGCCGCGGTTCGAAAATCCCCGGCGTGTCGACCAGCAGGATCTGCGTTTGGCCGGCAAGGGCGATGCCCATCAGCCGGGCGCGCGTGGTCTGCGCCTTCGGGCTGACGATCGCCACCTTCTGCCCGACGAGCGCATTGACCAACGTCGATTTGCCCGCGTTCGGCGCGCCGATCACCGCGACGAACCCGGCGCGGGTGTTCGCCTCGGTCATTGCAGCTGCGCGAGCAGCGCCGCTGCGGCGGCCGTTTCGGCATCCTGCTTGCTGGTGCCTTCGGCGGTCGCTTCGCCAAGCTTGGACACCGACACCTTGATCGTGAACTTGGGCGCATGATGCGCGCCGGTGCGCGAAACCACTTCGTACAGCGGTGCTTTCACGCCTTTCGCCGCCGCCAGCTCCTGCAAAGCCGATTTGGGATGCAGCGGCGCCTTGCGCTGATCAGCAAGCAGCGGCTCCCAGATATTGAGGATGAAACGCTCCGCGGCTTCGAGGCCGCCGTCGATCACCAGCGCGCCGATCAGCGCTTCGACGACGTCGCCGACGACATTCTCGCTCTGGCTCGCATGGTCCTCGCGGGCCTGGCGGCCGAGGCGCACGAGCATCGGGATGCCAAGCTCGCGGCCGACCTCGGCGCAGGTCTCGCGCGCCACCAGCACGTTGTAGCGACGGGAAAGATAGCCTTCCGGCTCGTCCGGGTGCCGCTCATAGAGGGTGCGCGCCATGACATGGCCGAGCACCCGGTCGCCGAGGAACTCGAGCCGCTCATAGCTCGGCCC
>JAZJZB010000085.1:1609-17433 GCA_040390085.1 Pseudomonadota bacterium | reverse complement strand
GTTTCACCAGGGTAAGACCCGGGCTGACCTCTTGCGCGAGCTCGAACAGGCCGAGATCCTTGGGATCATAGCCGAGCCGGTCGCGAACGAAGGCTTTTACATCGGCGCTCATTCGGCATCTCCGGTATAACTATTGCCGATGCGCGCGCCGCGGAGCGCGGTGAACCAGGTCCACGGCTTCCAGTAGGACGAACTGCCGTCGGTCGACCAGAAGGTGACCATCGCGCGGCCGATCAGATGGTCGACAGGAACCATGCCAATCCCCCCTTCGTAGCCGGCGAAGCGGCTGTCGAGGCTGTCGTCGCGATTGTCGCCCATCAGGAACACGTGCCCGGCGGGCACGCGCGCCGCTGGAAAGTCGTCGGCGGGACCGTGATCGACCTGGTCGAGGACGGCGTAGGCGGGGCCGCCGGGCAAGGTCTCGCGATAGGCCGGGTACAGGCAGTAAGCCCGACCTGACGCGCTGGCGACGAACGGGACGGCCGGCGGAACCGTCTTGCACGGGCTGTTGGCGGTCACTGGCATCTTGAATGGCGTGAGCGGCTGGCGCTGGACGATGCGGCCGTTGAGGATCAGGCGACCGTCGCGAACCTCGACGGTATCGCCGGGCAGGCCGATCACCCGCTTGATCAGGTCATTGTCCTCATTCGGGTGGCGGAACACGACGACGTCCCCGCGTTTGGGCAAATGGGTCAGAAAGCGACCCTCAAACGGCGGGAAACCCCACGGGAAGCTGTAGCGCGAATAGCCGTAGGGCCATTTGGCGACCGCCAGATAATCGCCGATGTAGAGCGTCGGAAGCATCGAGCCCGAGGGGATGCTGAACGGAGCGACGATGAAGCTGCGGAGCATCCAGGCAAGCAACGCAAGCGTCAGCACGAACCGCAGGAGCTCGCCCACGCTTTCCTTTTTCTCGCTTGGCGCGCCTTTGGCCTGCCGGCCTCGGCGCTTCAGGGGCAAACTCATCGTGCCGCTTGTTTCCGCGCCAGCCGGCAAGGTCAAGTGAACCAGGGTGGCAATTGGCGAGCGCGTCATTATGTCCGGCGGCGATGACGCAAGCTTCGATCATGCGGCTCGACGAGCTGTTCGCCGCAGAGCCCGACCGGCTGAGCCGGCTAAGCTTCGAGGCGGCGGGCCTCTATTTCGACTGGTCCAAGACGCATCTCGACCAGGCGTGGATCGGGAATTTCCTTGCGCGATCGGAGCAGGCGGGCTTCGCCGCGGCCCGCGATGCGCTGTTTGCGGGCGATATCGTCAACCAAAGCGAGGGGCGGCCGGCGACCCACGTCGCCGAGCGCGGCAGCGGCGCTCCGGACGAGGTCGACCTGTCGAGCGACCGCCGGCAGCGCATGCGCGCGCTGATCGACGCGATCGAGGCCGGCGCATTCGGCGACGTTAGCGGCATCCTCCACATCGGCATTGGCGGCTCACTGCTCGGCCCGGCGCTGCTGGTCGACGCGCTCGGCCGCCGTTCGGCCAGCCTCAACGTGCGTTTCCTGTCGAACATCGACGGCGCGGCGTTCGACGACGCTGTGAAGCCGCTCGACCCGGCA
The DNA here is from genome assembly GCA_040390085.1 of Pseudomonadota bacterium. Classification (GTDB taxonomy): domain Bacteria; phylum Pseudomonadota; class Alphaproteobacteria; order Sphingomonadales; family Sphingomonadaceae; genus Sphingomicrobium. The sequence continues at coordinate 15,880 of JAZJZB010000085.1, read as the reverse complement.
ACGACATTGGTGGTCGTCGCGTCGAAGACCTTCACCACCCTCGAGACGCTGACGAATCTCGACGCGGCGCGCGGGTGGCTGAGCGCGGCTGGTGTCGACGACCCGGACGGGCGGCTGATCGCCGTGACCGCCAAGCCCGAAGCCGCGGTCGAGCAGGGGATCGACGAAACTCGCGTGCTCCAGTTCGGCGAGGGCGTGGGCGGCCGCTACTCGCTGTGGAGCTCGGTCGGCGTCACCGCCGCGCTTGCGCTTGGCTGGGACGCATTCGAGGCGCTGCTCGAGGGCGCGGCCGAGATGGACCGCCATTTCCGCTTTGCCGAACCGGACGCGAACGTGCCGCTCATCGCGGCGTTCGCCGACCGGCTGTACGTCGAGCAGCTCGGCTGCCAGACCCGCGCAGTCTTCGCTTACGATGAGCGGCTGCGGCTGCTGCCCTTCTATCTCCAGCAGCTCGAGATGGAATCCAACGGCAAGTCGGTGACCAGCGACGGGTCGCCGGTCGCGCATCCGACCGCGCCGGTGACCTGGGGCGGAACGGGCACCGACGCGCAGCATGCAGTGTTCCAATTGCTTCATCAGGGGACCGTGCTCACGCCGGTCGAATTCATCGCCGTTCGGGAAGCCGACGACGACCAGGATCCCGAGCATCACCGGCTGCTTCTGCTCAACGCCTTCGCGCAAGGCGCTGCGCTCATGCGCGGCCAGTCGAGCGACGACCCGCAGCGGAGCTATCCCGGCAACCGGCCGAGCGCGACCATCCTGCTCGAGCGGCTCGACGCGCGATCGCTCGGCGCGCTGATCGCCTTTTACGAGCACCGAACCTTCGCCAACGCAGTGCTGCTGGGCATCAATCCGTTCGACCAGTTCGGAGTCGAGCTCGGCAAGCAGATCGCCCGGCAATTGTCCGAAGGCGGCGACGCAGACAGGCTCGATGCTTCGACGCGAGCGCTGATGGAAAGAGCGGGAGTTTAATGGCTGACTTCGACCTGTTTGTGATCGGCGCGGGCTCGGGCGGCGTGCGCGCTGCTCGCGTCAGCGCCGCTTATGGCGCGCGTGTCGCCATTGCGGAGGAGCATAAGGTCGGCGGGACCTGCGTGATCCGCGGCTGCGTGCCCAAGAAGCTGCTCGTCTATGGCGCGCACTTCGCCGAGGATCTCGACGACGCGGCGATGTTCGGCTGGGACGTGCCGAAGAAGCAGTTCAACTGGCCGGTGCTGCGCGACAATGTGCTCGCCGAGGTTGGGCGGCTCGAAAGCGCCTATACGGAGACGCTGACCAACCACAATGTGACGATCTTCCATGAGCGCGCGGAGCTGACCGGACCGAATTCGGTGAAGCTCGCCGGCGGCCGCGAGTTCACGGCTGAAAAGATCCTCATTGCGACCGGCGCGCGGCCGGTGATGCCCAACATCGAGGGCATCGAGCATGCGATCAGCTCCAACGAGGTGTTCAACCTCGACAAGCTGCCGAAGCGGATCGTCATCGCCGGCGGCGGCTATATCGCCAACGAGTTCGCCGGGATCTTCCACCAGTTCGGGAGCCAGGTGACACTGGTCAACCGGACCGACGTGATCCTGCGGCAGTACGACCAGCAGATCGTCGACCGGCTGATCCAGATTTCGCTGCGCAAGGGCATCGACTTCAAGTTCCATTCGACGATCGACAAAATCGAGGCGCGCGACGACGGGTCGCTCCACGTCGCGATGACCGGTTGCGACGACATTGAGGCGGACGAGCTCCTGTTCGCGGTTGGCCGCCAGCCGAACACTGAGCGGCTCGGACTCGATACCGCCGGAGTCGAGCTTGGCGACAAGGGCCAGGTCAAGGTCGACTCCGACAACCGCAGCTCGGTGCCATCGATCTTCGCGGTCGGCGACGTCACCGACCGGATCCAGCTGACCCCGGTCGCGATCCGCGAGGGCCAGGCCTTCGCCGACACCTTCTTCGGCAACAAGCCGCACCAAGTCGATTATGGCTGCGTGCCGAGCGCGGTGTTCAGCCATCCGCCGCTCGCCGGCGTGGGCCTGACCGAAGGCCAGGCGCGCAACAAGCTCGGAAGCATCAAGACCTACACGTCCGATTTCCGGCCAATGAAGAATGTGCTTGCGGGACGCGACGAGCGTTCGCTTTACAAGCTGGTGGTCGATGGCGAGACCGACCGCATCGTCGGAATGCACATGATCGGCCCCGACGCGCCCGAAATCCTCCAGGCGGCAGCGATCGCGGTCAAAGCCAGGCTCAAGAAGGCGGACTTCGACGCCACCTTCGCGCTGCACCCGACCATGGCCGAAGAACTGGTGCTGATGCGGTAAATCGTCATTGCAAGCGTAGCGAAGCAATCCAGCAGTCGTTAGTGGATTGCCGCGGCCGCGTTGCGGCCTCGCAATGACGGGGAGGGTTTTTGCACGACGCAATCATCATCGGCGCCGGCCACAACGGCCTGACCTGCGCTTATTACCTCGCTCGCAAGGGCATGAAGGTGGCGGTGCTCGAAGCCGCCGGCAATGTCGGCGGCGCGGCGGTGACCGATGAATTCCTGCCGGGCTTCCGCAATTCGGCCGCCGCCTACACGGTCAGCCTGCTCAACCCCAAAGTGATCCGCGACCTCCAGCTCGAGCGGCACGGGCTTAAGGTCGTCCTTCGCAAGACCGACAATTTCCTGCCGGGCGACGGCGATTATCTGCTGTCCGGCCGCAACGGGCTGACGCGCAAGGAGATCGGCCGCCACGTCAAGGCCGACGCCGAGGCCTATGACCGCTACCATGCGGAGCTCGAAACGGTCGTCCGGCTACTCAAGAAATGGCTGCTGCGCGCGCCGCCCAACGCCGGCGCCAAGGTCAGCGCGATTCCCAAGCTGCTCAGCCTCGGCAAGGACATGGCCGGGCTGTCGCTGGCGGAGACTCGAATCGTCCACGATTTCGCGGTGCGCAGCGCGGCCGAGATTCTCGACTGGCACTTCGAAGGCGACCTGACCAAGGCCCTGTTCGGGTTCGACGGAGTGGTCGGCAACTTCGCCTCGCCGCAGGCGCCGGGGACCGCTTATGTCCTGCTTCATCACCTGTTCGGAGAAGCCGCCGGCGTGCCCGGCGCGTGGGGCCATGCGATCGGCGGAATGGGCTCGATTACCCAGGCGATGGCCCGGGCGTGCCGCGAGGCCGGGGTCGACATCGTCCTCAACACGCCGGTCGAGGAAGTGATCGTCGACGCGGGCCGGGCGGCGGGCGTGGTCGCTGGCGGGAAGGCCTGGCGGTCGAACAGCGTCATCGCCGGGGTCAATCCAAAGCTGCTGTTCGACCGATTGGTGCCGCACGGTGCGGTCGACGCGGACGTCGAGGCGCGCATGCACGCCTGGAAGTGCGAAAGCGCAACCTTCCGGATGAACGTTGCACTGTCCGAGCTGCCCAAGTTCACGGTGCTGCCCAAGAAGGGCAATCATTTGACCGCCGGGATCATCATGGCGCCGAGCCTCGATTATATGCACCGCGCCTGGCTCGACGCCGCGGTCGACGGCTGGTCGAAGCAGCCGATCATCGAGATGCTGATTCCGTCGACGCTGGATTCCACGCTCGCGCCCAAGGGCCAGCATGTGGCGAGCCTGTTCTGCCAGCATTTCCGCTACGACCTCGGACCGGGCCGCAGCTGGGACAAGGAGCGCGACCAAGCGGCCGACCAGGTGATCGCCACCGTCGAAGCGCATGCGCCCGGCTTCGCCAAGTCGGTGATCGGCCGCCAGATCCATTCGCCGCTCGACCTCGAACGCCGGTTCGGGCTGATCGGCGGCGACATCTTCCACGGCAAGATGGGCCTCGACCAATTGTTCAGCGCCCGCCCGATGATCGGCGCCGCGGATTATCGGATGCCGCTCAAGGGCCTGTACCTGTGCGGATCGGGCGCGCATCCGGGCGGCGGCGTGACCGGCGCTCCGGGGCATAATGCGGCGCACGCGGTGCTTGCCGACCGCCGTTTCTGGAAGCGCCGGCATTGAAGCCGCTTGAGGGCATCAAGGTCCTCGATCTCAGCCGCGTGCTCGCCGGGCCGTGGTGCACGCAATTGCTCGCCGATCTTGGCGCGGAGGTGATCAAGGTCGAGCGGCCCGGTGTTGGTGACGATACGCGGCACTGGGGGCCGCCCTGGCATGGCGAGGGCGATCGCCGCGTCGCGGCTTATTTCCTAAGCTGCAACCGGGGCAAGAAGTCGGCGGCGATTGATTTTGCGCAGGCCGATGGCGCCGCCTTGGTTCGAAAGCTTGCCGCGAAATCGGACATCGTCGTCGAGAACTTCAAGGTCGGTGGATTGAAAAGATTCGGCCTCGACGCGGCGTCGTTGCGCGCGGCGGACCCTCGGCTTATTTGCGCGTCGATCACCGGCTTCGGGCAGGATGGCCCTTATGCCGACCGCGCCGGTTACGACTTCATGATCCAGGCCATGGGCGGGCTGATGAGCATTACCGGCCTCCCCGACGGAGAGCCTGGTGGCGGGCCTCTGCGCGTCGGTATTGCCGTCGCCGACCTGTTCACTGGAATGTACGCCGCGGTTGCAATTCTGGCCGCTCTGTACCGTCGCGAAAAAACCGGAGAGGCGGCGCATATCGACATGGCGCTGCTCGATACGCAGCTCGCGATCCTCGCCAACCAGGCTTCCAATTTCCTGGTCTCGGGCGCCGATCCGCCCCGGCAGGGCAATACCCACCCCAATCTTGTCCCCTACCAGCCGTTCGAGGCTTCGGACCGGCCGCTGGTGATCGCCGTCGGCAACGACCGCCAGTTCGCGCGGCTGGCCGAGCTTGCCGGCCACCCCGAATGGTCGAGTGACGAACGATTCCGCACCAATGCAGCGCGCATCGCCAACCGCGCGGAGATCATCCGGCTCGTCGCCGACGCGATCCGTGCTCGCCCGGCCGACTATTGGTTCGACAAGCTCGAAACAGCGGGCATCCCCGCCGGACCGATCAATCGCATCAGCGAAGCTCTGACGGACGTCCAGGCGCAGCATCGGCAGATGGTGCAGACGATCGCCGGAGTGCCAATGGTTGGATCGCCGCTTCGCTTCGATGGCGAACGCATGGATGCCGATCTGCCGCCGCCGGCGCTCGGGGAGCATACAGCGGATGTGCTTGCGGCCCTCGGCGTCGATCCTGGAGGGGTCGAGCGCCTGAGGGCCGCAAACGTAATCGGTTAAGCTACTTGGTCTTGCTCGCGCTCTCGACCAGCAGGTCGAGCTGCTTTTGGCAGCCGTTTTCGATCAGCACTTGCGCGGCGCCGACAATGTCGCCCGGCGCCTTGGGAACCGAGACGAAATCGATGCTGCTCTTCTCGCCGGTGTCGGGCCATTCGATCGAATAGCTCGCGCCGTTCCTGATCGGCAGCGCCGAAGGCCAGGCCGTCAGCGCCTTGCCGGCCGCCCAGCTCAGCTGTTGCGACGTGCCGTCATCGCCGCGAATCTCGACGGTCGCTTCGGTCTCGGTGTCGGGACGCCACAGCTGGAGCTTCGAAGCGTCGTTGACGCAGATCTTGCCGCTCTGCGTGACGTCGATGTCCCAAACGCTCGGGTTATGGGTGATCTCCGCGGCGCGAAGCGCGCCGAAGCGGCCGCGCTGGCTCGCCGCGGACGCGAGCGCGACCTGCTTGGCGTCGAATAGGCCAGGACCGCGCAGGGTCTGCGCGCTGGCTGGACCGAGCACCGTGAGGACGTCGCCGCCCTGCAGGCTGATCTTTGCGCTTTCCGGGAAGGTCTTGCCCGGCGGATACGCCTTGGAGGAAGGTCCGAGCGACTTGACGACGACCACATTGGCCAGTGCCGCAGTCGAACCCAGGGTGGCTGCAATCGCTGCGCCCCATAGCATCAGCTTACCGCGCATAATCAAAGCTCCTCGTGTTGCCCCGTCGATCGAAAATCCCAGCTCCCCTTGATCAGGGGCCGGCCGAGTCGATTCCTCGTGTCGCTTTGGTTGCAAATTATGCTTAGATTTGAATGGGGTCAATTAACCAAGATATAAATCGCCCGGGGTCATGCGGTGCGCGGCGGCCGCTTCTGCGACAGGCCAGTGCCGGCGAGGAGCGCCTCAAGCGCTTCGATTCGCTGCGAATTGGCGGTGATCAGCTCGGCAATCTGAGCTTCGTGCGCCTCGCGCTTGATCACCGTGCGGATCGCGCGGGCGATCGCTTCCGAGACTTCCTTGAGCGCTTTCTGCTCGTCCTTGCTGATAATCGATCCGTCCGGCCGAGGACCAACCAGCAAAAAGCCGATCGGCGCTTCGTCATCGGAGCTCGGGATGAGCGGCACCCGGATCGGGAATTGCCGGTCGGTCGCTTCGCAGATGTCAGAGGTATAGTCCTGGGCGAACATCGACACCCGCCAGGCTTCGACTTCGTCGATCGTCAGGCCGCGGCTGCAGAGCACACAACCGTTGACGATCGCCGCGCTGCGGACTGCCCGTACGCCGCGGTCGACGCGCGTGAGGATTTCCTCGAGCATCTCGCGAAGCGACGCAGTCTCGCGCATGTCGCGAACCACTTCGGGAAGATCGTCGCGCAGCAGGAACAGGTTCTTCTGGAACCGCCGCTCGGACCAGCGCTGGACGCGCTCCTGGATCGGGTTGACCAACACCGTCGACAAAGCGGCGGCGAAGATCACCGGGCCTTCGCTGTTGGTGTTGCCGTAGTAATTATAGATGATCTGCTTGAGCCCGTCGGCGGTCCCGGCGAACACCGCTGCGACAGCGATGGTGATCAGCGCGACGTTGGCCGATTTGCTGATGACGAATTCCGCGTCGTACAGGCGGTAGCGGACAAGCGCGATGAGCAGCCCGAACTGCAGAATCAGCACGGCCAGAGCGAAGCTGATGCCGGCCCCCATCTCGATCAGCAGCTGGTGGCCGAAGCTCCCGGCCGACCATTTGAGATAGTCGGCGACGATCGAGAAGCAGCGCAGCAGCGCATAGCCGCTGATCCCCAGCAGCGCCCAGCGGATCTGCTGCCGCTGCTCGCTCGATTCCGTCAGCCGCAGGCAGCGCAGCAGCGACAGTACGGTGACGATCATGAACGAGACGAAGAACGTCTGGTAGAGCGTCCCCTGCAGGAACATCAGGATCGGCAGCGACGCGATGAGCGCAATTCTTCGCCACGAGATATTGCCGTGGGGGAAGAGCAGGATTCCGGTCAGCAGCAGCACATTGCCCAAATCGAACAACGCCACGTTGAGCCAGCGCGGGACGCCAAAATGAGCCAGGAAAATCGACGAAGGCTGCTCGGCGGCGATGGTGAACAACACCGCGAGCGACAGGATCGAGCTGACCGCGTCGCGCGCATTGCGCCGATGGAGCAGCCAGGCCGCCCACAGCAGGAACGGGTAGGCGAACACGTGCAGAAGATCGATGAAGCCGAGCATTCTCGGCGACACGCCGAGCGCCCTCGCGCCGTCATCGATATGCTGTTCGCCAGTGGTGACCGTGACGTCCCGAACCTTGCCGTCGGGGTCGCGAACGGTCAGCGGCACCTCGGCATTCTCGGCGCTGAACAGCAGGTTGCCGAGCATGATGTACGCGGGGTCGTCGGCGTGTTTCGCAAGCGCGACTTCGTTGAACGGCATGCTCGGCGGAAGCGGCAAGCCGTAGATCGCGGTGAGGCGGTCGCCCGCCCTGAGGCCGGCATTTTCCGCTTCAGGACCGACGGTGAATCTCACCAGCGTTGCGTCGCGCGGCGAAACCGCGATTCCGGCACGGCTTCCGAGCAGCAGCTGCGAATTGTTCTTCGGCTGGCTGTAACGCAAGTACAGGCCGGCGATCGGTCCTGACACCGCGAGCAGGAAGACGATTAGCCAAAGGCCAGTGAACAGCCGATAGCCGAGCGTGTTGAAGGGCGGGATCGCCGGCGGCAGCCGGAGCCCGCGGCCGAGCCGCTGTTCGATACTGGGCAAGGCAAGCTGCATCCCCGGTCAGCTCCAGCCGCTGTTAGCGGTGCGTTATCATGGTCGGCGTGGACCCGGCGCGCAATCGCTAAGTGCTTGGGGCATCCTCATTCTCGATGCGCTGCTCGCCATAACGCGACTGGATGAAACGGCCCTGCGTCTCGAGCGCCGAAACGTCGGCGCGGGCAAGCTGCTGCGATACTTCGGCGAGCGCTGCGCGGCCGGCGGCAAGCCCTTCGGCCAGCCGCTGGTCGACCGTTTTCCCCTCGCCGTCCTGCTCCTGGCGAAACGCGGTGGGGACATTCATGTAGCGGTCGATCAGGCCCGGCAAATGGATCGACATCAGCCGCCGCGCGTCCTGCGCATTGGGGTCGAGCGTATTGAGCCGTTCGAGGGTCTGCTTGAGCGGCGGAAGCACCGCGCTCAGCGCGTCCAGTTCGGCTTGCGCAGGCGCGGGGAGCGCCCCGCGCGTCCGATATATGTAGGAATCGAACCGCTCGACCATCGCTCCGTTGGGGAGGTCGGTCGACGGCGCCGGCACCGACACCGCCCGGCGGCCGCCGCGGGCGATGAGCACGGTTGCGACCACCGCGGTCGTCAGCAGCGCCGCGAGGAAGCCGAACATGCCGATCGGCTTTACCAGCCCGACCAGGACGGTCGCCAGCCAGATGAGCGCGATAGCGATCACGACCTTTATTGCGGTGCGGCCGAGCCCGGTGTTGAGCCGCTGCCGCTCGCGGCGCGCGGCTTCGCGCGCCGGCCCGTCCCGTTGGTCGAGGCTTTGGGCAACCCGCTCGAAGCGCGCGATGGCGCGCTCAACTTTATTGGTAACTTCGGTCACTTGGCCTCGATTGGCGTCAGCGGTGAAGGGGCTCCTCCTCCAAGCTTCGCCTGGTTCACGCCCTCGGCGCGGGCGATGTAGCCTTTGGACTTTTCGACTTCCTTGCCGAGCGTGTCGACGGTCTGCTTCATGTTGCCGAGCGCCTGGAGCTTGAACTGATCGATCTGGTCCATCGTATCGTAGATGTTCTGGAACGCGCGCTGCAGCGTCTCCAGCGGGATGGTCGACGATGCCGCTTGCTCATGGATTGCGCCGGTCTGGGTGCGCAGCATCTCGCCGGTGGAATCGATCATTCCAGCAGTGGTCGTGTTCAGCGCACTGATCTGCTCAAGCACCAGTTTCTGGTTGGTCATCGCCTGGGCGACGGTCACCGCGGTGCGCAGCGCCGCGACCGTCGTTGTCGAAGCGCGGTCGACGCCTTTGACCAGCTCGACATTGTTTTTCTTGACGAGGTCGAGCGCGAGATAGCCCTGCACCGTGACCGCCATTTGCGTCAGCAGGTCGGTGGTCCGCTGGCGCGTGTAGAATAAAGCGGTCTCGCGGATCGCCTTGGCTTTGGCCGGGTCGGTCGCGTCGAGTTCATTGGCCTTGTCCTCGAGCCTTTGATCGAGCGTTTTGGAGATGTGCACCATCTGCTCGAGCTTGTGCATCGTCTTCCACAAGTTCGCGCGCTCGGTGTCGATCGCCGCATTGTCCATCAGCAGCTCGTCCTTGCCGTTGCCAAGGCTGCTGAGGATTTTGGAAATGTGGGTCTGGGAGCTTCGATATTTGTCGAAATAGCGATCGACGCGGTTTCCGAACGGGATGATGCCGAGAAGCTTGCGGGTCTTGGTTGCTTCCTTGGGATCGAGCGATTCGACGGTGCGGCGAAGCTCCGTGAGGTCGGCGCCGATCCCGGTGTCCTTATCGATCGCCTTGACCGGGCGGTCGAGGAAGCGGTTGGAAGCGCCGGCGGCCTCGGCGATCTCCTTGCGGCCCATCGCGGTCAGATGGTCGACCTTCGTGCCGAATTCGGGGCTGTTGCTGTCGAGCGCCGCGAGCTCGTCGACGAACTGGCCGACACGCTTGTCGAGCTCGGTCGTCTCCTCGGCCTTGAGCGGAACGAGGCCCGCTGCCTCGGCCGGCCCGACCGGCTGCAGCGCCTCCGGCGGGTCGAGCTTGAGCTTGGTCGCGGTCTTCGTGCCCGCTGCGGGTTCGGTCGCCATCAGTCCATTCCTTTCGCTGCCCTTGTGCGGCGATGGGGAAAGCCGGTCAACGCCGCGGACATCAAGCTGTATTATAGGTATAAGACACAAGATCGCAAGGGAGGGCAAAAGTAGGGAAGTCGTGAACAGCGATTAACCAAAGTCCGGAACGCTTCGCTTACCCTAGTGGCGTTAGACCCGCTCCAAAGCGCTGACAGACTGGGGTCGAAGCGAACATGTTCAAATTCCTGACGAAGCTATGGCGCGACCGGGGCGGCAACGCGCTGGTGATTGCCGGCGCCGCACTCCCAGCGATCGTCGGCGCGGCCGGGCTTGCCACCGACACCGTCCAATTTGCGATGTGGAAGCGCGAGATGCAGCGGATGGCGGACAGCGCCGCGCTGGCCGGCGCTTATGCCGCTGCCGAGGGAACGACGCTCGACAATTGCTCGGCCTATTCAACGGCGACCTACGCAACGCCGATCGGCTACGATGTAAAGAAGAACAACCGCGTTTGGCCGACCTTGACCTGCTCGGCGAGCACTCCGCCGACCGCCGGATCTTACACCGCCGACCCAAGAGCCGTCCGGGTAACTCTGTCGGTAACGCAGCGCTTGCCCTTCTCTGGAACGGTCCTGGCGACGACGCCGACCATTACGGCGACTGCAACCGCGACCAGGGTGCAGACCGGCAATTACTGCCTGGTCGCCCTGAATAACACGTCCGATCCATCGATCACGATGGGCGGCAGCGCGAGCGCGAACCTCGGCTGCGGCGCGATTTCGGATTCGGTCAACAATACGAGCGCGATCACTTCCAACGGCGCTGCCTATACCTTCAAGGCGACTCCCGTTGCGTCGGTCGGTGGGATGCCCTCGACCATCAATGGATCGACCGACATTCGGCCCTACCAGCTGCCCGAGCCGGATCCCTTTGCGAATCAAGGGTATTCGACCAGCATTCCGGGGACGGTCACGTGCGATACGTATGCCAACAATTCCTACAATACGAACCCGGCTGGGCAGGTCACCAACAGCAACGGTGCCAATGTCACGCACCGCATCAAAGCGGGTTGCTACAACGACTTCTCGCCAAGCGGCAGCACGGTCTATTATTTGGATGCGGGCGTCTATTACCTCAACAGCACGAACTTCAACCCGGGCGGCAGCGTCTCTCTGATCGGCCCGACCACGGGCGGCGTGACCTTCATCCTGACCGGAACCAACCCGGGCTCGGTCACACTCAATGGTAACGTGACCGTGCAGCTTCACGCGCCGACGAGCGGCACCTACAAGGATATGCTGTTCATCCAGTCGAGCGCTGCCACGCTGAACAATGCCAACACGTTCAACGGGTCCAGCACCTCCTTTTTTGACGGCGCCTTTTACTTTCCCAAGGGCAACGTCACGTTGAACGGCAGCTCGACCGGCCAGACCGACTGCGCGATGATCGTCAGCTGGACGGTCACCATCAGCGGTAGCTCGACGCTGCAGAACAGCCTGACTCGTCCCGACGGAACCGCTTGCACGAACAACAAGACCGTGCCGGCCTGGGTGGTGAAGCTGGTGGAATGATGCGGACCTTCAGCCAGCTTCGCGCCGACCAACGGGGCGCCTCGGTCATCGAGTTGGCGCTTGTCGCGCCCATCTTCGGCACTCTTCTCGTCGGAATGGTGGATATCAGCCGCGCCTATGACATGAAGTTGCGGCTGGAGCATGCCGCGCAGCGCGCGATGGAGAAAGTGCAGCAAACGCAGAGCGCCAACAATTACACCAACGTCTCGACCGAAGCGACCGCTGCGGCGACCGCTGCTGGCTACACCGGCAGCACCGTCGACGTGTCTTACAAGCTCGAGTGCAACGGCACGGCGAGCTCGTCGAACACCACCGGCAATGCAATCAATGCGACTTGCTCGAGCGGCCAAACCTACTCGCGCTACGTCACTGTGACGATCACCAACACCTACATGCCGATGTTCACGCTGCGCTTCTTCCCGACCAGTAACGCCAATGGCTCGGTGACCGTCTCAGGTTATGCGGGGCTTCGAGTCCAATGATGAAGCGCGTGAACACACTTCACCGCGACCAGGCGGGAGCGAGTTCCGTCGAACTGGCGCTGGCGCTCCCGATCCTCGCTAGTCTGCTCTACGGGACGTTTACGATCAGCCAGCTGTTCGAAGCCCAAGCGAGCATCGACCACGCATTGGGCGAAGGGGCGCGCTATGCGACCTTGTGCCTCACCCCGAGTTCGGCGGGCGTGTGCACGGTTCCGACGGATGCCCAGATCACCAGTGTGATTACCGGAAAGCTGTTCGGCCCAGCGGCCGGGCTGACGCCGAGCATTTCGACCGACGCGGCCACCAAAAGCAAGACGATCACGCTGACCTACACGACGACGCCCGATTTCCTGATGTTCGATGGGCCAACCGTCACCATCACCCGGTCCAGGAAGGTCTATTACGCGAGCTGATTTCAGGCGCGCGAGAAGTCGGGCGGGCGCTTCTCGAAGAACGCGCTGATCGCCTCCTTCACCTCCGCCGACTGAAGCCGCTCGGCGAAAAGCCCGCTTTCGAGCTTCATCCGTTCGAGGATTTCCTCGCGTGCGCCGTGACGGAGCAGCTTCTGGGTCTGGCGAAGCGCTTCCGGGGGCTTGGCAAGGAGCTTCGCAACGACTCCGCTGAGCGTCTCTTCCAGCTGCCCGCGCTCGGCGCTGTGGCTGACAAGCCCGATCGCTTGCGCCTCGTCGAGCGCGAACGGTTCGCCCAGCAGCAGATAGCGCGCAGCGCGACGGCGGCCGGCGAGGCGCGGAAGCAATAGCGAGCTCGCCGCTTCGGGCACCAGGCCAAGATCGACGAACGGCATCGAGAAGATCGCGCTGTCGTCGGCGACCACCAGGTCGCAATGCAACAGCATGGTGGTGCCGATCCCGACGCAATTGCCCTGCACCGCCGCGACCAGCGGGATCTCGCACGCGGCGAGCGCTCGCAGCAGCCGCCACACGGGAATGTCGCTTCGATCATCGGGAAGCGCCCCGATGAAGTCGGCGAGGTCGTTGCCGGCCGCGAAATCGGGGCCCTCGCCGCGGAAGGTGATGATGCGGACGTCCTTGTCATCGGCGGCGGCCTCGATCGCATCGGCGAGCGCGGCGTACATTGCGACGGTGATCGCGTTGCGCCGCTCCGGCCGGTTGAGGGTGATGGCCAGCACCCCGCCGCTCTGTTGGACCCGCACATGCTCGCTCATTGCCGCTCTCCAGCGAATCGGATGACGCCCGCCGCACCAGCGGCTATTGCCAAGCCACATCCACCACCGCCGGGGCATTCGCAATCATCATGAAATTCTTCGCTGACACTGCCGAGATCGCCGAGATCCGCGAGCTTGCCGAAACCGGCCTGCTCGACGGCGTCACCACCAATCCGTCGCTGATCCACAAGTCCGGCCGCGATTTCCTCGACGTCGTCAAGGAGATTGCCGCAGTGGTCGAAGGGCCGGTGTCGGCGGAGGTCGTCGCGCTCGATTATGACGGGATGATGCGCGAAGCCGCGGTGCTCCGCAAAATCGCCGACAATATCGCGATCAAAGTGCCGTTGACGCCGGACGGCCTGAAGGCGTGCAAGGCGTTGACCGGCGACGGGTCGATGGTCAACGTGACCTTGTGCTTCTCGCCCTCGCAGGCGCTGCTCGCGGCCAAGGCTGGAGCGACCTTCATTTCACCGTTCGTCGGGCGGCACGACGATGTCAGCTTCGACGGCATGGCGCTGATCGCCGACATCCGCCTGATCTACGACAATTACGACTTCCCGACGCAGATACTGGTCGCCAGCGTGCGCCATCCGATGCATGTCGTTGAAGCCGCCAAGATCGGCGCCGACGTGATGACCGCGCCGCCCAAGATCATCTGGCAATTGTTCAAGCACCTGCTGACCGATGCGGGCATCGCCAGCTTTCTTAAGGACTGGCAGGCGACGGGCCAAAAGATCGCCTGAAGTCAAAGCCTTGACCAGGCGATTTTAACCTTTCGGCAACCTTTGGAAGTAACACTTTCTCAACCGGTCGAGCGGTAAGTTCCTCATATCCTGCGAGTGGACATGCAGGTTGAGGCGTCAGCGCCTCCACGTGGAACCAAGGAGCAAGACCATGAGCAAGTTTCTCAAGCTGATTAAAAATAACAAGGGCGCGACCGCCATTGAATACGGCCTGATCGCCGCTCTCATCGCCGTTGCGGCGATTGGCGCGATGTCCAGCATCGGCACCAACCTCAAGACCACGTTCAACAATGTGGCGAACAACCTGAAGTAAGGACTTCGGTTCTTAGTTCAGACGGGCGGCGGCGCTGAAAGGC
>JAZJZB010000085.1:0-1599 GCA_040390085.1 Pseudomonadota bacterium | reverse complement strand
TCTTTTGGCGCTGCGCCGGCTCCGCCGCCGCTCAGTAGGAAATTAACCGGCTTGGGGTTATCCTCCGCCGCAATGGCGACGGTGATCCCTTTCGAAGAGCGGGCGGTTGCGCACCTGCGCGACCGGCTCGGCGCGGCCGAGGAGGCCAATCAGGATTTGATCGCGTTCGCGCGCGGTCACTCCGGCGCGGTTGCCTCGATCCACGAAGCGGTGCTTGCGGCGATCGAGGCCGAGAGCGTCGAAGCGCTCCTCCACGTCGTCACCCAGGAATGGCCGCTGATCCTGCGCATCGACTCAGTCGCGCTGTCGCTGATCGTCGGCGAACGCGGTTTCCGCGCCGACGGCAGCGGAGTCCAGCAGGTCGAGCCGAAAATCCTTCGCCGGGCGATCGACGGCGTCGACGGAGTCGACATGCGCACGGTTGACCGCGGCCATCCCTTGTTTGGGCCAGCATGCGACCTCATCAGGGCCGAGGCGCTGATCCGGATCGATTGCCAGCCGCCCCTGCCGGCCGGGCTGCTCGCGCTTGGCCAGCGCGCCGAGCTAAGCCTCGATGCCCGCCACGGCAGTGAATTGCTCATGTTCCTTGGCAACAGCCTTGCGGCTATGATCCGCAAGTGGCTGACGACCCCACACAGCTGAATGATCAAAGCCGCCATGCCGGGGGCATGGCGACGGATGCCTCCCAGGCATCCTCTGATCATCACCCGGCGCGGCAGCTTGCCGCGCGCTGGTCTTCCTATCTTCAGCACGACCGCCGCCGATCGCCGCACACGGTGCGCGCCTATGTTGCGACCGCTCACCGGCTGATCGACTTCCTCGGGCGGTATCGCGGCGAGTCGATCGATTGCGCGGCGCTCGGCACCGTCGCTGCGGCCGATCTTCGCGGCTTCCTCGCCGACCGGCGCGGGGGCGGACTCGGGCCGGCCTCGGCGGCGCGCGAGCTGTCGGGCGTTCGCGCATTCCTGAAATATGCGGCCGAGCAAGACGGGCGACACGCATCGCTGCCGCGCACGCGAGCGCCCAAGCGCCCGCGAACCTTGCCGCGACCGGCCGCGCCCGAGGAGGCGATGGAGCTCGCCGAGAATGCGTCCGAAGCCGCGAGCTCGCCGTGGATCGGCGCGCGCGATTTGGCGATCCTGCTGCTGCTGTACGGTGCCGGCCTGCGCGTGGCCGAGGCGATGTCGCTGAGCGCGGCGATCATGCCGATCGGCGCGACGCTCCGGGTCACCGGCAAAAGATCGAAGATGCGCGTCGTCCCGATCGTGCCGCCGGTGCGTGAAGCGATCGACGATTACGTGCGGCAATGTCCCTGGCCGCTGGCCGGCGACACGCCGCTGTTCGTCGGCGCGCGCGGCGGGCCGCTCAATCCAGACCTGGTGCGGCGCGCGGTTGCCGCGGCGCGGCGGCGGCTCGGCCTGCCGGATACGCTTACGCCGCACGCGCTGCGGCACAGCTTCGCCACTCATCTGCTTGCGAGGGGGGCGGACCTAAGGGCGCTCCAGGAATTGCTCGGCCATGCGAGCCTGTCCTCGACCCAGATCTACACGGCGGTGGACGCGGCGCGCCTGCTCGACGTTTATCGCCACGCCCACCCCC
>JAZJZB010000084.1:0-4137 GCA_040390085.1 Pseudomonadota bacterium | reverse complement strand
CGGGCGCTGCAGGCGCTGACCCTGGCCGAGCTTGCGCGCGACCCGGCGAATACGGACGCGGTGCTGGCGCTCGCGCAGGGAGAGCCGGAAGCCGACAAGTCACGCTGGCTCGCACCGCTGATCGGCTCCCTCGTGGACGCCGGTCAATATGCGCGCGCCAAGGCAATCTGGACGGGCATGTCGAAGGCTCGACCGGCGCCCGGTGCGCTGCTCTACGACGCGGACTTCCGCGACAAGGAATCGCCGCCGCCGTTCAACTGGGCGCTGAAAACCACCACCCTTGGTCTTGCCGAGCGCCAGGCCGGCGGGCGGCTGCATGTGCTCTATTACGGCCAGCAGGAGGGCATCCTCGCAAGCCAGCTGCTGTTGCTGCAGCCAGGCACCTATCACCTCAGCGTTCGGCTCCTCGGCGGGGGCGAGCGTCCGGAGGCGCTGAGCTGGCAAGTTCGCTGTGACAAGGCGAGTGAAGCTTTCTCTTCGATCGGGCTCGATGCGGCCGCGGGGCGCGGCTGGACCTTTACGGTTCCCGCCGGCTGCGCCGCGCAATGGTTCGAGCTGGCAGGCCACATCGCGGACGTGGCGCAACAGTCAGACGTGACCATTGCCGAGCTTCGGCTGGCAAGGCAGGCACCGGGTGCCTGACCGCGCGCGGCCGCTGGTCGCTCCAATCTATTTGCTGGCCTGCCTGCTGCTTGGCGGGAGTGCCCAAGGCGTCTGGCAAAACGCGTTTCTCCAGCTCGCCGGAATCGGCCTCATCGCCTGGGCGGCGGCCGAAGGAAGCCGCGAGGAACTGCTGCCCTCGGCAAGGCAGCTACTGTTGATCGCAGTTGCGGCGATTGCCGTGATTGCGGCCCAGCTGATTCCGCTTCCAATGTCGATCTGGTCGCATGGCCCGCGGGCCACGGTCGCCGAAGGTTTTCGGCTGTTCGGTTCAATGCCGAAGGCAATGCCGCTCAGCCTCGCGCCTTATTCGACCCTCGCCGCGCTGTTCGCGCTGATTCCCGGCCTTGCGATGCTGTGCGCGATGGTCGGGCTCAAGGCCTACCGACCGCGCTGGTTGTCGGCGGCGCTGGTCGCTGGGACGTTCGCCGGCATCCTGCTTGGCGCGCTGCAGGTGACCAGCGCCGACCCCGAGCAATCCCCGTGGTACCTCTATCCCGAGACCAACTTCAGCTTCGGAGTCGGCTTCTTCGCCAACGCCAACCACATGGCGACCTTGCTGGTGATTACACTGCCGTTCCTCGCAGCGCTTTCCGCGGCCGGCCGAACGGCCAACCTGCAGCGTTATTCGGCCTTGCTGTCGATCATCATCGGCGCCGCGCTGGTGACCGTGGTCGGAATCTTCCTCAACGGGTCGATTGCCGGCTACGTCCTGGTTGTGCCGGTGGCGGTCGCCTGCGCGCTGATCATCATTCCGCACCAGAGCCGCGTGCGGAGCGCGATCGTGCTGGTCGGCGGCCTGCTTCTGGTCGCGGCCGTGATCGCCCTTGCAAGCAGCTCGATCGGAAGCACCGCGGTCGGCAAGGAAACCGCAGGCTCGGTCCAGTCGCGCGCCGAAATCCTTTCCACCACCAGCCATGCAATCGCGGATTTCATGCCATGGGGATCGGGCGTCGGCACCTTCAAGCAGACCTATCCACTGTACGAGCAGCTCGACCATGTCACGCCGACCTATGTGATCCACGCCCACAATGAATATGCCGAGATCGCGCTCGAAGCGGGGATTCCGGGCATAGTCCTGCTGGCGTTGTTCCTGGCCTGGTGGGGCGCCGCCGTGTGGCGCGTTTGGCGAACGGCAGAGGCAGGGCCCTTCGAGCGCGCCGCCTCCGTCGCCTCGGGCGCGATCCTGATCCACAGCCTGGTCGATTTTCCGCTTCGAACAGGGGCGATCAGTGCCGCATTCGCGATGTGCCTCGCATTGCTCGCCGGCAATCGCGCACAGCGTCCCGCCGAGGCCTCGGACCTGCGTCCGACCCGTCACGTCGTTCTCCGCTAAAGTCCGAGCTGGCTCCCAATGCTTCGCGACATCTGGACCACGGTGGTTGCCGCGATGACTTCCTGGCACCAGGGCAAGCTGTTCATCGAGCACAGCTTCGACTTCAGCCACGACAGCATGCACATCATCGTCGGGCTCCTGGCCTGGCTAGTCGCGGCGATGGTCTTGCGGCGTCCGATAACCGAATGGCGTCCGTGGCTGTGGGCCTTTGCATTGATCTTTTGGAACGAAATCGTCGACCTGGTGACCGAGCGATGGGCGCCGCAAGACCGGGGTTGGCAATATGGCGAGGGGGTCAAGGACCTGGTGCTGACGATGATCGTGCCGACGATCCTGATGTTCGCGGCGCGATACCGGCCCGACCTGTTCCGCAAGGGCCTGGGCCGCGGCGGGCGACGCTAGCCTCGCGACGAGAGCGCAGCGCGCGCCTGTCGGGTGAGTTCTGCAAGCTTGAACCCAAGTCCCGGAAGCAGCAGAAATTGCGTCCAGTGGATGCGCCAGGTCCCGCCGGCGTGTGAAGTCGGTTCGCGGGTTCCGGCGAGCTGCTTGAGCGCTGCGCTGGTGAGCAGAAGCGTCCGCCGGTCGGCCGAAAGCTCGGCGCGCAGTTCGGGAAGCTCGTCGAGCGCCTTAAACAACCGATCGGCGACAAGCAGCGCCTGACCGGCCGCCCTGCCGGCGCCAAGCTCCTGCGAGCGGCGATAGAGACGGTCGATCTCCGACGCGGAGAGTGGGGACACCAGCGCAGCGAAGTCGCTGATCCATTTCAGCCTGAACCAGGCGCTCGATGCGCCGTGGACCGCGAGGTGCGCGAACAGCTCATCGAGCGCCAGCGCTGGCAGGCCGATCCCGCCGCCGACGTCGACCATTTGGCGCTGCGAATGCACCGTGATCCCCGGCAGCAGCCGAGGATTGTCGGTTAGACGCGTGTGCAGGTCGACCGCCATGCCGGTGCCGGGCTTTGACCATTGCGAATCCTTTCTCGCCTGATGCCAGGCGGCGAGCGACGCAGAATCGCGGGCGCCGACGTACCCCAGTTCAGCGAGAATGGCCGCCGCCGGCGCAAGCTGCGCGGGGTCGACCAACAGATCCACGTCCACGCCGGATTTGAGCGACGCATTGCCGTAGGCGAGGCCGCCGAGGGTCAGCCCTTTCAGGAACAGGATCGGCTGGCCCGCGGCCTCGAACGCATTCAGCAAGCGGCGGCATTCGACCGCGGCGCGCAAATTGGCGGCGGCAATGTCCGCGGCGTCGCTGCGCAGCGCTTGGGCGGCTTGCGTCGGCATATGGCCGCCGGAGGAGGAAAGGAGATCCCACGCGAGGCCCTGGATCCGATGAAAACGGACCAGATCGACGAACCGCGACCAGTCCACGTCTAAAATCTTCGCTTCAGGCCGTGACCCGTCGCGGAAATGGGCGCTGCAGCAATCGAGCGCGAGCATGAATTCGGGCGAAAATTCCACGACGCCCATTCTTACCCGCCACGCGCGCCAGGGCCACTATTTCGCGGTGACGGCCTGACAAGCGCGATTGGGCCGCTATTTAGGCGCAGATGGGAACGATGAGGGCAGGGCTGCTGGTGCGCTTGCGTGGACTGGATGGACGGCGGCGCCGTCTGCTGGCGCGCGCGGCTGTGCTACTGACCGTCGCCTCCGCCGCGGTCGCGCTGCTGCCTTTCATGCGCGCGGTTCGGCTCGGCGCCGTTCCGCTGGGACGCCGCCGAAGCATCGAGATCGACGATTGCACCTGGGCGATCGAAGCGGCGGCGCGGCGGCTGCCGTGGCGCACGGTCTGCATTGAAAAAGGGATCGCGCTGCAACGGCTGCTGCGGAGCCGCGGTATTGATGCCATTCTTCATTATGGCGCGCGCCACCATCCGGACAGCGGCAAGCTCGAGGCTCATGTCTGGGTCAGCGTCGGCGACAAGGCCGTGATCGGCGGCGAGGAAGCCGCGGGCTTCGTCGAAGTTGCGGCCTACCCGTGATCGACGGAGCTTCGGTCAGCGTCCACGACCATATGGTTTTCGGCCTGCGCGTGCGGAGCAGCCTCCCGCTGCCGGAATTGTTTCCGGCGGTGGGCGAGGGGCCCGTCGAGGTGAACATCCGGACTGGCGCTGTGGTCGGCCCGGACGGCGCGGAGGAGGG
>JAZJZB010000083.1:0-14632 GCA_040390085.1 Pseudomonadota bacterium | reverse complement strand
TGATCGTTCGCCAGATGCTGCAGAAGGTCGAGATCACCGACGGCGGCGACACCACTTTGCTTGCCGGCGAACAGGTCGACCGCGACGAGATGGACGAGACCAACGCCCGGCTCGAGAAGAAGCAGAAGCCGGCGCAGGGCAAGCCCGTCCTGCTCGGCATCACCAAGGCGTCGCTGCAGACCCGCAGCTTCATCTCGGCCGCTTCGTTCCAGGAGACCACGCGAGTCCTCACCGAGGCCGCGGTCCAGGGCAAGGTCGACACGCTGCAGGGCCTCAAGGAGAACGTCATCGTCGGCCGGCTGATCCCGGCGGGCACGGGCGCGGGAATGAACCGCATGCGCGTCGCCGCCTCGTCGCGTGACACTGCCCTGCGCGCGGCCCAGCGCCGCATGGCGGAAGCGCTGATCGCGCCGGATTCGGCCGAGGAGCTTCGCGCCGCCGAGCTCGCGCGAAGCCCGCGCGACGATGCTGGGACCGGCGATGATCCCTTGGGCGAAGTGGTGACCAGCGGTCACGGCCTCGACGCCGACGCCGGCGATTATCTGAAGGATTAGTCGGCTGAGCTAACGCAACAAAAACCCCGCCGGAGCGATCCGGCGGGGTTTCCTTTTGCCTGCCAAAGTAAGCGGCAGTGCTCAGCACTTCCCGTTGTGCATCGCATTCTCGGTGCAGGTCGCGACCGAGTTCACGTCCGCGGCCGCGCCGCGCACCGTATTACATGCGGCAATCGAGAGCGCTCCGCCAATCAAAACAACCGCGACAATCTTGCGAACCATAATCGCTCCTCCATTAAGGGTCCGGAACGACAATGGCAGTGGGCGCGGCTACATGTCTAGCAGCTTAGCACCTGTGGGCTCCGCCCATCGCATTTTCGGTGCAGTTTGCGACCGAATTGACGTCGCGAGCCGCGCCGCGAACCGTGTTGCAGGCGGCGAGCACAAGCGCGGTTCCGATCAGCGCCACAGTGGTAATTTTTTGGAACATGAGACCGTCCTTCCATGTGAGTTGGTCTTGACTAACGCTGCGCCGCCGAAACGGCTCCATCCGCGTGCGAATTCACGGCGATGCCAGCAAAAGGAAGGTCAGACCGCTACCGGAGCCGCGATGTGCGGGTGCGGGTCGTAATTCTCGAACACGAAATCCTCGGGCTCGTAGTTCAGCAGCCTCTGCCCGCGGTCCTTGATCACCAGCTGGGGGAGTGGTCGCGGGTCACGGCCTAGCTGCAGCCGCGCCTGCTCGAGATGGTTCGAGTAGAGGTGGCAATCCCCGCCGGTCCAAACGAACACGCCCGGCTCCAACCCGCACTCGCGGGCGAGCATGTGGGTCAGCAGCGCGTAGGACGCGATGTTGAACGGGACGCCGAGGAAGATGTCGGCGCTGCGCTGGTAAAGCTGGAGGTTGAGCCGGCCCGCGGCGACCTGGGTCTGGAACAGGCAGTGGCACGGGGCCAGCGCCATTTTCGAAATCTCGCCGGGGTTCCAGGCGGTGACGATCTGGCGCCGCGAATAAGGGTCCTTGCGGATCAGCTCGACGAGATTGGCGATCTGGTCGACGTGCCCGCCGTCTGAAGTCTCCCAGTCGCGCCATTGCTTGCCGTAGACCGGGCCGAGATCGCCATTCTCGTCCGCCCATTCGTCCCAGATGCGAACGTTGCGCTCTTTGAGCCAGGCGATGTTGGTGTCGCCGTTGAGGAACCACAGCAGCTCGACGATGATCGAGCGCAGGTGAAGCTTCTTCGTCGTCAGCAGCGGGAAGCCGTCGGCGAGGTCGAAGCGCATCTGCGCCCCGAACCACGACAAGGTGCCGGTTCCGGTACGGTCTTCCTGCTCGACTCCGCGGTCGAGAATCAGCTGCATGAGGTCGAGATACTGGCGCATCGCGGCTCACCCTAAACGGGCGCGCGGCCGCCTCCAAGGCCGAGATGATTCATCCGAAATGGCGTCGTTTCGGACGCGGTTCGAGTGGCGCTGGCGTCGCGCGGGCATAGATTGGCGTCATGCGGTATCAGCGTGCCGAACTCCCGCTAAAATTGGACGGCGTCACCGCCGCGCGTCAGTTCTTTGCCGGTTGCTTCGCCCAATTCGACCCGTTGCGCGAGAGCCTGTGGGTCGCCCATGTCGATGACGATGCGCGCTGCCTCCACGTCTCCTGCCACTGGGGCGACGAGACCGGCGCCAAGTTGCCGCTGCGCGAGATCATCGCCGATGCCGCAGAGCATGACAGCGCGGGAATCGTCGTCGCACACAACCATCCGAGCGGCGACCCCCGGCCGAGCGAGTCGGATTATCGCGCAACGCGCCGGCTTGCGATCGCAGCGGAAGCGCTCGACTGCACCGTGCTCGACCATCTGGTGTTCGGCGGCCGCGATTGCACCAGCCTTCGCGAACAGGGCTATCTCTAGACGCTGCAGGCCTTGATCCTTTCCGGCGTTGGGCGCGGTCCGGCCACTCGGAACGTCATCAAATAGGCATCGCCGCCAGTCAGCACGCTGAACTTCGCCGGTTGCAGGTTGAGCGCCGCCAACTCGCATTTCAGCTGCTCGGGCGGAATTCCGTGACGCTTGGTCGGGCGGTTCGAATCGACGACGACGATCAGCCCGTTCAGCTTCACCCCTTCGCGCAGGTGCCACAGGAAGGCGTAAGGGCTGGCGACCTCATGGTACATGTGGACGAGGAACACGCGGTCGAACGAGGCGGCAGGAAGCGTCGCGTCGTCTGGCGTGCCGAGCTTCACCGCGACATTGTCGAGCCGCTCGCGCTGGATGCGGTCGCTGAGCGCGTCGCGGGTGTCGGGAAGGATATCCTCGGCAAGGACCCTGCCCTTGGCGCCGACCACGCGTGCGAGGCGCACGGTGTAATAGCCCTCTCCCGCACCGACGTCGGCAACCGACATGCCGGGCTTCACGCCGGCGAGCTGCATCACTTCCTCGGCCTCGCCAATCCGGTCGCGCGCGTCTTCGGTCGAGAAAGCGTCGTCGACGATCGGCGCGACATCGCGGTGCGCCTTTGGAAACTGCGGTGTCGACGGCTGTGCGCGGCACCCGACCAGGCAGGCCAACGCCGCCGCAGCGGCGAGCGCCTTATTCGACATCCTCGACCTCGACGGTCTCACCAGTCACTCGCTGCGAGAGTGCAGCGGCCATGAAGCGGTCGAGATCGCCATCGAGCACGTCGCTTGGGCTGGTCGAGGTGACTCCGGTGCGCAGGTCTTTGACCAGCTGGTATGGCTGCAGCACGTAGGAGCGGATCTGGTGGCCCCAGCCGATGTCGGTCTTGGCCGCATTGGCAGCGCTCGCTTCGGCCTCGCGCTTCTGCAGCTCCGCCTCATACAGCCGGGCCTTGAGCCGGCTCATCGCCGAAGCCCGGTTCTTGTGCTGCGAGCGCTGGGTTTGGCAGGAGACCACGATCCCTGTGGGAACGTGGGTGATCCGAACCGCGCTATCGGTGGTGTTGACGTGCTGCCCGCCAGCGCCCGATGCGCGGTACGTGTCGATCCTCAGTTCGGATTCGTTGATCTGGATATCGATGTCGTCGTCGACCTCGGGATAGACCCAGACGCTCGAGAAACTGGTGTGGCGGCGGGCGTTGGCGTCGTACGGGCTGATCCGGACCAGCCGGTGCACCCCGCTTTCGGTCTTGAGGTTGCCGTAGGCGTTCTCGCCCTTGACCAGCAGGGTCGCCGACTTGATTCCCGCCTGCTCGCCGGAATGATGGTCGAGCAGCTCGACCTTCATCCCATGGCGCTCACCCCAGCGCGTGTACATGCGCTGCAGCATCTCGGCCCAGTCCTGGCTTTCGGTCCCGCCGGCGCCGGCATTGATCTCGACATAGGCATTATTCGCGTCAGCCTCCCCGGCGAGCAGCGCCGCGACCTTGTCGCGCTCGGCGCGCTCGGCAAGCTCGGCCAGACTTCGGACCGCGTCATCGACCAAGGCGACGTCGCCCTCGCTCTCGGCGAGCTCAATCAGCTCGGCCGTGTCGGCGAGCTCGCGCTCAATTGCACGCGTCGCACCGATCGCATGCTCGAGCCGCTGGCGCTCACGCATGACCTCTTGCGCCGCCTTGGGATCATCCCACAGCGCCGAATCCTCGACCTTGTCGTTGAGCTCCTGCAGCCGCTTGTTGGCGCGGTCCCAATCGAGGAACCGGCGCAGCAAGGCGGTCGCGGCATTAATCTGGTCGATATGGGCCTGCGCTTCGGCGCGCATGGTGAAGCTCTCTAAAAGTGGTTGGCTAATGCCCTATTAGAGCGCGTTTTGGGTTGGCAAGCCACTGGGCGGTGCCGCCGGGCGTACCGGCGTCGGACGAGGCGCGCTCCGAGTGCGCGGCTGCGGACGCTGCGCCTGTTGCTGGTCATTGCCATACGGGTCGCCATTGTCCGACCGGTAGCTGCGCCTCGGCTCGGTCTGCGGCTGGAACGCTTCCCAGATCACGGAAGCCTTGGGATCGTCGGTCGTCGGGAAGACGCCGAACACGCGCTTGCCGGTGGCGCGGTCGACCCGCACCCAGCGGATCCCGGCCGGAGCGACGAACGGCACCTTCGGCTGGTCCTTGAACGCGACCTGCGCCCATTGCTTGAAGATCGGCGCCGCAATGCGCCCGCCCTGGGCATAGCCGCCCATTGAGCGCGGCTGGTCATATCCCATGTACACTCCGGCGACGATGTCGGGCGTTCCGCCGACGAACCAGACGTTGGTCGGGCCAGACGTGGTGCCGGTCTTGCCAAACATCGGCCGGTTGAGGTCGCGAAGGATCGTCGCAGTGCCGCGCTGGATCACGCCTTCCATGATGTGGACCATTTGGAACGCGGCCATCGGATCGAGCAGCTGGCGGGTCCGGTTCGGCGGACGCGGCATCGCCTTGCCGTCCCAGTCAGCGGAATTGCAATTGCCCATCAGCGCGCAGCGGTTGTCGGTGCGGTAGATCACCTTGCCGTTGCGGTCTTCGACATAGTCGATCGTCGTCGGCTTCACCGACCGGCCCTGATTGGCGAGGATCGCATAAGCGTTGACCAGCCGGCTGACCGTGGTCTCACCGGCGCCGATGGCGATCGACAGATAATTGGGAAAATCGCCGACTCCCAGATCGTGGGCGGTCTTGATGATCTTGGGCATTCCCGTGTCGGATGCGGTGCGGATCGTCATCAGGTTGCGCGATTGCTCGACGCCCCAGCGCATGGTGTGGGGGCCGGCGTAGCGGCGGTCGAAGTTGACGAAGCATTTGTTGCCGAGGCCGGCGCCCTGCCACACGCAGAAGGGCGCATCGACGACGATGGTCGCCGGCGTGAAGCCGTTCTCGAGCGCCGTTACATAAACGATTGGCTTGAACGACGAGCCGGGCTGGCGAAGTGCCTGCGTGGCCCGGTTGTAGCTCGACCCGATCACGTCGAAACCGCCCTGCATCGCGAGCACTCGGCCGGTGTGGACCTCCTCGGCCATCATTCCGCCGGAGATTTCGGGCACCGACCGCAGCCCATAGCTGTTGCCGGCGACCTGCTTGACGATGATCACCATGCCCGGCTCCAGCGCGTCGAACGCAGCGCCGCCGACCCCGCGCACGGGCATCGATGCGCCGGATGCCGGAAGCACGCCTTGTGAGCCGTTGGCGAAGCCGATGGCGGCTTCACCACCGCTTTTCGAGAGGACGACGGCCTTGCGCCAATCCGGATAGCCGATGCCGACCGGGGCCCGGTCGAGCTCGCCGGCCCAATCCTTCGAAACGTCGATGCTCTTGCCGAGGTCGCGCCAGCCGCGGCCGCCGTCGAACCTGGCGAGGCCGTCACGCAGAGCCTGGGCAGCCGCGTCCTGCAGCGTCGGGTCCATCGATGTGCGGACCCATAGGCCGCCGGCGTAGAGGCTGTTTGAGCCGTTGTCGGCATTCTCGCCGAAGCGCTTGATCAGCTCGCGGCGGACCTCTTCCATGAAATAGCCGCCTTGCTGGCGGAATTTCTCGCTGCTGCCGTAGCGGATCGTGCCGAGAGGCGTTGCTGCAGCGCTCTTCCACTGGTCCTCGGCGATGTATCCGTTCTTGTACATCTCGCGCAGGACGTAGTTGCGGCGATCGAGCGCCTTCTGGGTGGCGCGGATCGGATCATAATTCGCCGGGGCTTTCGGCAGGACGGCCAAATAGGCGGCCTCGGGCAAGGTCAGCTCGCCCACGTCCTTGTCGAAATAGGCCCGCGCCGCCGCCTGGACCCCGTAAGCGTTGCGGCCGAGGAAGATCGAGTTGAGGTAAAGCTCGAGGATCTGCTGCTTGCTGAGCGTCGATTCCAGGCGAAAGGCGAGGATCGCCTCGCGCGCCTTGCGGCCGATATTGTAGCTCGAATCCCGCAGCAGATATTTGGCGACCTG
The DNA here is from genome assembly GCA_040390085.1 of Pseudomonadota bacterium. Taxonomy (GTDB): domain Bacteria; phylum Pseudomonadota; class Alphaproteobacteria; order Sphingomonadales; family Sphingomonadaceae; genus Sphingomicrobium. Next base: position 8,283 of record JAZJZB010000083.1, on the reverse strand, counting down.
CTGGGTGATGGTCGAGCCGCCCTTGGCGCGGCCGCCGCCGATCACCGTCTTCTTGGTGAAGTCGAAGACCGCGCCGACAAGTCCGGGAAAGTCGATTCCATGGTGGGTGAAGAAGGCCTTGTCCTCGGCCGAGATGAAGGCGTGGACCACGAGCGGCGGATATTCGTCGTATGACAGCTCGACCCGGCGTTCCCGGGCGAAGGTCTGGACCGGCGTTCCGTCATAGCCGCGAACGTTGGTCGGAAGCGGCGGCTGATAAGCGAGCAGGGTTTGTGAGGAAGGAAGGCCGCTCGCGAAATAGATCCACATCGCCGCGAACAGCGCGAACAGCGCTGCCGCAGCCCAGGTGAGGCGTCGAACCCACACCCGCTGCCACCACGGGTCGACCCACTCGTGCACGCGCCCATTGAAGGCGACGAGATCGGGCAACGGCCAATCCGGGACGTTCAGGCGCTCGAACTTCATTCGATGAGGCGTCTAGCCCGTCGGGCGGGCCGCGGAAAGCCGGTTAATGCCGCGAATGGGCAGCAACGTCCGCCTCGATCGCCTGGGCGAGCGCGAGCGCGATCTTCGCGCGCTGCTCGGGCGTGCGGAGCAGTACTTCGTCGTCTGCGTTGCTGATGTAGCCGGCCTCGAACAGGACTGCGGGCGCATTGGCCCGGCGAAGGACGTGGAAGGCTGCGAACCGGTGCGGATTCGGGCGAAGCCCGACCCAGCCGGCGGCTTTGCCGACGAATCGCGCGGCGAGATCGGCCGAGGCGCTCATCTGCGAGCGCATTGCGAGGTCTGACAGCAATGTGTCGACAGTGCCGCTTCGCTCGCCGGTAGACACGCCCACATTCTCACGCGCTGCAAGCCGCGCGGCTTCGGCATCGGACGCGACATCGGAGAGCGAGTAAATGCTTGCCCCCCGCGCGAGCGGGTTGGGTGCGCTGTCGATGTGCAGCGAGACGAACATCGCGGCATCGAGGCGGCGGGCGACCGCGGCGCGGTCGTCGAGCGTCAGGTAACGGTCGTCGTCACGAGTCATCGCCACGCGGACCCGGCCGCGCTTGACCAGATCGTCGCGCAGCTCGCGCGCCAGGGCGAGCGTCAAATCCTTTTCGAACGCCTGTCCGGAAACGCTGGTCGCGCCGGGGTCGCGGCCCCCATGCCCCGCATCGATCACCACGATCGGCCGGCCGCGGGCTGCAGGAGCAGCAAAGATTCGGTCGGTGGCCGGGGCAGGCAGGTTCACCGTGACGCTCGCCTTGGACTCGGCGCCGCTTCGGCTTGCAAAGGCGAACAGGAGCGCTCCGGCAATGACGGCCGCCGCCGCCACCCCGGCCAATGCTCCGCCTTTTCGCATTGCCCTCGTCATCGGGCCCCAACCCATTGAACCGAAAGGGGATGTATCACGGCCATATGGTTAATAGGAAGTTTAGACGCGGAGCGCGGCAGCGGCCCGGGCTCGCTCGGCGACCGCAGCGAGATCGTCGCCTGCGCGGTAGAGCCAGCTCCCGCCGACGCACAGCACCGGATCAAGCGCGAGCCAGTCGGCCGCATTGTCCGGGCGAATACCGCCGGTCGGGCAGAAGCGGACATCGCCGAACGGCCCGGCGAGCGCATTCAGTGCGGCAATTCCGCCCGACGCCTCGGCCGGAAAGAATTTGAAACGGTCGAGCCCCAGGTCGAGTCCGCGCATGATGTCGCCGGCCGTCGCGATGCCCGGCAGATAAGGAATTTGAGTCGCGATCACCGCGCGCGAGAAGGTTTCGGTGAGGCCGGGCGAGACGATGAACTGGCTGCCGGCGTCGATCGCGGCGTCCAATTGGCTCGAATTGAGCACCGTCCCGGCGCCGACGATCGCACTGGGCACCCTCGCCATCTGGCGGATCGCGTCGAGTGCGGCGGGCGTCCGCAGCGTAACTTCGAGCACCGGAAGGCCGGCCTCGACGAAGGTCTCCGCGAGCTTCGCCCAATCCTCGTCGCCGTCGAGCACCAGGACCGGGATCACCGGCGCGGTGCGCATGATCGTGTCGATGGTCATGGGTGCTCCCGCGCGAAAGCGGCCGCGGCGCCGACCAGGCCGGGCTGCGGGTGAGTGATGAGCCGCACCGGCATTTCGTCCATGCGCCGTTCGAACCGGCCCTTGGCAATGAACCGGTCGCGGAAGCCCGAGCGCGGCAGATGGGACTGAAGCCGCTGTCCAACGCCGCCGGCAATGACCACCGCGACCGCGCCCTGGGCGAGCGCGAGGTCGCCAGCGACTGCGCCGAGCGTCAGGCACAGCCGGTCGAGCGCGGCGTTGGCAAGGCTGTCGGTTCCGGCCAGCGCCGCTTCCCATAGCGATTTCTCGTCGTGGAAGGTGAGGTCGCGGCCCTCGATCGCGCCGAGCGCCTCATAGACGTTCCAAAGCCCCCGACCGGAGGCGATCCGTTCGATCGACACCCGGCGGAAGCCGCGGCGCAGCTCGTGCAGGATCTTGTCTTCCAGCAGGTCGAGTGGCGCGAAGTCGATATGGCCGCCCTCGGTCTCGATCACCTCATAATGATCGGACTTGCGCAGCAGGGCAGCGACTCCGAGGCCGGTGCCCGGGCCGACGATGCTGATCACGCCCTGCGCCGGCAGCGGCCGATCCGGTCCGCAGACGTGGTCGAAATGCTGATCGTCCAGAGTCGCGACGGCGTAACCGACGGCGCCGAAGTCGTTGACGATCGTATAATAATCGACGCCGAGCCGTTCCTTGATCAGCGACGGGCGGATCACCCACGGATTGTTGGTCAGCTTGAGCATCTCGCCGCCGACGGGGCCGGCGAAGGCGATTGCGAGCTCCTTGGCCTGAACGCCGGAGTGGCGCGCGAATTCCTCCCATGCAGTCTGGAAGCTCGCATATTCGCCGGTCTTGAGCGTCACCGGCTCGCCGAGCGACAGGACCTGGCCGCCCTCGACCTGAGCAAGCGCGAAGCGGGCGTGGGTCCCGCCGATGTCGGCGACTGCGACCTGCCTCATGCCTGCTCGGATTCCATTGCGGCGAGCATTGCCGAAGCACCGGCTTCGGCCTCGTTCGCCGACAAGCGCATCATCGCGAACAGCTCGCGGCCAGTGCCGACCGGCGGCGGCGGCGAATTTGCCGGCGGGCGCGAAGCAAGATCGACGCCGACCGCCTCGAGCGTGCCATTGGGGCCGTCGAGCCGGATGATATCGCCGTCGCGTACGCGTGCGAGCGGTCCATCGGGCAGCGCTTCGGGCGAGACGTGGATCGCCGCGGGCACCTTGCCGCTGGCGCCCGACATCCGCCCGTCGGTGATCAGCGCGACCTTGAAGCCGCGGTCCTGCAGCACGCCCAGCGTCGGGGTCAGCTTGTGCAGCTCGGGCATGCCGTTGGCGCGCGGGCCCTGGAAGCGCACGACCACGGCGACGTCCCGGTCGAGCTCGCCGGCCTTGAACGCTTCGAGCACCTCGTTCTGGTCGGAGAAGCAGCGCGCCGGCGCCTCGACCAGCCAGCGCTCCTCGTCCACCGCGCTGGTCTTGAAGATCGCCCGGCCGAGATTGCCCTCGACCAGCCGCATTCCGCCATCGGCCTGGAACGGGTCGGACGCGGGTCTCAGCATGTCGATGTCGGCGCTCTCCTCGGCCGGTTTCCATACCAGCTCCTCGCCGTGAAGCTCGGGATTGCCGACCCACGCATCGAGCGAGTCGGCGCCAGCGGTCAGCGTGTTGGTATGGATCAGGCCTTCGCGCGCCAGCGTGTAGGTCACGAACGCCATTCCGCCCGCGTCCTGGAAGTCGTTCACGTCCTTCGAGCCGTTGGGATAAATCCGGGTAATCAGCGGCACCGCCGAGGACAGTGAGGCAAAGTCCTCCCAATCGATGGCGATCCCCGCCGAACGCGCGATCGCCGGCAAATGGATCGCGTGATTGGTCGATCCGCCGGTGGCGACCAGCCCGACGGCCGCGTTGACGATCGCTTTCTCGTCGATGACCCGCGCCAACGGCCGTTCGCCGCTCCTGGCAAGGGCGGCAAGGCGATGGACCGCGGCGCGGGTGAGCGCCTGCCTGAGAGGCGTTCCAGGGTTGATGAAGGCGGCGTTGGGAATGTGCAGCCCCATCAGCTCCATCATCATCTGGTTGGAGTTGGCGGTGCCGTAGAAGGTGCAGGTGCCGGACGTGTGATAGGAGGCGGCCTCGGCCTGCAGCAGCTCGTCCTTGCCGATCTTCCCTTCGGCATAAAGCTGGCGGATGCGTTGCTTCTCCTTGTTGGGAAGCCCCGACGGCATTGGCCCGCCGGGCACCAGCAACATCGGCAAATGGCCAAAGCGGAGCGCTCCGATCAGCAGGCCGGGCACGATCTTGTCGCAAATGCCAAGCAGAGCCGCGGCGTCGAACATTCCATGGCTCAGCGCGATCGCGGTGCCCATCGCGATCACGTCGCGGCTGAACAGCGACAGGTCCATGCCCGGCTGGCCCTGGGTCACGCCGTCGCACATCGCCGGGACTCCGCCCGCGACCTGGGCGGTCGCGCCCACTTCGCGCGCGAAGATCTTCATCTGCTCCGGGTAGCGGCCGTAAGGCTGATGGGCAGAGAGCATGTCGTTGTAGGCGGTGACGATTCCAATGTTCGGCCCGCGCAGGTCGCGGATTGCCTGCTGGTCGGCGCCGGCGCCGGCGAAGCCGTGGGCGAAGTTGCCACAGCTGAGCCGCGGACGGTTGATGCCGCGCTCCTTCTGCTCGGCCATCTGCTCGAGGTAGCGACGGCGGGTCGGCCGCGACCGCTCGATGATTCGGTCGGTCACTGCGGCGACGGTGCGGTTGAGGGTCATGGCGTCATTCGTTCCAGCTGATCCCGTCGCGCTCGGTCAGCGCGATCGCCGCCGATGGTCCCCAAGTCCCGGCCGCATAAGGCCGCGGAGTCATGCCCTTCGACGCCCATGCGGCGCGGATCCGGTCGATCCACGACCATTGCGCCTCAACCTCGTCGCGGCGAACGAACAAGGTTGGGTCGCCCTCGATAAGGTCGAGCAGTAGGCGCTCGTAAGCGATTCGTCGGCGATATTCGCTGAAAGCATTGGCGAGGCCGATATCGAGCGGGATTTCGCGAAGACGCACGCCTTGGCGATCAAGTCCAGGAGTCTTGGACATCAGGAACAAGCTGATCGTCTCTTCCGGCTGAACCCCGATGATCAGCTTGTTGGGCTTGGTCGTTGCTCCGCGCGAGGCGAAGATCGAATAAGGCACGTCCTTGAACTGGATGAATATCTCCGTGTCGCGCTCGGGCATGCGCTTGCCGGTGCGCAAATAGAAGGGAACGCCCTTCCACCGCCAATTGTCGACATGGGCCTTGATCGCAACGAAGGTCTCGGTGGTGCTGTCGCGGCCGAGCTCCTCGGCATAGCCGGGCACCGGCTCGCCGTTGACCGCGCCGCGTGCGTACTGGCCGATCACGCTATTGGCTTCGACATCCGCGCCGTCGATCACCCGCAGCGCGCGCAGCACCTTCACTTTCTCGTCGCGCACCGCGGTCGAGTTGAAGTCCGCGGGCGGCTCCATCGCGACGAGGGCGAGCAGCTGGAGCATATGGTTCTGCACCATATCCCGAAGCGCGCCCGAGCCCTCATAATAATCGCCGCGTCCCTCGAGCCCGACGGTCTCGGCAACCGTGATTTGCACATGATCGATATGGGCACTGTTCCACAGCGGCTCGAACATCGAGTTGGCGAACCGCAATGCCAGCAGGTTCTGGACGGTTTCCTTGCCGAGGTAGTGGTCGATGCGGAAGGTCCGGTCCTCGGGGAAAGCGGCGCCAACCGCGTCGTTGATCTCGCGGCTGGAATCGAGGTCGCTGCCGAGCGGCTTTTCGAGCGCCATGCGCACCGTCGGGCAGGCCAGCCCCGCCCCTTCGAGCCCATCGATGGTCGGCTTGAACAGCGACGGGGCGGTCGACAGGAAAATCGCGACCCCGTGGCACGGGTCGCCGACGCGCTGGGCAAGCCGTTCGAATCCCGCTGGATCCTTGATGTCCAGCGGCACATAATGAAGCCGCGCGAGGAAGCGATCGGCCACACCCTGGCTGTAAAAGCCGTCGGGCAAATGTTCCTTGAGCGCGGCATCCGCCCGTTGGCGAAAGGCGGCATCGTCGAGCTCGGTTCGAGCCGTCCCAATGATCCGCAGATCGTCCGGCAGAAGTCCGTCGGAATCGAGGCCGTAGAGCGAGGGCAGCAGCATGCGCCGGGCAAGGTCGCCCGTCGCGCCGAACATCAGCAGTGTGGAGGCTTTGACGATCACCCTCCGCCGTTAGCCGGTCGGCGCGGCAATGGTAAATCCGTGTTCGTCGCCCGCTATACGTATGCGTAAGTGGAGCGTGCGGTCCTCGCCCCTGGCGAACTTGAGCTTTTCGCTGACCACCTGGCCCGCAGCGACTTGGCCCGGGGCAACGGTCACGTCGTGGATAATCGCCTGATTCAGCGCCGCGATCTGGGCGGCGGCCTCGGCCTTGCTGATGGTTGGCTTGCCGCGGCCGCGCTGAGCCGAGCGGCGGATGATCTCGTCGCGGGATATTCCCGCTGTGCCCGTATAGCCGCTGACATCCGGACGCCCGCTGGAGTCGGTCATGGTCTGGGGCGCCGCATAAGCGCTGTTGTTCGAAGCCTGCGGCGCGCCTTCCGACTGCATTCCGGCCGCGAGACGAACATCGTCGACCAGTCGCGACAGCGGGACGAGCGCGATGGCCTCACCGCTCGGCTTGGCAAGAGAGATGCTTGCAGGGCCGAACGCGGCACCGACCGAAGTGCGGTTCAGGACTGCGATCTTCACCACCAGCCGGCCATCGTCGAGCTTGGGTTCGACCATCACGCTCGCGCTGCTGTGCTCGAGCTTGGACTCGGCCGTGGCGGTCGCCGCCGGCTCGGCCGCGAGCGGCGCCGCGCAAGCGAGCAGCGCCGCCAATATCATGAACTTCCTCACTTCAAAACTCCTCACCACCAGGTTGCGTAGAGAGCGATCAGGATCAGGACCACACCGAGGACGCCGATGTTGAACCCGGCGCTGGTCTTGTAGCGGACATTGGCGGTGTCGATCGTGTCGGCGCCGGCCCGCTGCGGAGTCGCCAGCGAGACGATCACGCACAGTGCCGCGGAGACCAGGAACACGACCCCCATGCGGTTGATGAAGGGGATCAGATAATCGTTCACGCCCGGCGGCAGCGCAGCCGACGGAAGCGTGTATTTCATGATCGTCGACAGCAGCACCGAGGTCACCGCAGCGGTGATCGCGCCCGCTTCATTGGCCCGCTTCCAGAACAGGCCGAGCAGGAAGATGACCGTGATCCCCGGCGTGAAGAAGCCGGTGAATTCCTGGATGAACTGGAACGCCTGCTCGGAGCTCCCGACCAGCGGCCGAGCCATGACGATGGCGATGACGATCGCCGCGATCGCCGTGATCCGCCCGACCAGCACCAGGTGCCGCTCCTCGCGCGCGCTTTCGGCCGCATCGTCCTCGGCACGGGTGCGCTCGCGCCGTTGCTTGGCATAGACGTCGAGGGTGAAGATGGTCGCGATCGAATTGATCTTCGACGCGGTCGAGGCGACGATCGCCGCAATCAGCGCGGCGAACACCAGGCCGAGCAGCCCAGGCGGAAGCAGGCGCATCATCGTCGGATAGGCTTCGTCGGGCTTGGCGAGGCCGGGTGCGAGCATCACCGCGGCGATCCCCGGGAGCACGATGATCAGCGGCATCAGCAGCTTGAGGAAGGCTGCGAAGATCACCCCCTTCTGCGCTTCGTCGAGGTCCTTCGCGGCGAGCGCGCGCTGGATGATGTACTGGTTGAAGCCCCAATAGCTGAGGTTGGCGATCCACATGCCGCCGATCAGGACGCTGAGGCCTGGAAGGTCGATGTAGTGCGGGTCGCCCTTGTGAAGGATCATGTGGAAATGGTCGGGCGCCGCTGCGACCAGCTTGTGGAAGCCGCCGAGCACGTCGCCGCCGCCGATCTTGGTCAGGGTCAGGTAGGCGACCACGAGGCCGCCGAGCACCAGCAAGGTGACCTGGACGATGTCGGTCAGCGCGACCGCCTTGAGCCCGCCGCGCAGCTGGTAGAGCAAGGCAAAGCCGCCGAGCATCACCAGCGCCACGTTCTGGTCGATCCCGGCGACCTTGGTCACCGCGATTGAGCCCAGCCAGATGATCGAGGTCAGGTTCACGAACACGTAGAGCGCGAGCCAGAAGACCGCCATCAAGGTGCGGATCAGCCCGCCGTACCGCCGCTCGAGGAACTGCGGCATGGTGTAGATGTGGTTCTTGAGGAAG
>JAZJZB010000082.1:0-17848 GCA_040390085.1 Pseudomonadota bacterium | reverse complement strand
AAGTCATGGCGAAACTGAGTTCGATCAACAAGAACGAGCGTCGCAAGAAGCTCGTCCTGAAGAATGCGGCGAAGTACGCGAAGCTCAAAGAGATCGCGAACGATGAGTCGAAGGACGAGACCGAGCGCTTGATCGCGCGCTTGAAGATGGCCGAGCTGCCGCGCAACGGGAACCCCACCAGGGTTCGCAACCGCTGCGAGCTGACCGGCCGGTCGCGCGCTTATTACCGCAAGTTCCGCTTGTCGCGGATCATGCTCCGGGACCTGGCCAATAAGGGTCTGATTCCCGGCGTAACCAAGTCGAGCTGGTAAGGGCTTCAGGATGGCGATGACCGATCCACTGGGTGATATGCTCACCCGCATTCGCAACGGCCAGTCGGCGCGCAAGGATTCGATCCTGACGCCGGCGTCGAAGCTGCGTGCGAACGTGCTCGATGTGCTCCAGCGCGAAGGCTATATCCGCGGCTATTCGGAAGAAGAGCTCGCGGGTCAGAAGGGCCTGCGCATTGAGCTCAAATATTTCGAAGGCCAGCCGGCGATCCAGCATCTGGCGCGGGTGTCGAAGCCCGGACGCCGCGTCTATTCGGCCGCGCGCGAGCTTCCGCGGGTCCGCAACGGGCTTGGCACGATCATCGTGTCGACCCCGCGCGGTGTCCTGTCGGACGCCGAAGCGCGCGAGCACAATGTCGGCGGCGAAGTGCTGGCGGAGGTGTTCTAATGTCCCGCATCGGTAAGAAACCAATCGCCGTTCCAAGTGGCGTCACCGCCACCGACGAAGGCGGAATGCTGGTGGTCAAGGGTCCCAAGGGAACCCTGACCATGTCCATGCTCGACGACGTGATCTATTCGATCAACGAGGACGAGATCCTGGTCAAGCCGGTCGGCCCGACGCAGCAGGCGCGCGCCGCCTGGGGCATGCAGCGGACCATGGTCCAGAACCTCGTTACCGGCGTGACCGAAGGCTTCACCAAGGTGCTCGAGATCACCGGCGTCGGCTATCGCGCCCAGGCTCAGGGCCGCAACCTGCGCCTTCAGCTCGGCTACAGCCACGACGTCAATTACGCAGTGCCGGAAGGTGTCGATGTGAAAACTCCCGATCAGAACACGGTCGAGATCAGCGGCATCGACAAGCAGGCGGTTGGCCAGGTCGCGGCCGAGATCCGTCGCTGGCGCAAGCCCGAGCCCTACAAGGGCAAGGGCATCAAGTATCGCGGCGAGTATATTTTCCGCAAAGAAGGCCCTCGCCGACGCTGCCCGCGAAGGCGGACTGGAGTTCTAAGAATGCAAGACGAGAACCAGCAGAGCAACGAAGCCAACACCGATCCGACGGAAGCGGCGGCGGTTGCCGAAGCCCAGCCTGCACAGGCTGAGCAGGTCCAGGCCGAACAGCCGATCGAGCAGGCGCACCAGCCGGCGGAACAGCCGCAGCAGCCGGTCGAGCAGCCCCACACGCGCGGGCCGCGCGGGCCGCGCGGCGGCGGTGGTGGTGGCCGTGGACGCGGCGGCGGCGATCGCGGCGGCCGTGGTGGCCGGCGTGACGATCGTCGTGGCCGTGGCGGCGACGACGACGGCGGCGAGGAGCTGATCGAGAAGCTCGTCCACATCAACCGCGTGTCCAAGACCGTGAAGGGCGGCAAGCGCTTCGGCTTTGCAGCGCTCGTGGTCGTCGGCGACGGCAAGGGCCGCGCCGGCTTCGGCCACGGCAAGGCGCGCGAAGTGCCGGAAGCGATCAGCAAGGCGACCGCTGCAGCGAAAAAGGCGATGATCCGCGTTCCGCTGCGCGACGGCCGCACGCTTCATCACGATGGCCTCGGCCATTTCGGCGCCGGCCGGGTCACGCTGCGTTCCGCTCCGGCGGGTACCGGAATCATCGCCGGCGGCCCGATGCGCGCGATCTTCGAGAGCCTCGGCGTTGCCGACGTGGTCACCAAGTCGGTCGGCACGTCCAACCCGTACAATATGATCCGGGCGACGTTCGAAGCGCTCAAGGAACAGACCAGCCCGCGCTCGGTCGCCCAGCGGCGCGGCAAGAAGGTCGCCGACCTGCTCGGGCGCGGTGGCGCAAGCGCCGCCGAAGCCGAGGCCCAGGCCGAAGCGATCGCGGAGTAATTCAGATGGCCAAGATCAAGATCACCCAGACCGGATCGCCGATCCGCCGCGACAAGACTCAGCGCGCGACCTTGGTCGGTCTCGGGCTCAACAAGATGCGTAAGACCGTCGAAGTGGAGGAGACCCCGGAGGTCGCCGGCCAGGTTCGCAAGGTGCAGCATCTGGTGACCGTCGAGCGGTAGTAATTCTCCCTCTCCCTCTCCCGCTCGCGGGAGAGGGTTGGGGTGAGGGCCCGGTAAATTCCCTCACCCTTCCGCAGCCTTCGGCTGCTCCCTCCCTCTCCCGCGTTGCGGTAGAGGGGCATAGCGCGACAAAAGCGAAAGCGAGTGCAACGACATGAAACTCAACCAACTCAAGGACAATCAGGGCGCCCGCAAGGGCCGTATGCGCGTCGGCCGCGGCATCGGTTCCGGCAAGGGCAAGACCGCCGGCCGCGGCCAGAAGGGCGCCAAGGCGCGCTCGGGCGTCAGCATCGCCGGCTTCGAGGGCGGCCAGATGCCGCTCCACATGCGGCTGCCGAAGCGCGGCTTCAACAACATCTTCGCCCGCGACTATGCCGAGGTGAACATCGGCGCGGTCCAGAAGGTGATCGACGCCGGCAAGCTCGATATCAAGGGCACGATCGACCATGACGCGCTCAAGGCCGCTGGCCTCGGCCGCGGCGGCAAGGACGGCGTCCGCCTGCTCGGCAAGGGTGAGCTCAAGGCCAAGCTCGCGTTCAAGGTTGCCGGCGTGTCGAAAGGCGCGCGCGAGGCGGTCGAGAAGGCCGGCGGTTCGATCGAGCTGATCGAGCGCAAGGACCCCGCCGAGCTCGCCGCTGCGAAAAAGGGCAAGGTTCGTGAAAAGCGGCTTGCCGATCAGGCCGCCAAGGCGAAGGCCTAGTCCCAACCGACGTCATTGCGAGCGAAGCGAAGCAATCCAGCTTTGCGCAGGTGGATTGCTTCGTCGCTACGCTCCTCGCAATGACGGCTGTTCGACTTATATGGACGGCAGCATCTAGAGGAACCTCACCGAATGGCATCCGCAGCCGAGCAATTCGCCTCCAGCATCAGCCTCGCGAATTTCGCCAAGGCGACCGAGCTCAAGAAGAGGCTGTGGTTCACGATCGGCGCGCTGATCCTGTTCCGGCTGCTATCGTTCGTTCCGGTGCCGGGCATCGACCCGGCGGCGATGGCCCAGCTCTATGAAACCCAGAGCGGCGGGATCCTCGATGTGTTCAACACTTTTTCGGGCGGAGCGCTGTCGCGCTTCAGCATCGTCGCTTTGGGCGTCATGCCGTACATTACGGCGTCCATCGTCGTTCAGCTCGGCGCGACGCTCTACGGACCGTGGCAGGCGCTGCGCAAGGAAGGCGAGACCGGGCGCAAGAAGCTCAACCAATATACGCGCTACCTGACGGTCATGATCACCCTCGTGCAGGGGTATCTCGCCGTGCGCGGCCTCGAATCGCAGTCGGTTCGCCAGGGCATCACCGCGGTCGTGCAGCCCGGTTTCCTGTTCGAGATTGCGGGTACTGTCAGCCTTGTCGGCGGCACATTGTTCCTGATGTGGATCGGCGAGCAGATCACCAGCCGTGGCATCGGCAACGGAGTCAGCCTGATCATCATGGCCGGCATCGTCGCTCGCCTTCCGCAGGGGGTCGGCCAGCTGCTCGAAGGTGGCCGAACCGGCACGCTCAGCCCGGTGCTGGTGATCGGCATCGTCCTCCTCACCGCGGCGCTGGTCCTGTTCATCTGCTTCATGGAACGCGCGCAGCGGCGCGTCCTGATTCAATATCCCAAGCGCCAGACCGCGCGCGGGATGCAGCAGGAGCGTTCGCACCTGCCGATCAAGCTCAATACCGCCGGTGTCATCCCGCCGATCTTCGCTTCGTCGCTGCTGCTGATGCCGCTGACCGTGCTCAACTGGGCCGGAAGCCGCGCTTCGAGTGACAGCAGCACCAGCGATTGGCTGATCACCATCAGCACGTTCCTTCAGCACGGCTCGCCGGCCTATCTCGCGCTGTACGGCCTGCTGACCGCATTCTTCTGCTTTTTCTACACTGCCGTGCAATTCAACAGCGAGGAGACAGCCGAGAACCTCAAGCGTCATGGCGGCTTCATCCCCGGTATCCGCCCAGGCAAGGCGACCGAGCAATATTTCGATTATTTGCTCAGCCGCATAACGGTCATCGGCGCTTCCTACCTCGTCCTGATCGTGGTCATTCCCGAGCTGCTCTCGGCCCAGGCCGGGCTCAACTTCCGCCTCGGCGGCACCAGCCTGCTGATCGTCGTCAACGTCACGATGGACACGGTCAGCCAGATCCAGAGCCACCTCATCGCCCATCAGTACGGCGACCTCATCAAGAAGGCGAAGCTCAAGACGACGCCGCGGCGGCGCTGAGCTTTCCGTGCTTCGATACGGCACTTCGATGCGCTTCGCTTACGCAGCATCTACTCAGCATGAGCGGATTTGCATTTGTCCGCTCATCCTGAGTAGCGACTGAGCCCGGCGAAGGCGCGTATCGAAGGACCGACATGCTGAACATCATCCTGTTGGGCCCGCCCGGTGCGGGCAAGGGAACTCAGGCGGCCAGGCTGCAGGCCAGCCGCGGAATGATCCAGCTGTCGACCGGCGACATGCTGCGCGAGGCGGTCGCCGCCGGAACGCCCGTCGGGCTCAAGGCCAAGGCGGTCATGGAGCGCGGCGAGCTGGTCAGCGACGCGATCGTCAGCGCGCTGATCGGCGAGCGGCTCGACGCCTCAGCCGACAAGGGCGCCATCTTCGACGGCTTCCCGCGCACCAGGCACCAGGCCGAAGCGCTTGAGATCCTGCTCGGCGAACGCGGCCGGCGGCTCGATTATGTGATCGAGCTCGCGGTCGACGAGGAAGCGCTGGTCGAGCGCATCACCGGCCGCTTCAGCTGCGCCAAATGCTGCACCGGCTATCACGACAGTTTCCGCCCGACGAAAGTGCCGGGCGTGTGCGATGTGTGCGGCTCGACCGAGTTCGTCCGTCGCAAGGATGACAATGAGCAAACCGTCCGCCGGCGCATGGAGGAATATCGCGCCAAGACCGCGCCGATCCTCCCTTATTACGAAGCCAGGGGCCTGGTGCGCCACGTTGACGGCATGGCGTCGGTCGAAGACGTCGCCGCCCAGGTCGAAGCAATTCTCGAGGGAACGGCTTAGGCGCGCTCGAGCGTCAGGAAGCGGAACGCCGGCTTTCCGTCGGCAGGGTCATGGTCCTGTCGGAACAGCTCGCGCCACTCGCCGGCGGAGCGCGGATCCGTCATCACCGTGTCGCCGGGAACATCGCCGAGCACTTCGGTGAGCTCGATTCGGTCGGCGTGGGGCAGGAACAAGGCGAAGATCTCCGCCCCGCCGATGACCGACACCGGCTCTCCCCGCGCCAATTCCACCGCTTGCTCGACGCTGTGCGCGACCTCGGCGCCCTCGGCGCTCCACTCGCCGTCGCGCGTCACCACGATATGGCGGCGTCCGGGCAGCAGGCCGGGCAGGCTCTCGAACGTCTTGCGCCCCATCACCATCGCGCTGCCCATGGTCAGCGCCTTGAACCGCTTGAGGTCGGCCGAAAGGTGCCACGGCAGCCCGCCGTCGCGGCCGATGACGCCGTTTTGGGCGCGCGCGACGATGAGGGTGATCGGGGGTATATCCATGCTGCTCGTTTGGCCCTGTCGCGCGGTCCTGCCAAGCACGCTAATGAGCGCGAATGACTGATGGCGAAGCGCAGCTGATCGACGAACTTGGGCGCAAGCTCGGGCCCAAAGCGGTGATCACCGATCCGACGGAGATCGAGCCGTGGGTCAGCGACTGGCGCGGACGAGTCCACGGCGCGGCTCCGGCGATGCTCGCGCCGGCCTCGACCGAGGAAGTCGCCACGATCGTCCGCCTCGCTGCCGAGCACCGGGTTCCGCTGGTCCCGCAGGGAGGCAACACCGGCATGGCCGCCGGCGCGACCCCGCCGGCCGACGGCTCGGCCTTGCTGTTGTCGCTGCGCCGAATGAACCGGATTCGCGCGATCAGCGCCGACAATCGGCTCGCGGTCGCCGAAGCCGGCGTCATCCTCGCCACTCTCCACGACGCCGCGCATGAGGTCGGAATGCGCTTCCCGCTGACCCTCGGCGCGCGCGGCAGCTGCACCATTGGCGGCCTGGCCTCGACCAACGCCGGCGGCACCCAGGTCCTCAAGTTCGGCACGATGCGCTCGCTCGTCGCCGGAGTCGAAGCCGTGCTTCCCGACGGATCGGTCCACGACGGCCTGTCGGGCCTCAAGAAGGACAATCGCGGCTACAGCCTCGACCAGCTGCTGATTGGCGCGGAGGGGACCCTCGGCGTGGTCACCGCGGTCGCGCTTCGGCTGGTTCCGGCAATCGCCGCCCGGGCCGTCGCCTGGGCCGGGGTCGACAGCCCGACCGCCGCGCTCGGGCTGCTGCGCTTTCTCGAAGCGCGCACCAACGCAGTGGAGGGGTTCGAGCTGGTCCCCGACGATTCGCTGCAGCTCGTCCTCCGCCACGTACCCGGTACCCGCGCCCCGCTGTCCGGCAACCATCCGTGGAACGTGCTGATCGAGGCCACCGCCGCCGATGCGGAGGTCGAGGTGGCCGCACAGCTTGAACGGCTGCTCGGGGAGGCGCTCGAACAAGGCCTCATCAAGGACGCCGCGCTCGCCGCCAATGAAGCGCAAGCCGAAGCGTTCTGGAAGCTTCGCGACAGCATTTCAGAAGCCGAGCGGGCCGAAGGCCAAACGCTCGCCCACGACATTTCGGTCGCGGTTCCCGACATGCCGGGCTTCATCGTCGACGCCGCGGGCGAGGTCGAGCGGCGGTTTCCGGGCGTCATCGCAACCGGCTTCGGCCACTTGGGCGACGGCAACATTCACTTCCATGTCCGCGCCGGGAGCCATGCGGCGCCCGACTGGTACGACCGCGAAGGCGCCGACATCACGCGCTTCGTCGACGATTTGGTGACGGCTGCTGGCGGCTCGATCTCGGCCGAGCACGGCATCGGCCAGTTGAAGCGCGACGAATTCGCGCGGCTGGCCTCCCCGGCGCGAATCCATGCCTTGCGCGCAATCAAGCAGGCGCTCGACCCGCTTGGAATCATGAACCCGGGGAAGCTGATCCCTTAGTGATCGGTCAGCATTTCGCGCAGCCGCGAAGCGAGCGGCTCGGGCGACAGGTCAGAGCGGATTGCGACGAACAATGCGTCGTCCCCGGCAATGGTCCCGACCACCTCGGGGAATTTCGCCTGGTCCAGCGCGAGCGCGACCAGATGCGCGGAGCCCGGCGGCGTGCGGACGACGATCATGCTGCCGGAAGTGTCGACGGCCTGCGCCCATTCGGCAAAGATCCGCTTCAGGCGCTCGTTGGATTCGTCGCGCTTGCCGAGCTTTTCGGAAAGCGTGTAGCCGACCTTGCCGCGGCGCTTCATCTTCACCGCGCCGATCTCTTCGAGGTCGCGGGCGACGGTGGCTTGACTGACATCGTAACCGGCTTGGGAGAGGAGCCTGGCAACTTCGTCCGAGCCCTTCGGTCCTTCGCCGAGCATGTGAACAATTGCGCGCTGGCGCTGAATCTGAACGCTACTCATGGCCCGAAGGATAATCCCAATCATCGGATTGCGCCAAGGGGGTGCTCGAGAAATGGCGCGCCCGGCAGGATTCGAACCCCTGCGGCCGGACGGCCGCTCAAACAAAAACTCAGCAGGTTCGATTGCGCCAGCGGAGGTTAGGATGGCGCGCCCGGCAGGATTCGAACCTGCGACCTCAAGCTTAGAAGGCTCGTGCTCTATCCAGCTGAGCTACGGGCGCGTGCGCGAATGACTAACCGGAATTGACGCGTGACGGAACCGCGCTAGGCCTTCGCTTATGAGAGCCGAGGGGGATGGGCTGAGGCACGTCGAAGCACGCGCGATGCACGGCGCGCGCTTTCGCTATTTCGACTTCGTGATGGTCGCGTTCGTGGTGGTCCTCCTGCTGTCCAACGTGGTCGGCGCGGAGAAGCGCTCGTTCCTCGATTTGCCGGGGATCGGTCCGTGGCCGTTCGGCGCCGGCATCCTGTTCTTCCCAATCTCCTACGTGATCGATGACGTGCTGACCGAGGTTTACGGATTCGCCCGTGCCCGCCGCGCGATCTGGGCCGGCTTCGTGGCTTTGCTGTTCATGGCGGTGATGGAATGGACCGTGGTCCATTTGCCAGTCGCCGAGGGCTGGACCGGACAGCCGGCCTATGAGCGCGTGTTCGGCTCCGGCTGGCGGATCATCTTCGCCTCGATGGCCGCATTCTTCGTCGGCGACTTTTTGAACTCGGTCGTGCTCGCCAGGATGAAAATCTGGACCAGCGGCAAATATCTGTGGACCCGGACGATCGGCAGCACCGTGGTCGGTGAAGGCGCCGACAGCCTGATTTTCTATCCGCTCGCCTTCTACGGGATGCCCGACTGGCCGGTCGCCGCGCTCGGCGCCGTGATGCTCAGCCAGTTCATCCTCAAGGTCAGCTGGGAAGCGCTGCTGACGCCGGTCACTTACGCGGTCGTCGGCTGGCTCAAGCGCAAGGAGGGCGTCGACGTCTACGACGTCGGCACCGACTTCACGCCGTTCACCGTCGAGGATTGAGCCTCAGGCGTCGACGGTTTCGCGCAGTCCCTCGAACAGCTTGCGGCCGTCGGTGCCGCCGTGCGCCGCCTCAATCACCCGCTCGGGATGCGGCATCAGGCCGAGCACGTTGCCGGCGTCGTTGAGGATCCCTGCGATTCCGCGCGCCGACCCGTTGATATCCTCGAGGTAGCGGAACGCGACCCGGCCTTCGCCCTCCAGCCGGTCGAGCGTCGCTTCGTCGGCCTGGTAGTTGCCGTCGTGGTGCGCGACCGGGAAGACGATTTCTTCGCCGGCATCATATTGGGCAGTGAACAGGCTTTGGCTGTTCTCGACCCTGAGCGGCACCGGGCGGCAGACGAAGCTCAGCCGCGCGTTGCGCATCAGCGCGCCTGGCAGCAACCCGGTCTCGGTCAGCACCTGGAAGCCGTTGCAGATGCCGATGACCGGGACTCCGCGGCCGGCGGCATCCTTGACCGCGCGCATGATCGGCGAGCGCGCCGCCATCGCGCCCGAGCGCAGATAGTCGCCGTAGGAGAATCCGCCCGGAATGCCGATGAATTCGGTGCCGCCGGGAAGCTCGCTGTCCTTGTGCCAGACCATCGCCGGCTTGCGCCCGGTCACCTGCTCCAGCGCGACTGCAAGGTCGCGGTCGCAGTTCGAACCGGGAAAGACGATGACCGCGCTGTTCATGCGTTCTCGAGCCGCTCGATCCGGAAATTCTCGATCACGGTGTTGGCGAGCAGCTTGCGGCACATCTCCTCGATGTCGGAATCTTTGGTGCCGTCGGCGAGATCGAGCTCGATCAGCTTGCCGGCGCGGACGTCGTTGACGCCGGCAAAGCCGAGGCCCTCCAGGGCATGGTGGATGGCCTTGCCCTGCGGGTCGAGGACTCCGGACTTCAAGGTGATGAAGACGCGCGCTTTCATGTTTTTCCGCCTGATTTCGGGTGCGCCGCCCCTATGGCCAGAGCGCGGCCGAGGGGCAAGCTTTACGCTCTGTTTACCTTATGGGCCGATGATCCGCGACTTGCCGGTGAGTTTTTGACCGGTGGGGAGGTTTGCATGGTCGGCATCGCCATTGCCATGTTCGTTGCGCTGTTTGGCTGGGGCTCTACCTATTTCGGCTGGAGCGATCCGGACGGAAAAGTGCAGCTCGCGCTCGCCACCTCGTTCATCCTCGGCATCATCGGCGGCTACAAAGCCCGCCTCTGACGCCGCTTAGTCGCGACCGGCACGCGACCGCCACAAGCAACAAACACAATTCGTCCGCTCTCGATCGGCGCTCTTCGCGTCCGGCGCTTCGCCCGTGGCCGCCACTTGCAACGCTGTAAGCAGCGGCTTAGCGCCATGCCCGGAGACGCGACATGGAAGACGTGATGGACAAGCCGACGACCAGCCCGATTTCGACCCGCAAGCACGGCGACGTGCTGATCGTCCTGTCGAACAACCCGCCGGTGAACGCGCTGTCGACCGCGGTCCGGCAGGGTCTGGTCGACGCGATCGCCGCGGCGGAAGCCGACGACAGCGTGAAGGCGGTGGTGATCGCCTGCGAAGGCCAGACCTTCTTCGCCGGCGCCGACATCACCGAGTTCGGCAGGCCGCCCCAGCAGCCGTGGCTTCCAGCGGTCGTCGACACTATCGAGAATTGCTCAACACCGGTCGTCGCCGCGATCCATGGGACTGCGCTTGGCGGCGGGCTCGAGGTCGCGCTTGCGTGCCACTATCGCGTCGCGGTGCCCACGGCGAAGCTTGGCACCCCCGAGGTCAAGCTCGGCCTGCTGCCTGGCGCGGGCGGGACGCAGCGGCTGCCGCGCGTCGCCGGAGTCAACAAGGCGCTGGAGATGTGCGCAACGGGCAATCCCATCCCGGCCAGGGACGCCTTTGCTTGCGGGCTCGTCGATCGACTCGTCGAAGGCGAGCTCGTGCCGCACGCGGTTGGCTATGCGGAGGAAGTGCGCGACGTGCGGCCACTGCCCAAATCGTCGGAGCGGCAGGACAAGCTCGACGCCTGCGATCCGTCCGTGTTCGACGAATTCCGCACCGCCAATGCCAAGCGCTTCCGCGGCTTCGAGGCGCCCTTGAAGAACATCGAGGCGGTCAAGGTCGCCTGCGAGAAACCCTACGCCGAAGGGGTGATCGAGGAACGCAAGCTGTTCATGGAGCTGATGAGCGGCGAGCAATCGGCGGCGCAGCGCTATTTCTTCTTCGCCGAGCGCAAGGCGGCCAAGATCGACGGGCTTCCGGAGGACACCAGGCCGCGCGAGATCAGCAAGGTCGGGGTGATCGGCGCTGGAACCATGGGCGGCGGCATTTCGATGAATTTCCTGTCGGCCGGAATTCCGGTGACCATCGTCGAGATGGGGCAGGAGGCGCTCGACCGCGGCGCCGCCGTGATGCGCAGGAATTACGAGGCTAGCGCAGCCAAGGGCAAGCTGACCCAGGAGCAGGTCTCGAAGGCGATGGGGCTGCTTCAGCCGACGCTCGACTTCGCCGCGCTGGCGGACTGCGACCTCATCATCGAGGCGGTCTACGAGAATATGGACGTCAAGAAGGAGGTGTTCGGCCGGCTCGACAAGATCGCCAGGCCGGGCGCGATCCTCGCCTCCAACACCTCCTATCTCGACATCAACGAGATCGCCGCCAGCATCTCCCGACCCGGCGACGTCGTCGGGATGCATTTCTTCTCGCCCGCGAACGTCATGAAGCTGCTCGAGGTCGTGCGCGGTGCGAAAACCGCCCCCGACGTGCTCCTGACCGCGATGGCCATTGGCAAGAAAATCAGGAAGGTGCCGGTGGTCGCGGGGGTTTGCCACGGCTTCATCGGCAACCGGATGCTGATGCCGCGCCAAATCGAGGCGACCAAGCTGCTGCTGGAAGGCGCGAGCCCGGAGCAGGTCGACCGCGTCCATGTCGAGTTCGGGATGCCGATGGGCCCGTTCCAGATGGCCGACCTCGCCGGTGTCGACATCGGCTGGCATCGCGACCCGGGCCGGATCGAGAATGTCCGCGACGCTTTGTGCGCGATCGACCGCTGGGGCCAGAAGAAGGGCGCCGGCTTCTACGATTATGACGACAAACGCCGCCCGTCGCCGTCGCCCGTCGTCCAGCAGATCATCGAGGATTTCGCGAAGAAGCAGGGCGTCGAGCGCCGCGACATCAGCGACCAGGAGATCGTCGAGCGCACGCTCTATCCGATGGTCAACGAGGGCGCGCGGATCCTCGAGGAAGGGATCGCCCAGCGCGCCTCCGATATCGATGTGGTCTGGGTCTACGGCTACGGCTGGCCGGTCTACCGCGGCGGGCCGATGTTCTGGGCGGACAGCGTCGGCGCGGCCAGGATCGTCGAGGGCCTGAAGCGCCAGGAAGCACGGATGAAACCCGATTTCAGCTTCTCGAAGCTGCTGCTCGACAAGGCCGAGAAGGGCGAAAGCTTCACCAAATAGCCGTCATTGCGAGCAGCCGCAGGCTGCGCGGCAATCTAGTCTTCGGGCTGGATTGCTTCGCTACGCTCGCAATGACGAGCGAGGCTCCTCCTCAAGCAACGTCACATCGCCGGCGCCACCGCGGCAACCGCTGCGCTAGATGCACAAAAGGCGAAAGCTTCACCCGCTAGGCTGCCATCAAGCCAGCTTCCGCGCGATTGCTTGGATTGCTTTCAAGCCGGAGCCGAAGCGACCGATCGCCTCCCGGTGCCGCTCGAGCTCGCCGTAGGGAAGATAGGACAGGTCGAGATCGGCGACGCGGCTGAACGCGGGCCTCTGCAACTGCGCACGAACCTCCTGCTCGCGGGCGTCGGGCGCGACCAGGAACAGGCCGGCGGCGGCATGCAGCTCGCCACCCGACAGCGCGAGGTCGAGCATCCGGACGATGCCCGAGTAAATCGACGTTGAATGCTCGACTTCGAAGGCGGCGGCGACATTGCCATCCTTGTTCAGCCATAAGACGTCGATCAGCCGGATCGCGTCAGCGCCGGGCGACGAGGTGATCGCTGGCGGCAGATGCTCCAGGCAACCCTGGCCAAGTGGGATGCCGTCGTGCAGCCGACCGCGGTCGTTCGCCGCGATCCACACGCAATAGCCGAGAGCCACGCCGAGATCGCGCAGCCATGCCTGGACCTCGGCATGGGTGCGATCCGTCTCGCCTTGGGCGAGCTGCGCTTTGTCGAGACAGTTTGCCTCGTCCCGTGCTCGCTTGAGTCGAGCTTGCCAATCGCCTTCGACGCTTGCCTCCTCGTCGAGCGGGGGCGCCGGGTAACGCCCGGAGCCGATGTCGAACAGCAGTCCGCCAATCGCGCCAAGGTCATTGGAGAGCAGGTCTCGATAGCGGTCGTTCAGGTCGAGGATTCCGGCGCGCATCGCGAGGAAATGCTCCCAGCTGCCGAGCTTCACCTTGGCACCCGTGAGCGCGTTATAGCCGTTAACAATCGCCGTGTTGAAGGGCGGCACGAGCGTCGGGTGGAGGAAGTACAGCAGGTTGGCGACAGCAGGGCCAAGGCCCTTGATCTTGCGCCGATCAATGTCGTGGATGTGGCCGATGATCTCCTCGGCAGTGTCGCAGCAGGAACAATTGTGGAGCAGCCGTCCGAACGCGCGCTGATTGTCCGGGCTTTCGTAAATGTCGGGAATGCGCAGCTTGGGCTTCCACAGAAAGGCGTGGTCGGCGCCTTTGAAAATCTGGCGTTGCTCGGCGATGGAGTGAACCACCGTCTCCAGCGACGATCCGCGGTACGCTACGCCGAAGTTGCCCGCATCGATTTCGCTCACCACCTGCTGCAGCCCGCGCCTGATCGAGCGGAAATTCTTCAGTCGCTCGTCCCACAGAAACCAGCTGCGGTAGGTCGCGCCAGGATCTTCCCTCCAACGGCTAATCAGCTCGCGGGTGAGATCGTCGCGACGGGCAGTGGATTTGTGATTTGCGAGAGTTGCCATGTCTTGGATCCAGTCGACTCGAGATAGCTCTAGTCGTGCCTGTTTCTGCTCTCTGAAGGCAATAGGCTCAGCATCGCCAGCGCGATCGAGTCCGGTGCCGCTCGAGCTCTCCGTAGGGAAGATAGGACAGGTCGAGATCGGCGACGCGGCTGAACGCGGGCCTCTGCAACTGCGCGCGAACCTCCTGCTCGCGAGCATCCGTCACGCGCGAATTCTTTCAGCGGTCATCCGGGCTAAGCACGCCCACGCCATGCCGGAACACGAGCTCGCCGCCCTTCCAGCCGCTGTAGACCAGGATCAGGACCGCGATCCCGGACAAATAGACGCCGGTCGACGGGATAAAGGCCGGGTTGCCGAGCCTGAGCAGGAGGTTCGCGGCTTCGAGCGCCACCAAAGTCAGGTTGGCGGCCATGTGTTTGACCACGTCGCTGTGACCGCGGACGAGGCGATCGCCGAAGAAGTCGGTGAAGCCGGCGACCGCCGCGAGCGCCGCAAAACCGAGCCCGACGCCGAGCAGCCAGTGAGACGCGGTCGCCCAGCCCGGCTCGCCGTTCCGGATGAAGATAATGTCCGCGGCGAGCGTGCCGACGAAGCCGGCGATCGGGAATGGCACGAGCATCGGGTGGATCGGGTGACCGCCAATTGTTGCGGTGCTCCGCGGATTGGCATGGGTGGGATTCTGCGCGTGGATGTCTTGCATTGGCATGGGCCGTCTCCTCAGCTGGTCTGGCGTGAACGCTCCCGGACTCAACGCCCGCGCGCGGCGGTCGTTTCTTCAGCTCGGCTATCCTCCGGCAGCAGGCTGAGCATCGCAAGCGCGACCGCGGCGACCGCGGCGCTGGTGATGAAGGTCGCCGACGGGCCTTCGCGGTCCCACAGCCAGCCTGCGCCGAGGCTTGCGAGCAAGCCGCCGATCCCGCTGACGAACCAGAAGGCGCCGAAGCTTGTCGCGCGCAGTCCCTCGGGCGCGCTGTCGGCGATCATCCGCGAAAAGATTCCCTGGGTCAGCGCCATGTGCGCACCCCACAAGGCGGTGCCGAGGATCAGTCCGGCAAAGCTGCCGGTCTCGGCAAGGACGATGTTGCCCGCGATCAGCACCGCCATTCCGGCCATCAGGATGGTTCGCGGGCTCATCCGGTCGCTCAGCGAGCCGGCCGGAAAGGCGAGCACGACATAAGCGAGGTTGAACAGCGCGAGGGTCAGCGGCGACATGGCTTCGCTAAGGCCGACATCCATGCCCTTGAGGATCAGGAAGCCTTCCGAGAAGCGGGCAAGGGTGAACAGGAAGCCCACCGCGAGCAGGCGCCTGGTGGCTTTGCCGAGCTTGCGGAAGCCGGCGAAGAAGGGCGATTTCTTGATCGGCGCGAGATGCTGCTCGGGCTCGCGCAGCGCCAGCCACGCGAGGAGAAATGAGATCGCCGCCGGGATAATCGCGATCCAGAACACCGCGCGAATGTTGCTTGCAAGCAGCGCCATCAGCCCGATCGCGACCAGCGGCGCAAGCAATGCGCCGACACTGTCGAGCGCTTGCCGGAGGCCGAAGGCGCGGCCGCGGATTTCGGGCGGCGTTTCGTCCGCCACCATCGCGTCGCGCGGGCTGCCGCGGATGCCCTTGCCGATCCGGTCGGCGAAGCGCGCGGCCATCACCAGCGGCGCGGTCGTCGCCAGCGGGAACAATGGTTTCGATAAAGCCCCCAGCCCATAGCCGGCCATCACCCACGGCTTGCGCTTGAGGCTGCGGTCCGACAGCCGGCCGGAAAACAGCTTGGCGAAATTGGCGGTGGCCTCGGCGATCCCGTCGATCGCGCCGAGCGCGGTCGCCGGAAGTCCGAGCACGACGGTGATGAACGCCGGCAGCAGCGCGTGATAAATCTCGCTCGACAGATCCATGAACAGGCTGACGAAGCCGAGCACCCAGACGTTGCGCGGGAGTGGAGGGCGTTGCGGCTTCATTCGTCATTGCGAGCGTAGCGAAGCAATCCAGCGGCGCAACTGGATTGCCTTCGGTGAACTGGCGTTTGCCGCGTCGCTTCGCGCCTCGCAATGACGGTTAATTCGCAATATTGCGCGCATCCCAATGTTTGCTAATCTGCAATCATGATCGGGGGTGGATCACCGGAGGCCTTGGCGGCGCGGTTTACCGCGGTTGCCCACATGTGGGTCGCCGACGGACCCGCCGAACGCACCGACCGCGCGCGGCGCAAATTGCTCTCGGCGATTGCGGCCCGCGAACCGGCCACCCTCAATGATGTCGCAAAGTCCGTCGGCCGCGGCGCACCGGCGGTCAGCCGCTCGGTCGACACCCTGGTCCGCGCCGGGCTGGTCGAGCGGACCCAGGATCCGAACAACCGCCGCCGGCTCGCCTTGCGCCTGACCGACTCCGGCCGCGACCGGCTCGGCAGCCACACCGCCAGCGGCCCCGGCCTGCTCACCAAGCTCCAGCGGATCGCGCACAGCGAGCTGCGCGCGGTCGAGCGCGCGGTCGAAATCCTCGAGCGGGGTCTTTAGGCCCTATTTCGAGCGGCGGCGGCGGGTTTCCCAGCCCTTCTTGGCGGCTTCGCTGCGGCTCGACGACCGCCCGTGGCCGGCATTCTTGCCGCCCTTGTCCTGCTTGTTGACCGTCCGCCACGCGCGCTCCTCAGCCTCCTTCTTGCCGACTCCGCGTTTTTCGTAGCTTTTTTCGATATGCTCGGCCTTGCGTTCCTGCTTACCGGTATATGCGCCGCGGGGCATCCTGTATCTCCTCATATTCCACGCCGCTTAAACGTTCAGGTGAAGCGCACGTTGCCATGCTGCATTGCAACATCGCCCCTTTTTCCCTATGTGGCCGCCGCAACCTTTTTCCGGAAAATCACTCATGAACCTGCGCAACGTGGCGATCATCGCCCACGTCGATCACGGCAAGACGACCCTCGTCGACCAGCTGTTCCGCCAGTCCGGCACCTTCCGCGACAACCAGCGCGTCGAGGAGCGGGCGATGGATTCGTCTGACCTCGAAAAGGAGCGGGGGATCACCATCCTCGCCAAGTGCACCAGCGTCGAGTGGGCCCCCGCGGGAGCGAAATCCGCCACCCACATCAACATCGTCGACACCCCCGGCCACGCCGACTTCGGCGCCGAGGTCGAGCGCATCCTCTCGATGGTCGACGGAGTCATCCTCCTCGTCGACGCCGCCGAGGGCCCGATGCCGCAGACCAAGTTCGTCACCGGCAAGGCGCTCGCGCTCGGCCTCAAGCCGATCGTCGTCGTCAACAAGATCGACCGCCCCGACGCCCGCCCCGCCGAAGTCCTCGACGAAGTGTTCGAGCTGTTCCTCAACCTCGAGGCCAATGACGAGCAGCTCGACTTCCCGACGCTCTACGCCAGCGGCCGCGCCGGTTACGCCGGCGTCACCGACGACGTCCGCGACGGCGACCTCACCCCGTTGTTCGAAACCATCGTCAGCCACGTCCCGCCGCCCCGCGTCGACGGCGGCCCGTTCCGCATGCTCGCCACCCTGCTCGACCGCGACCCGTTCTTGGGGCGCATCCTCACCGGCCGGATCGACAGCGGCCGGCTGACCACCAACATGCCGATCAAGGCGCTCGACGTGAACGGCAACCTCGTCGAGGAAGGCCGGGCGACCAAGGTGTTCGCCTTCCGCGGCCTCGAGCGGGTTCCGGTCGAAAGCGCCGAGGCGGGCGAGATCGTGGCCATCGCAGGGCTCATCAAGGCGACCGTTTCCAACACCTTCGCCGACCCCTCGGTGCAGGCCCCGCTGCACGCGCGGCCGATCGACCCGCCGACCCTGGCGATGAGCTTTTCGGTCAACGACAGCCCGTTCGCCGGCCGCGACGGCGACAAGGTGCAAAGCCGCGTGATCCGCGAGCGGCTCGAGCGCGAGGCGGAGGGCAATGTCGCGATCCGGGTCACCATGTCCGCCGACAATGACAGCTTCGAGGTCGCCGGCCGCGGCGAGCTTCAGCTCGGCGTCGTCATCGAGACGCTTCGCCGCGAAGGCTTCGAGCTCGGCATCAGCCGCCCCCGGGTGCTGTTCCGCGACGGCCCGCCAGATTCTCACGGAAGAAGCGCGCGCGAGGAGCCGTACGAGACGGTGGTGGTCGACGTCGACGACGAATTCTCCGGCACGGTCATCGACAAGATGGCGCTGCGCAAGGCGGAAATGACCGACATGCGCCCCTCGGGCGGCGGCAAGACCCGCCTGACGTTCAGCGCG
>JAZJZB010000081.1:8114-13564 GCA_040390085.1 Pseudomonadota bacterium | reverse complement strand
CATAGCCCTTGGTCACCGCCTTGGTGGTGTTGCCGACCGCATCGAGCGCGTCGGTGCGGGTGCGCACATCCTCTTCGAGGCCAGCCATTTCGGCGATTCCGCCGGCATTGTCGGTGACCGGGCCGTAGGCGTCGAGCGCGACCACCATGCCGGCCAGCGCGAGCATCGCCGAAGCCGCGAACGCGACCCCGAGGAAGCCGGCGAGCTGGAAGCTGGCGATCAGGCCGACGACGATGACCAGCGTCGGCAGCGCGGTCGATTCAAGGCTGATTGCCAGCCCCTGGATGACGTTGGTGCCGTGACCGGTCTGCGATGCGCGGGCGATCGACTGGACCGGGCGGTAATTGGTGCCGGTGTAATATTCGGTGATCCACACGATGAGCGCAGTGACCGCAAGGCCGATGAAGCACGACCAGATCAGGTTGGTCACCGGGAAGACTGTGCTGGTCGTGACCACGCTCTGATTAAGGTCGCCGAGCGTGTACCAGAACACGCCGTAGATCGCCGGGACGGCGAGCAAGGTCGCGGTCCAGAAGCCCTTGTACAGCGCGCCCATGATCGAGCCTTTGCCGAGCCGGACCATGTAGGTGCCGATGATCGAGGTGATGATGCACACGCCGCCAATCAACAGCGGAAGGGTCATCAGCGGCAGCAACAGCGGCGACGCGCCGAGCGCGAGAGCGACCGACACCATCGTGATTCCGACGGTGACGACATAGGTCTCGAACAAATCGGCGGCCATTCCGGCGCAGTCGCCGACATTGTCGCCGACGTTATCGGCGATCACCGCCGGGTTGCGTGGATCGTCCTCCGGGATTCCGGCCTCGACCTTGCCGACCAGGTCGGCGCCGACGTCGGCGGCCTTGGTGAAGATGCCGCCGCCGAGACGGGCGAAGATCGAAACGAGCGAGGCGCCGAGCGCAAGCGCGGTGAGCGCGGTGACGACCGGCCGGGCGTTGGGCGCGTAGCCGCCGGGGCCGGTCAAATACCAGAACAGCCCCGAGATCGCGAGCAATGCGAGGCCGGCGACGAGCATTCCGGTGACCGCGCCCGCGCGGAAGGCGGTGGTGAGGCCGCTCTGCAGGCTGACCCGCGCCGCTTCCGCGGTGCGGACATTGGCGCGGACCGAGATGTTCATTCCGATGAACCCGGTCGCGCCCGACAGGACTGCGCCGATCACGAAGGCGGCGGCGCTGAGGCCGCCGAGGAAATAATAGATGATCAGCGCAACGACGACGCCGACCATCAGGATGGTGGTGTACTGGCGGCGCAGATAAGCCCCGGCGCCTTCCTGGATCGCTGCGGCGACCTCCATCATGCGCTGGTTGCCGGCGGACATGCCGAGGACCTGGCGGCTGGTGACGATGCCGTAGAGCACCGCGATCAGGCCGCAGGCAATGGCGATATAAAGCAGGTTCATTGGCTCAAGCTTCCCCGTTTCTTGAAGCAGATTAGGCGCGGCCGAAGGACGGCGCCCACGCTGAAAACGGCGAAGCTTTACGGAGCGTTTTCGCGGCTGGCAACCGCGTGGATTAAGCGTGTCAGCGAAGCAGGAGGGCGAACATCATGCCCGAGGCGAGGCCGCTAAGGCCGATCAGCCACTGGCGCAGCGGAAATCCCGCGATCGTCGATGCTTGAATGTTCAAAACCCAGTTTCTCCGGCAGCTCGACCGGTTTTCCGTTGCTGGTGAGGCACAGCGATGGCTCACCGGCGGACAGCGTCCCGATCCTGCTGATCCTGGTCCCGCTTGGTAAAGAAAGTGTTGCCGGGTCGAAATCGGCCGGGAGCGCAGCGAGCAGCGCATAATCGTCGCCGCCGGTCGCGGCGAACATCCGCGCCGGCTGGTCCTGGCCGCGCTCGGCGACGAAGGCGCTCGACAGCGGCAGCGCATCGAGCTCGATATTGGCGACGCAGCCGCTGGCTTCGGCCATCCGCTGGGCGTCGAGCAGCAGGCCGTCGGAGATGTCCATCATCGCATGGGCGTGCGGAGCGACCGCACGGCCCGCTTCGAGCTGCGGGATCGGCCGGCGAAAGATGTCGACCAGGGCGCCGGTGGCGTGGCGGTCGGCGCGCAGCTGGGCAAGGCCCGCGGCGGCATCGCCGACGGTTCCGACCAGCCACAGGACATCGCCCGGAAGCCCGCCGGCGCGAGCCGGGACGGCGGCGGTGGCGCGGCCGATTGCGGTCATTCCGAGCACGCGGGGAGCGCCGATCGGGAGCGCAATCGTGTCGCCGCCGATCAGCGGAATGCCGTAGCTTTCGCAGGCCGCTTCGACGCCGCCGAGGAAGTCCAGCTCCCACCGCCCAGGGCCGGAGATGGTCAGCGACAGCAACGCTCCGGCGGGCTCGGCGCCCTTGGCCGCAAGGTCGGACAGATTGACGGTGACCAGCTTCCACCCGACGCTCGCCGGCGGGTCGAACGGCAGGAAGTGAACGCCCTCGGCGATCGTGTCGTGGGTGACGACCATGTCACCGAGCAGCGCCACATCGTCGAGCAGCCCGCGCGCTTCCGGGGCCGTCGCGATCCGGCGCAGCCGCTCGATGACCTCCCGCTCGCGCATCACTGCGCGCGTTCGGGCCGCGCGTGCTTGGCGATGGCGTCGAGCAAGCCGTTGACGAAGCCGCTCTCGCGCTTGTCGTAGAAGGCGTGCGCGACGTCGACATATTCGGAAATGACCGAGCCGACCGGGACGTCGGCGCGGGCGATCAGCTCGTAGGCGCCGGCACGCAGGATCGCGCGCATCGGCCGGTCGAGGCGCTCGAGGGTCCAGCCCTCGGCGAGGCGGTCGCTGATCAGGCTGTCGATTTCGGCGCGGCGCGAGTCGGCGCCGGTGACGATGTCGTCGAAAAAGTCGCGCTCGGCGGCAAAGTAGGTTTCGTCCTCGATCGTCGCGCCGAGCCGGTGGTCGTGGAACTCCTTGAGCAGCCGCGGCAGCGGAGTCCCCTCCATCTCCTGCTGATAGATCGCCTGGACTGCGGCGAGGCGGGCGGCGGATCGCGAACGGGAACGGGTGTTGCTCATTGCGTGGCGGCACTAACGCCCGCAGCGCCGGCAAGGAAGGGCTCGAGCGCCGCGGCGACCTCGCCGCCCGCTTCCCACGGCGCGAAATGGCCGGCGTCTGGGAGGCGGACAACGGCGAGATCGTCGACCAGCCGGTCGAGCCCGTCGAGCTGGAGCGGAAGCAGCGCCGGGTCCCGCATCCCCCAGATTACCAGGGTCGCCACCTTCACGCTCGGGAAGGCGCGCAGCAGCAGGTCGGGCAGCGGGACGGCGACCCCCGGCGGCGGCACCAGCAGCTTCGACGCGCGGTACCAGTTGAGCATCGCGTTGAACGCGCCCGGCTGCGACCAGTCGGCGAGATATTGCCGCCGCTCCGCCGCGGCGATCCTGGCGAGATCCACATGGCCGGAGAAGGTCTTGTCGAAGAACCAGTCGTAACCCTGCTTCTCGACCAGTTTGTCGAAGCCCGGCGCTTTGAACGCGTTGATATATTGCGAGGCGGCGCGCTGGTCGGCGCTTTCGATCAGGCTTTTCTGGAAGATGATCGGGTGCGGCGCGTTGATGATCGCGAGGCGGGCGAGCCGCGGATCGCAGCGCAGCGCGGCGGTCCACGAAATCGCACCGCCCCAATCATGACCGACCAGCGCGAAGCGTTCGAGCGACAGCGCGTCGGCGAGCGCGAAGACGTCGTCGACCAGCACATCGGTTCGATAAGCGTCGACGTCCTGCGGCAGGTCGGATCCGGCGAACCCGCGCTGGTCGGGCATCACGAGAAAGAAACGGCGTACAAGCCGCGGCGCGACCTCGCGCCAGGTGCGGTGCGATTCGGGAAAGCCGTGGAGCAGGATGACCGCCGGACGCTTCGGATCGCCGGCCAGCGCGACATTCAAGGTGACGCCGGTGCTCAGCGCGATCCGGCGGAATTGGGTCACGGATAGCTGACCGTGATCGGCCTCTCGGGCAGCGGGATATATTCCTGGTCGTCGCCGGGGATCAGCGGGAAGCGCAGGGCCTTCCAGTCGGCCTTGGCCTGGTTGATCCGGTCGCGCGATGACGAGACGAAGTTCCAGAACACATAGCGGCGGGTCGCGAACGCCTGGCCGCCGAGCAGCATCAGGCGACCGCCGCTTGCGCTTGCAAGCCGCGCCTCATGGCCGGGCCGCAGGATGTAGAGCGCGAACAGGTCGAGCCGCTGGCCGTCGAGCTCGGCCTCGCCGCCGACCAGCATCACCGCGCGCTCATCGGCGCCGGCCTCGACCGGGAGCGACCCGCCGGCACCAAGCTCGATGTCGGCATAAATGGTCGGGCAGTGGCAGGGGGTCGCGGCGGTCGCGCCCCACAGGCTGCCCATCAACAC
This sequence comes from Pseudomonadota bacterium, assembly GCA_040390085.1. Lineage (GTDB taxonomy): Bacteria > Pseudomonadota > Alphaproteobacteria > Sphingomonadales > Sphingomonadaceae > Sphingomicrobium. Next base: position 9,205 of record JAZJZB010000081.1, on the reverse strand, counting down.
CCGCGCCCGCGCGGTGCCATCCTCGACCAGCGGCAGGCCGTCGGCGGCGATATGGTCGAACGCCGGCGCGACCTCCTCGCCGCCGTCGGGCAGCGCGAGCCACGTCTGCATGCCGTAAAGGCTCGGGCCGTCCGGACGGAGCGATTGCGGTGACCGCTCGGAATGGACGATGCCGGTCCCGGCGGTCATCAAATTGATCGCGCCCGGCTCGATCACCGCGTGGCTGCCGATGCTGTCGCGATGCTCGATCGCGCCTTCGAACAGGTAAGTGACGGTGGCGAGGTTGATGTGCGGATGCGGCCGCACGTCCATGCCCCGCCCGGCGGGCAGCCGCGCCGGCCCGAACTCGTCGACGAAGATGAACGGCCCGACCATCGTCCGCTCGCGCGCCGGCAGCGTGCGGTGGACCTTGAAGTCGCCGAGGTCGTGGGTGACCGGGGTGATCGTCTGCAGGACTGACTCTTCGATTGTGGCCATCAAGGCTCTCCCGGTGCCGTCGCGCGGATCGACAAAGCGTGGACCCGGCTTTCCATCAGTTCGCCGAGCGCGGCATAGATCATTCGCTGCCGCTCGACACGGCTCTTGCCGGCGAACGCCGGGCTTTCGATGCGCAGCGTAAAATGACTTTCGCCGGCGGGATTGTAGCCGCCGTGGCCGCGGTGTTGCTCGCTGTCGTCGATGAGCTCGATCCGCGTCGGCTCAAGCGCCGAGCCGAGCCGTTCAAGCATTTCGGCCGCCACCGGCCCGGTTCCAGACGCGTTCATTGCCCTTATATAGAGGAGTTCAATGGCGTCGAAACAAGCACGGATGCACGGTCGGGTCGAGGGAGCGCGGGCGAATTGCGCGGTCCCCGGCTGTGACGCGCCCGGCGAATATAAGGCGCCGCTGCAGCCCGCCAATTTCGACGGCCCGGGCGCGTGGCGCTTCCTGTGCCTCGACCATGTCCGCGAGCATAACAACAAGTACAACTTCTTCGACGGCATGAGCCCGGACGAAATCAGCCGGGCGCAATCGCCGCTGTCGGCCTGGGACCGGCCGAGCCGCAAGTTCGCCGCCAACGGCGCCGACCCGCCGCCCAGGTGGAGCGACTT
>JAZJZB010000081.1:6401-8104 GCA_040390085.1 Pseudomonadota bacterium | reverse complement strand
GAAAACGTTATTCGGGCCTGGTCCGCCGCTATCACCCCGACAAGAACGGCGGCGACCGTTCGCACGAAGGGCGCCTTGGCGAGGTCATCGAGGCGTACCAGCTGCTCAGGAAAGCGGCCGCCTTCGCGTAACTCGTCATTGCGAGGAGCGACAGCGACGAAGCAATCCAGCGCGCGTCAAACTGGATTGCTTCGCTACGCTCGCAATGACGAGGCAGGTTAGTCGCGGTCAGGCGCGCCGAGCGGGAAATAATGCCGGTAAGGCCGTCCCTCGTCGACGGCCCGCGCGACGATCGGATGGGCGAGCAGCCGCGCGCGATACGCGGAGAGCTTGGGATGATTGTCGCCAATCTCTTCCACCCAGTCGGCATAGAAAAGCGACGGCGCCGCGGCGCAATCGGCCAAGGTGAACTCATCGCCGATCGCCCATGGCCCGTCGCCGAGATTGGCCTCGAGCCAATCGTAAGCCGTGTGCAGCTTGTTGCGCGCTTGCGCGATGCGATACTCGTCGGGCTTCCCGTCCCCGCGGATCGCTTCAGCCACGGGCACCTGTATGTTGCTCATCACGTGCAGGTCGAAGAAGCGATCGAGGAACCGGGTACGAAGGCCTGCATCGCCATCCGGGATCCAACGGTTCGGCCCGGGATGATGGAGCGCCAGATGGTCGATGATCGGTGTCGACTCGAAGATCGCGATCTCGCCGTCGAGGAGCAGCGGGAATTGGCCGAACGGTGAATGCGCGCGCAGGACTGCGGCATTGGCGGGCTCATCCGGGTGACCGTTATCGATGTTCCGGTATTCGAACGGCGTGTCGTCCGCCCACAGCGCGATCAGCACCTTCTGGCTGTAGCTGCTGAAGGGATGCGCGAAGAGCTGAAGCGTCATGCCTCCTCTCGCGCCCAGGTCTCGCGGCGCTTCAGCTCCGCCTCGCTTGGCGGCTTGGTCACGAAGGTCCCGGTTGGAACCTCCCCCGCCGGTTCGTACGTCGCTGTCACCACGCCGGTTTTCGAAACGAAATGGTCGACCAACTTGAGCGCTCCGGGCTGCTCCGAGCCGTCGAAGATGCGTTTGCCCTGCCCAAGCAGCACCGGGAAGGTCATCAGCATCAGGCTATCGATCAGCCCAGCGGCAAGCAGCGGCACGTACAGCGTGCTGCTGCCCTGGATCAGCAGGTCGCGGCCTTCGCTTCGCTTGAGCTCGGCAACCGCGGCGGCCGTGTCTCCCGACAGGTTATGACTGTTGTCCCAGCCAAGCGCTTCGTCCGTGTGGGTCAGCACATATTTGTTGATGCGCTGGAATTTGGCGCCGATCGGATCGTCCTGATTGTACGGCCAGTAGGCTGCGAAAATGTCATAGGTCCGCTTGCCCAGAAGCAGGTCATAGTCGCTCATGATGAGCTTCTCGAACGGGCCCATTTCCTCGTCCCAGAACGGTTGGACCCAGCCGCCGAAGCGGAAGCCCGTGCTTGCTGCGGCCGTGATGTCGAGATCTTGTACGTCTTGGATCGCGGTCTTCATCATCGTCTCCCGTCATCCGCCGAACATGTGGGGCACTACGGCCCGGACCAGACCGGCGCGGCCCCGGCGGCCATCAAGGTGATGAACGCGAAGACAGGAACAAGTCGCAGTCGATCGATCACGATCGCCTCCTCTTCTCTCGCGGGCAACATTGCCCGCGCGTATCGCCTGGCCGGCCCACGCCTCA
>JAZJZB010000081.1:0-6391 GCA_040390085.1 Pseudomonadota bacterium | reverse complement strand
GGTCGGATCCTCGTCGGGCCCGCCCGGCGCCTGCATGACGCCGTCGAGCGAGACGAACACGGCGCCGGTCAGCTTACGCATCGGCGGTCTCGCCGGCCGCGACCGCCTCGATCGTGGCGATGTCGATCTTCTTCATCGTCATCATCGCCGCGAACGCCCGTTTTGCCGCCGCCTTGTCGGGATTCTGGAGCGCGCTCATCAGCACGCGGGGAACGATTTGCCAGGAAAAGCCCCACTTGTCCTTGCACCAGCTGCATTCGCTTTCCTGGCCGCCGTTCTCAACGATTGCGTTCCAGTAGCGGTCGGTTTCCTCCTGGCTGTCGGTGAACACCTGGAAGCTGACCGCCTCGTTGGGCTTGAATTCCGGCCCGCCGTTGAGACCGACGAACGACTGGCCGAGAATGGTAAATTCAACCGTCAGCTCCTCGTTCTCCTTCCCGGCGGGATAGTCGGACGGAGCCTCGAGGGCCGAGCCGACCTGGCTGTCGGGGAACACCGACGCGTAAAATTCGGCCGCCTTGCGCGCCTCGCCATTGTCGAACCACAGGCAGGTCGTGATCTTGTTCGTCATGATTTCCTCCTTGATTGGAATGTTGTCGCGAGAGCGAACCGGTCCCCGGGGCCGTGCACTGCGGCGAACAAGAGTCCCGCGATGAACGTGAAGTGGTCGACAAAGAATCCGAACTCCATCGGGTTCTTCGCGAACTTCTCAGGGCCGTGGAACGAGAAGGCCAGGAACAGCACGTAAGCGGCGGCGACGATCGCGACCTCCGAGAAGAGCAGCCCCGTCAGGAAGCCGATCGCCAGCGCCACTTCGAAGAATGCCGCAACCCAGGCGAGCAATGTTGGGACTGGGAAGCCGGCCGCCGCGATCTCCGCCGCCGTCGGTTCGATCCCGATCAGCGCGAGCTTGAACGCGGCGGCCATCAGGAACACGCCACCGAAGATCAATCGCGCGATCAGAATGGCCGCGGTCTTCACGTCCGTTTCGGTCCGACGAGGCCGAACGCGGCGCCCTGCGGATCCATGCCGTTGAGCGCGAACTCGCCCCCAGGGATTTCCATCGGTCCGTTGAGGATCTTGCCGCCGCCGCTCTCAATCGCGGAAACGGCGCGATCCACGTCGTCGACGCCGATGTAATAGGTCCACAGGCTGACCGGCATCTGCGGCATCTTGCGCATCACCGCGCCGATGCCGACGCCATCGTGCTGGATGAATCGATACGACCCCATTTCGCCCATCGGCATCTCGCCTTACTGGGTCCAGCCGAAGCGACGCTGATAGAATTCAAGCGCGGCGTCGGGATCGGTGGTGGATAGTTCGTTCCAGCGCACATGTTGCGGCTGGTCGACCGAGAAGACGTCGCTCTTGGCGTTGGGATCGCCCGCGGGGGGGATCGGCTTCATGATGTAGAAGGGCGCGCCTTGCGGGTCGGCGACCATCGCGATCCGCCCGACGTTGGGGATGTCGGACGCGGCCATGTGCACCGATCCGCCAGCGTCCTGGATTGAAGCGACCGAAGCGTCGACATCATCGACGTAAAGGTAGCCGAGCCAGGCCGGCTTCGCGCCGTGCTGCGCCATCTCGTCGCTGAGCGTCAGGACCCCGCCGGCATCGCCGCCGTCGCTCCGGCCGATCATGCGATATTCGATCGGGCCGGGCGCGGGATCGCCGATGTTCCAGCCAACGACCGAGTCGTAGAACGCTTTCGCGCCCACCGGATCGGGGGTCATCAGCTCGTACCAGATGAAGCTTCCCTGGTCGGAAGCCGCGCTCGTCGTCTCCGAACGCGGGGCATCGGTCACGTCAGACATGATTCATTCCTCCTGCGATGGGCCGTGGATCAGGCGTGCGCGGGCTGCCTGGCGGTATCGACGATCTTGTCGAAGCCGCCCCAGAACATGCGCTTGCCGTCGAACGGCATGTCGCCCTCGGGTTTGAGGCTCTCGTCCGACATGATCGCCTTCCAGGCATCGTCGCGGGTCGCTTTGTCCGGCCATTCGATGAACGAGAAGACCACGCCTTCGCCGTCCTCGGCCTTCACCGCGCGATAGAAGTCGGTCACCTCGCCCTTGGAAACGTCGTCGCCGAACGCCTCGACGACCCGTGTCGCGCCGTGCTGGCGAAACACCTTGGCCATCTTGGCCGCGAGTTCGCGGTAGGCTTCGCGTTTGCCTTCGGGAACCGGAACGACGAAGCCGTCGGTGTAGCTGCCGCCGCCGTCGCCTTCCTCAACGACCGAATCGAAGCCGCCCATGATCATACGCTTGCCGTCGAAGGGCATGTCCTTGCCCATGTCCGCCATGCGCGGGTCGCTCATGAACCTCTCGTTGGCGGCATCGCGCTCCGCCTTCGAAGGATATTCGAAGAAGGAGAAGACGATCTTCTCATTATCCTTGGCATCGACCGCCTTGCGGAAGTCGGTGACCTTGCCCTCGGGGACGTCGCTTTCCCAGCTTTCGACCATCCGGCGGACACCGATTTCCTGGACGATGGGCGCAAATTCGTTCGCGTGCTTTTGATACGCGCCCTTGTTCGCCTCGGGCACCGGCACGATGAATCCTTCGAAATAGGTCATGCTGCCACTCCTTCTGGTTGGTTTTCACCGAACGGTGCGATCTGGTCGGCGAGCGCCTGCTTGAACGCAGGCCGCGCTTCGCCGCCCTTGAGTTTGGGATTGATCGGCATTGTCCGCGCTCCCCTGTTCCTAGACTGCAGTCGCAATGGCTTCCCTGACCGCTTCGGCGCCGCGCTCGGCGGCGACCGCGTCCATCCACATGATCTCCCAGATGTGCCCATCCGGATCGGCGATGCTGCGTCCGTACATCACCCCATAATCCTGTTTGGGCGACGGATCAGCAGTACCGCCCGCCGTTACGGCGCGTTCCACGGTCGAATCGACGCTTTCCCGGCTTTCGCTCGACAGGCACAGCAGCACTTGCGCCCCGGTTTTGGCGTCGGCGATCGGCAGCGGCGTGAACTGGCTGAACTTGTCGTGGGTCAGCAGCATGACATGGATGCTCTCGCTGAGCGTCATGCAGGCGGCCGTCTCGTCGGTGAACTTGGGCTCGTTGACCGCGCCAAGCGCTTCCAGGAACGCGCGCGATTTCTGCAGGTCGCTGACCGGCAGGTTCACGAAAATCATTCGGGACATCTTTCCTCTCCTTTGCGACTCGATTCGCTTGAATTTTGACCTCGGAAGTTATAAATTGCAACTATGCAGTTAGAAAAAGTAACTAAACTACGGCGAAATGAGGAAAAACGGCGGTACGACGACGCCTGCGGCCTGGCGCACGCGCTGGAACTGGTCGGCGAACGGTGGGCGATGCTGGTCCTGCGCGAGCTCGCCTACGGTCCGCGGCGCTTTTCCGAGCTCAAGGCCGATCTCCAGGGGATCAGCGCCAATGTGCTGAGCCAACGCCTGACCGAGCTCGAGGCGCGCGGCCTGGTGCGCAAGCTGCGGCTGCCGCCGCCGGCCTCGGTCCAAGTCTACGAAGCGACCGAATGGGGCCTGGAAGTGACTCCGGTCATCGGCTCGCTCGGCAAGTGGGCCGCGCGCAGCCCATTGCACGATCCGACTTTGCCGATGAGCCACGCGGCGGTCATGATGTCGCTGCAAACCCTGCTTTCGCCGGCCCTGGCGGAGGGGCTCGAGGCCCGAATCGGTTTCAACTTCGGCGAAGCGAGCTATGTCGCGACGGTCCACGACGGGCGTCTCGACGTCGAACGCGGCGACATCGCCGGCTCCGACGTCACGTTCACCGGCCCGTCAAACGCGATCGCCGGCGTCATCCACGGCGGCGCGCCGTTCGCAACGATCAGGGTCGAAGGAGACATGGAGCTCGCAAGGCGTTTCGTGACGCTGTTCCCATTGCCGCCAAAGGTTATGCCAAGTTGAGGCGAGCGCGCCCTTCGCTTAAGGCCGGTCCCATGACCGATCTTTCCAACGCGCAGCCCGAAAGCCGCTCCGAGACCCTGATGGCCTCACCCGACAAGGTGGTGAAGGTGCGCGAGCTGTTCGGAGTCGATTCGGACATGGAGGTTCCGGCCTTCAGCGAGGCCGACGAACGCGTTCCCGACCTCGACCCGACCTATGTGTTCGATCCGGACACGACGATGGCGATCTGCGCCGGTTTCTCGAAGAACCGGCGAGTGATGGTCCAGGGCTATCACGGCACCGGCAAGTCGACCCACATCGAGCAGGTTGCGGCGCGGCTCAACTGGCCGATGATCCGGATCAACCTCGACGCGCACATCAGCCGCATCGACCTCGTCGGGCGCGACGCCATCGTGCTGCGCGACGGCCAGCAGGTGACCGAGTTTCGCGAAGGGCTGCTGCCGTGGGCGCTGCAGCACCCGGTCGCTTTGGTGTTCGACGAATATGACGCCGGCCGCCCCGACGTGATGTTCGTCATCCAGCGCGTGCTCGAAGCCGAAGGCAAGCTCACCCTGCTCGACCAGAATCGCGTGATCCGGCCCAACCCCTGGTTCCGCCTGTTTGCGACGACCAACACCGTCGGGCTCGGCGACACCACCGGCCTCTATCACGGCACGCAGGCGATCAACCAGGGCCAGATGGACCGCTGGAACATCGTCACCACGCTCAATTATCTGCCGGCCGCGGTCGAGGCTCAGATCGTGCTCGCCAAGTCGGGCGAATATGACGACCCGGGCGGCAAGGAGATTGTCGACAAGATGATCAAAGTCGCCGACCTTAGCCGCCAGGGCTTCATCAACGGCGACATCTCGACCGTGATGAGTCCGCGCACGGTGATCAGCTGGGCGCAGAATGCGCACATCTTCGGCGACGTCGGCTACGCCTTCCGGGTCAGCTTCCTCAACAAGTGCGACGAATCCGAGCGGGCGCTGATCGCCGAATATTACCAGCGCGTGTTCGGCCAGGACTTGCCCGAAAGCGTGGTCGGGAAGGCCTGATGCTTGTGCTTCGTCATTGCGAGGAGCGTAGCGACGAAGCAATCCAGCAGCACCGGACTCTGGATTGCTTCGCTTCGCTCGCAATGACGGTTCATGGCTGAACGCATCGACCTGTTCCGCCGCGCGCTCGCCGGCGCCGCGCGGGCGATCGCCAGGGATGCCGACGTCGAGGTCGTGTTCGCCTCCGATCACGGGCCCCCGTCGGGCAAGACCGCGCGGGTGCCCTCGCCCGGACCGGCGCTCGAGCCGCGGCTGGTCGCCGAGGCCCGCGGCGCCGCGGATTCGGCGGCGCTTCGGCTGCGTTACCACGACCCCCGGCTGCATGCCCGGGTCGCGCCGGTCGACGCCGACGCGCGCGCGGTGTTCGACGCGCTCGAAACGGCGCGGGTCGAAGCGCTTGGCTCGCGCGCAATGGGCGGAGTCAAAGACAATCTCGCGCACCTGACGGAAGCCCGCGTTCGCGGCGACGCGATCGTCCGTGCCCGCTCGGCCGAGGAAGTTCCGCTGTCGACCGCGGTCGGCCTGATCGCCCGCGAGCGCCTGAGCGGCGAGGCGCCGCCGCGCGCCGCCGCCGCCGGGTTGAAGCTGATCGCGCCGTGGATCGAGGACAAGGCCGCCGCCGAGCTCGATGCGCTTGCGCTGACCCTCGACGACCAGTCGGCGTTCGCCAAGCTAGCGCGCCGATTGCTCGAGGACCTCGATCTCGCCGCCGCCGAGGAGCCATTCGACGAACAGCCCGATGAAGCCGGCGATGACGAGGAAGGCGAAGAAGGCGGCAGCGACGAGGGCGCCGAGGAAGGCGATGAAGGGACGCCCGGCGGCGGCGACGTCGAAATGCGCGGGGAAGAGACCGACGACGAGAATGAAGAGGGCGATTCCAGCCAGGAGATGGAGGCCGGCGAAGAGGAAGCCAGTGCCGGCGACGACCTCGGCGACAATGTGTTCGCTTCGCCCGGCCGCCGCAACTGGGACCTGAGCCCGGAGACCGATTATAAGGCCTACACCACCCGGTTCGACGAGATCCTCGAAGCCAAGGAGCTGTGCGACGAGGAGGAGCTTGGCCGGCTTCGCGCCTATCTCGACCAGCAGATGGGCGGGCTTTCGAACGTCGTCACCAGGCTCGCCAATCGTCTCCAGCGGCGCCTTCTCGCGCAGCAGGCGAGGAGCTGGGACTTCGACCAGGAAGAGGGGATGCTCGACGCCGCCCGCCTCGCCCGAGTCGTCGTCAATCCGCGCCACGCTCTGTCGTTCAAGATCGAGCGGGACACCGAGTTCCGCGACACCATTGTCTCGCTGCTGATCGACAATTCGGGCTCGATGCGCGGCCGCCCGATCGCCATCGCCGCGATCTGCGCCGACATTCTCGCGCGCACGCTCGAGCGGTGCGGCGTGGCGACCGAGATCCTCGGCTTCACCACCCGCGGCTGGAAGGGCGGGCAGAGCCGCGAGGCGTGGC
>JAZJZB010000080.1:0-10451 GCA_040390085.1 Pseudomonadota bacterium | reverse complement strand
TTCATCCTGTCGGCGGGCCACGGCTCGATGCTGATTTATGCCTTGCTCTACCTCACCGGCTACGACCGGCCGACGATCGACGACATCAAGCGCTTCCGCCAGCTCGGCAGCCCGTGCGCCGGCCACCCCGAGAATTTCGAGCTGGCCGGAGTCGAGGTCACCACTGGACCCTTGGGCCAGGGGGTTGCGATGGCGGTCGGAATGGCGATCGCCGAGCGCCATCTGAACGCGGTTTACGGCGACGATCTGGTCGATCACCGCACCTTCGTCGTCGCCGGCGACGGCTGCCTGATGGAAGGCGTCAACCACGAGGTGGTTGGCCTCGCCGGGCATCTCAAGCTCGGCCGGCTGATCGTGCTGTGGGACGACAACAGCATCACCATCGACGGTTCGACCGACCTGTCGCGCAACGAGGATGTGATCGCCCGCCACCAGGCCGCGCAATGGCACACCTGCGAATGCGACGGTCTCGACGCCGACGATGTCGACCGCGCGATCAAGGAAGCGCTCGCGGACGCGCGCCCAAGCCTGATCCGATGCAAGACGATCATCGGCTATGGCGCGCCCAACAAGCAAGGCACCGCGGCGACCCACGGCGCCGCGCTCGGCGCCGATGAGGTCGCTGCCGCGCGTGTCGAGCTTGGCTGGGACCTGCCGGCGTTCGAAATCCCGGATGACGTGCTGACTGCCTGGCGCACGGTCGGCAAGCGCGGCGGCGTCGATCATGCGCAATGGAAAGACCGGCTCGAGCGCAGCGGCCGCAAGGACGAGTTTGTCGCGCGGCTCGGCGGCAAGGTGACCGACGCCTGGCTCAAGCCCTATCTCGACAAATTGCTTGCCGACCTCAAGCCGGTGGCCACGCGCAAGGCGTCGGAAATGGCGCTCGAAGCGATCAACGCAGCGCTTCCGGCAACCATCGGCGGCTCGGCCGACCTCACCGGCTCGAACAACACCAGGACCAAGAATATCGAAGCGCTGACCCCCGACAATTACGGCGGGCGCTACATCTATTACGGGATCCGCGAGTTCGGCATGGCGGCGGCGATGAACGGAATGGCGCTGCATGGCGGAGTCATCCCCTACGGAGGCACGTTCCTGGTCTTCACGGATTACGCGCGCCCGGCGATCCGTCTGTCGGCGCTGCAGAACGCGCGCGTGATCTACGTGATGACCCACGATTCGATCGGCCTTGGCGAGGACGGGCCAACCCACCAGCCGATCGAGCATCTGCAGTCGCTGCGGGCAATGCCCCAGCTCGACGTCTATCGCCCGGCCGACGCGGTCGAGACCGCCGAATGCTGGGCGCTTGCGCTTGCGAGCGATGGACCGAGCATCCTCGCGCTCACCCGCCAGAACCTTACGCCGCTGCGCACCGAGGCCGCAAACGAGAACCGCAGCGCGCGCGGCGCCTACCGACTCAAGGCCGCCGGCAATGCCCGCAAGGTGATCTTCATCGCCACCGGCTCGGAGGTCGAGATCGCGCTCGCCGCCGCTGAGCAGCTTGAAGCGCAGGGCGTCGGTGCCGACGTGGTGTCCATGCCATGCACCGAACGTTTCGACGCCCAGCCGCGCGACTATCGCGAGGACATCCTGCCCGATGTCAGCAACCGGGAGGTCCTGCGCGTCTCGGTGGAGGCGGGGACGACAATTGGGTGGGAACGCTACACCGGCCTTCACGGCCTGAAGATCGGGATCGACCGCTTCGGAGTCTCGGCGCCGGCGCCCGACGCCTATCAACATTTCGGATTGACCCCCGGCAAGATCGCCGGGCGGGTCCTGGACTTCATGAAGACAAGAGGATTTGAATGACCAAAGTTGCAATCAACGGCTTCGGCCGGATCGGCCGCCTGGTCGCCCGCGCAATCCTCGAGCGGCCCGACTGCGGGCTCGAGCTGGTCAGCGTCAACGACCTTGCTGACGCCAAGGCGAACGCCTGGCTGTTCAAGCACGACAGTGTCCACGGCAAGTTTCCCGGCGAGGTGACAGCGGAAGGCGGCGACATCGTCGTCAACGGCAAGCGCATCCAGGTCACCGCGGAAAAGGACCCGGCCAGCCTCCCGCACGGAGCGCAGGGCGTCGAGCTGGTGCTCGAATGCACCGGCTTCTTCACCGACCGGGACAGCGCCCAGAAGCATATCGACGCGGGCGCGAAAAAGGTGCTGATCTCGGCGCCGGCCAAGGGCGTCGATTTGACCGTTGTCTACGGCGTCAATGACGACAAGCTGACCGCCGAGCACACCATCGTGTCCAACGCCTCGTGCACCACCAACTGCCTGGCGCCGGTCGCCAAGGTGCTGAACGACGCGCTGGGCATCGAGCGCGGACTGATGACCACGGTTCACGCCTACACCAACGACCAGAAGATCCTCGACCAGATCCACTCCGACCTGCGGCGGGCGCGGGCGGCGGCGATGTCGATGATCCCGACGACCACCGGCGCCGCACGCGCGGTTGGCGAGGTGCTTCCGGAATTGAAGGGCAAGCTCGACGGCTCGGCGATCCGCGTGCCGGTCCCGGACGTCAGCCTGATCGACCTCACCTTCACGCCCAAGCGCGACACCACGCGCGACGAGGTCAACCAGATCCTCAAGGCCGCGTCGGAGACCCAGCGCCTCAAGGGCATTCTCGACTACACCGACGAGCCGTTGGTTTCGATCGACCTCATGCACTCGAGTGCGAGCTCGACGGTCGACAGCCTCGAAACCGCGGTGATCGAAGGCAAGCTGGTCCGTGTGCTCAGCTGGTACGACAATGAATGGGGTTTCTCGAACCGCATGGTCGACACCGCCGCGGCGATGGGCAAGCTCGGCTAAGCGTGAGCCGCTTCAAGACCCTCGACGATCTGCCGGAAGAGCTGACCGGCACGAAGGTGCTGGTCCGGGTCGACCTCAACGTGCCGATGGAGGGCGCGACGGTGACCGACGACACGCGGCTTCGGGCGATGCTGCCGACGGTGCTCGAATTGAGCGACCGCGGCGCGATCGTGCTTCTGCTGTCGCATTTTGGCCGGCCGAAGGGCGAGAGCCGGCCCGATATGTCGAACGCGCAGCTGGTCATGCCGCTGCACCGGCTCGCTGGCCGCTCGGTCCGCTTCATCGAGGACTGCCAGGGGGCGCAGGCCGAGCGTGCGATCACCACCATGCTGCCGGGCAATATCGGGATCCTGGAGAACACGCGCTTCCATCGCGGCGAGGAAAAAAACGATCCCGAGCTGGCCAAGGCGATGGCCGCGCTCGGCGATTATTATGTCGACGATGCCTTCTCGACCGCGCACCGCGCCCATGCCTCGACCGAAGGCATCACGCACTTCCTGCCGAGCTTCGCCGGGCGGGCGATGGAGGCCGAACTGAAGGCCCTCAAGCGGGCACTGGGCAATCCCGAGCGGCCCGTCGCGGCGGTGGTTGGCGGGGCCAAGGTCTCGACCAAGCTCGCGGTGCTTGGCCACCTCGTATCGAAGGTCGATCACCTGATCATCGGCGGCGGAATGGCCAACACCTTCCTCGCCGCGCGCGGCGTCAACGTCGGCAAGTCGCTCGCCGAGCATGAGCTGACCGGTGAAGCGGAAAGCATCTTCGAGCGGGCCGAGCAGGCCGGCTGCACGATCCATCTCCCTTACGACGTCGTCGTGGCCAAGGAATTCGCGCCCAACCCGCCAAGCGTCCGCACCTGCAACGTCCACGAAGTCGCTACGGACGAGATGATCCTCGATGTCGGGCCGGCCGCTGTCGAGGCGCTCGCCGACGTGCTCAAGACCTGCCGGACCCTGGTGTGGAACGGCCCCCTTGGCGCGTTTGAAACGCCGCCGTTCGACACTGCAACGGTCGCGCTCGCGAGGACTGCAGCGGCGCTGACGAAGGAAGACTCGCTGGTGTCGGTGGCCGGTGGCGGGGACACGGTCGCCGCGCTCAACCACGCCGGAGTGGCACAGGATTTCACGTTCGTCTCCACCGCGGGAGGGGCGTTTCTCGAATGGATGGAAGGGCGTACGCTGCCAGGCGTCGACGCGTTGGAACAGCAGGGATGACAATGAACCAGTTGGAAATGACAGCGAAGATCGAACAGGGCGGCGGCTTTATCGCAGCGCTCGACCAGTCGGGCGGCTCCACGCCCAAGGCCCTGAGCGGTTACGGGATCGAGGAAGGGGCCTGGTCGAATGACGAGGAGATGTTCGACCTCATCCACCAGATGCGCAGCCGGATCATCACCGCGCCGTGCTTCGGCAGCGGCAAGGTGATCGGCGCGATCCTGTTTGAACGGACGATGGACGGAAAGGTCGAGGGCAAGCCAACCCCGCGGGCGCTGATCGATCGCGGCGTGGTTCCGTTCATCAAGATCGACAAGGGCCTGGAGGACGAAGAAAACGGCGTCCAGATGATGAAGCCGATCCCGGGCCTCGACGCGCTGCTCGAGCGCGCCAAGGCGCTCGGCGTGTTCGGCACCAAGGAACGCTCGGTAATCAATTCGGCCAATGCGGCGGGCATCGCCGTGCTCGTCGCCCAGCAATTCCAGGTCGCCAAGCAGGTCCTCGCCCACGGACTGACGCCGATCGTCGAGCCGGAAGTGAACATCAAGAGTGTCGAGCGCGCCGAGTGCGACGATTTGTTGCTGTCGGCGATCCTCGAGGAGTTCGACGAGATTCCCGACGGCCAGCGGATCATGCTCAAGCTTTCGATCCCCGCGCAGCCGGGGCTGTTCCAGCCGCTCGTCGATCATCCCAAGGTGCTCCGCGTCGTCGCGCTGTCGGGTGGCTTCAGCCGCGCGGAAGCGTGCGCGCAGCTCGCCAGGAACCCCGGGATGATCGCAAGCTTCAGCCGCGCTTTGCTGTCGGACCTGCGCGCGCAGCAGAGCGACGAGGAATTCAACCGCACGCTTGGCAGCGCGATCGACGAAATCTACGCCGCCTCGGTCGCGCGGGTGCCGGCGTGACCGTCAGTGGCTGAACAACAACGCGATCAACAGTTCGACTGCCACAGCGGCATTCAACCCATGCTGTGGATGTTCGTGGGTATTGCCATCATCGAAGTGCTGATCGTGCACTTGTTTGTGGCGCTGCGCTGGCCGGTCGTCGGTTGGCCGCTGACGCTGCTAACCGGCTTGGCTGTCGTATGGCTGATTGCTTGGACGCGCTCGTTTCGCACGCATCCGCATCGGCTCATCAAGGATCATCTCCAGCTCCAGATGGGTTCGCTACGCCGGATGCATGTACCGCTTGCAGCCGTTGCTCGCGTTCGGACATCGTGGGGGCCGGGCGAGCACAACGTGAAAGGTGCGACAAATCTCGTCCCGATCGCGTATCCCAATCGAATGATCGAGCTTTCCCGGCCGTTGCAGTATCGCCGTCGAGCGACGCAACGCGTCGCCATCAGGGTCGACGATGCTGATTCCTTCGATCGGGCGCTTCGCGGCCGTGGAGTGGAAATCCAGTGATCGAGCTCGACAGCATCGATGCGACCAGGGCGTTCGCCGAACAGTTCGCGCCGCGTGAGCGCGGCCCCTGCAAGCTCTATCTGATCAGCCCGCAGCACGTTGGCGGATCGTTCCCGGACCGGCTCAGGGCGGCGTTGGAGCCCGGCATTGCCGCGGCGTTCCAGCTGCGGGTCAAGGATGTCGAAGAGCATGAACTCGCGCCCCTCGCCGAGCCATTGCAGCGGATCTGCGGCGACGCGGAGGTGGCGTTCATCGTCAATGACAGCATGAGCCTTGCCAATCGCCTCGGCGCCGACGGCGTCCATCTTGGCCAGAGCGACGGCGACATCCGCGAAGCGCGGGCGCTGCTCGGCCCGTCCGCACAGATTGGCAAGACCTGCCACGACAGCCGCCACTTCGCGATGGAGGCCGGCGAAGCGGGCGCCGATTACGTCGCGTTCGGCGCCTTCTATCCGACCACCACCAAGCCCTCGAATTACCGGCCCGACCCGTCGATCCTGACCTGGTGGTCGGCGCTGGTCGAAATTCCGTGCGTCGCCATTGGCGGCATTACCCCAGGCAACGCGAAGCCGCTGGTCGAGGCCGGCGCGGACTTCGTCGCGGTCTGCCAGGCGGTGTGGGGCAAGGAGGATCCGGCCGCAGCAGTCGCCGCATTCGCCGAGGTTCTCGCGGGCTAGCCGCTCACTTCAAATATTTGGCGTACCAGTCGAGATAGCGCTGGTAGCGGTCGCGGATGAAGCTCGGCCGCTTCAGTCCGTGATGCTGGCCGGGATAGATGATCAGCTCGGTCGGGACTCCGCGGCTCTTGAGCGCCTGGTACATTTGCTCGGAATTGAGCAGCGGCACGTTGAAATCCTGGTCGCCGGCCAGGAACAGGGTCGGCGTGACGATCCGGTCGACGTGGTAGAAGGGATAGGAATTCTTCATCCATACATCGGGATGCTCCCACGGCCGGCCGAGCTCCATCTCGTAATCGCGGATATATTGGTCGGTGCCGTAGCCAGCGAAAATGTTGGAGATGCTTGCACCACTGGTCGCGGCCTTGAACCTTTGGTCGGTGGCGATCGTGTAGTTGGTCAGCATCCCGCCATAGCTCCAGCCGCCGACACCGAGGCGGTTGGGATCGGCGATTCCGCGAGCGACTGCGTCATCCACCGCAGCGAGCACGTCGTGGACGTCGACCGATCCCCAGGCGGCGTAGATCGCCTTGGCGAAATCCTGGCCGCGCCCGGTGCCGCCGCGCGGATTGGCGGCGAGTACCGCATAACCGTTGGCGGCGAGCAGCTGCCATTCGAAGCTGAAGCTGTAATTGAATTGGGATTGCGGGCCGCCGTGGATCCGCAGGACGGTCGGGACCCGGCCCGCCGCGCCGCCGACCGGTTTGAGGAGGAAGCCGTGGATTTCGGTTCCGTCCTTGCTCCGGAAGCTGGTGTCGGCGACCGGGGCGAGGTCGATTTGCGACAACCATTCGTTGTGCCGGGATAGTGGGCGAAGCCGCGAGCCTTCGATCGCATAGACCTCATCCGGACGCGTCGGATCGGCGACAAGAGCAACAAGCCTGGTCCGGGATTGCTGGTCGATTGCGTCGATCACCGAGCGGCCGCCGCCGGCAAGGCGCTTGATCGGTCCGCCAGCAGCAGCGACGCTCCCCAGCCACTGCGACTTGTCGTCCTCGACGATAAACCGAAGCGACTTGCCGTCGGGCGACCAGACCGGCTTGCCGACATTGCGGTCGAGGGCGGCGGTCACGATTCTCGGCTCACCGCCGCCGGCCGGGAGAACCGCGAGGCGGCGCGTCCCATAGGAGAAGAGCTCGATCGGGCCGCCCTGGACGTAGGCGATTGACCGCCCGTCCGGGCTCCACGCCGGATAGCTGTCATAATCGGGGTCGTTGTCGGAGCCCGCGAAGCTGGTCAGCCGCTTCGGCGTCTGTGCCGAACCGGACACCGGCACGGTCCACAGGTCGAAATTGTAGGTGCGGTCGGGGTCCTTGTCGCGATTGCTGACGAAAGCGATCCGGCTTCCGTCGGGCGAAAAGGCCGGCAGATGCTCGTTGAAGTCGCCGTCGGTCAGGCGGCGCATCTGCCCGGTTGCGACATTGAGCAGCATCAGGCGCTGGCGGCGAACGCCGAGATAGCCGTCGATGTCCTGCTTGAACTGGAAGCGGTCGATGACGATCGGCTTGGGCGGCTTGGCGTCGTCACCTTTGGCCTCGTCGCTGTCGGCATTGGGATCGCGGTCGAGGACGATCAGCGCCATTTGTCGGCTGTCGGGCGCCCAGGCATAGTCGACGACGCTGCCGTCGAGCTTGGTCAGCGGATGGGCTTCGCCGCCGGCGCGATCGAGCAGCCACAACTGGTCGTTGTCGTGCTTGTCGGTGCGCGAGGACACGAACGCCAGATAATGCCCGTCCGGACTCCATCGCGGAGTCGCTTCGCTTTCCTTGTCGCGGCTGGTTAGCTGGAGCGTCCGCCGGCCGTCCCACGACGTCATCCAAATGTGGCTGAAGTTCTTGTCCGCTTTCGGGTCGGGCACGCCGACCTGGTAGGCGACCCAATTGCCGGACGGATCGACGGCGGGGGTCGAGACGGCCCGCATGCGATCGGCATCGGCGACGGTGAGTGGCCTCGCGTCGGCCGGTGCCGGCTGGAGTGCGAGCGCGGCTACCGATGCCAGCGCAATTGCGGCAAGCTTCATGCGGGGTCCTTTGTCAGAGAGTCATGCGAACGGCCGTTCGCGAAACCATTTGGTCACGATATATTTGGTTCCGGCGGTGACCGGCTGGCCCGAATGCATGGTCCACGGATTGGGGCTGCCGTCGAGCGCCATGTTGTTCCAGATCACGATCCGCCCGAGGGCCGGTGCAATGGTCAGGTTCTGATATTTGAAGCCGGTCGCGCCGCCGGCGCCGGGCTGGTTGAGGTAGATCATCGCGGTCCAGGTTCGCTGGCCGCCATGCTTCTCGGTCTCCGGCCAGTACGGCTGGTCGATGTAGAAGAAGTCGGAATGGTCCTTGAACTCCTGGCCGACTTCGTAGCGCTGGCCCTGCAGCGGCTCACCCCACGTCCGGTCGAAGCCGAGCAGCGCTGCGATGCGATTGTCGACTTCGGTCACCAGCGGGTCGTAGGCGTCGAGGTTGCAGCTGTAGCTCGTCCGCATCTCCGCATATTTGTCCTTGTCGAACAGCGGCGACGGGTAGGAACCTGCATCAGTCTTCTCGCACAATTGGCGGCATTCGTCGGCCGACAGGAAATTGCCGCGCACGTAGAGCTGGATCGGCCGGTCGGGCCCGCTGGTCAGGCGCCACAGGCCGGCCGTTGAGTCGAGCTTGGCGCCGACGCGCTGGCTGATTCCGGCGCGCAGGTCCGATCGCTGCTGGGCGAACGGGATCGTCCCTTCGTGGTAGATTGGCGGTTGGGCGTCGGCCGGCATCGCGCCAATGTGCTTGAAATTAACCGGATTGCCAATCAGCGGCCGATTTGACCGACCATCGATTTCAAGGTGCGGGCGTCATCGATCGCGTGGCCGTGGATGTCATTGTTGAAATAGCACCACACGCTGCGGCCCGCGCGCGCCTGGCCGAGGCACCAGTCGGTCCATTGCAGCAGCGCCTCGTCGGAATAGCGGCCCCAATATTTGCCGTCAGCGCCGTGGAAGCGGACATAAGCGCAGCGCCCGCTCGCCCAGCGCGGCGAGACCAGGCCCTTGAGGTCGTGAGCGACGAAGCCGACGCCGCGGCGGTCGAGCAGCGCCAGCACTTCCTCATCGTACCAGCTGTGGTGGCGGAACTCGACGACCTGCTCGAGGTCGTTGGGGAGGCGCCGAAGGAAGGCGTCGAGCCGCGGCGCGTCTTTGTGAAGGCTCGGCGGCAGCTGGTACAGCAGTGGACCGAGCTTGCCTGCGAGCGGCCGCGCCAAGGCGATGAATTTGTCGACCTCCTCGTCGCAGCCGACCAGCTTTTTCATGTGGGTGATGAAGCGGTTGACCTTCACCGCATAATGGAAGGCCGGCGGCGCCTTGTCGCGCCAGGCAGCGAAGGTCGAGGCGAGCGGCAGGCGGTAGAAGCTGGCGTTGATCTCGACGGTGTCGAACTCCTCGGCATAGCGCTCGAACCAGCGCTTTTGCGGCAGCCCTTCGGGATAGAAGATGCCGCGCCAGTGCTTGTAGACCCAGCCCGAGCAGCCGACGTGGATTTGGGAGCCGTTTGAAGCCTGCATCGTTGCAACGCCGAACCATCTTCCAGCCAGGAGAGTTGCGTTGCGTGTCGCATCTTGGATCACCATCACCGCTGCCAGAACTGACGAGCGCGCATGTTGAAGGTCATCGGCACGGCACTACTCACCGCGGTGGCGACCAGCTTCTTCTGGATCTGGTTCTACAGCGAAGTGCCGCAGGCCTCGCCCACGGTCGAGCGTCGCGGCAGCGTCGTGACGGTGAAGCCCGAGCGGGCGCCGCCGGTCCAGGTTGCGCAGCAGCTCGAGCTCGGGCCGGCCGGGCTGGCCATACCGGTGGTCGGCATCAAGGCGGCCCAATTGTCCGATACCTACAATGACGCGCGCGCCGGCGGCCGCCGCCATGACGCCATCGACATCATGGCTCCGAGGGGAACGCCGGTCATCGCGGCGGCCGACGGCACGGTCGAAAAATTGTTCAACAGCGTTCGTGGCGGTTTGACGATCTACGTCCGCGCGGCCGACGCCAGGTGGATCTATTATTACGCGCATTTGCAGGGCTATGCGCCGGGCCTGGCCGAAGGCCGCCCGGTCAAGCGCGGCCAGGTGATCGGGAGCGTCGGCTCGAGCGGCGATGCCGATCCCGCGGCTCCGCATCTCCATTTCGTGATCAACCGCATGGCGCCGGGGGAGCGCTGGTGGAACGGGACCCCGATCAACCCCTATCCGCTGCTTGCCGGGAAACGGACCAGCGGCTAGGAGCCGCGCCGGCTCTTTCCCACTTTCTCCGAGAGAAGACATGAAGATCAGCGGCGTGGACATCCGTCCCGGCAACATCATCGAATATGAAGG
>JAZJZB010000079.1:0-5664 GCA_040390085.1 Pseudomonadota bacterium | reverse complement strand
CTTCGTGCTCGGCGGCCACGGCGACACGATGGTGCCGATCGTCGAATATTCGACCGTCGCTGGAATTCCGATCCCCGACCTGATCAAGATGGGCTGGTCGACCCAGGAAAGCATCGACGCGATCGTCAAGCGCACCCGCGGCGGCGGCGGCGAGATCGTCGCGTTGCTCAAGACCGGAAGCGCCTACTACGCCCCCGCGACCAGCGCGATCGCAATGGCCGAGAGCTATTTGAAGGACAAGAAGCGCGTGCTTCCGTGCGCGGCGCATTTAACCGGCCAGTACGGCGTCAACGACCTCTACGTCGGAGTCCCGTGCGTGATCGGCGAGGGCGGTGTCGAGCGGATCGTCGAGATCGAGCTCAACGCCAGCGCCAAGCAGAACTTCCAGGTCAGCGTCGACGCGGTCAAAGAGCTGCTCGAAGCGTGCAAGCAGATCGATGGCTCGCTCGCGTGATTGAGCCCACCCAAGTCGATGGCAAACGAATACTAGTGGGAATCACTCGCGAGCATGTCTCGGGCAAGGTTTCTCAGGAGCAGTTCGTGGGCGTCGCGCGCATTGAAGACGGGAACGATCTTTGCCTGATTGTCATCGAATGCGCCGACGGCGAAACCCGCGAATACCCGTTCGACAATCGAGCTCTGACGAAAGCCGCTCCAGGTGAATATCGCCTCCGGAGTAGCGGCGAGATCGTGAACAACCCAGACTATTTGATGACCTGGATCGTCAGCGAAGGAAAACCGGAAGAATGAGCATCCTCGTCGACCGCACCACCAAGGTCATCACCCAGGGGATGACCGGCGAGACCGGCACCTTCCACACGCAGCAGGCGCTCGCCTACGGCACCCAGATGGTCGGCGGCGTGACCCCGGGCAAAGGCGGCACCGAGCACATCGGGCTGCCGGTGTTCGACACCGTCCACGAAGCGGTCGAGAAGACCGGCGCGACCGCGTCGGTGATCTACGTCCCGCCGCCGTTCGCGGCGGATTCGATCCTCGAGGCGATCGATGCCGAAGTGCCGCTGATCGTCGCCATCACCGAAGGCATTCCGGTGCTCGACATGGTCAAGGTCAAGCGCGCGCTGACCGCGTCCAAGTCGCGGTTGATCGGGCCCAATTGTCCGGGCGTCCTGACCCCCAACGAATGCAAGATCGGGATCATGCCCGGCAACATCTTCAAGAAGGGCAGTGTCGGGATCGTCAGCCGTTCGGGCACCTTGACCTACGAAGCGGTGTTCCAGACATCCAACGAGGGCCTCGGCCAGACCACAGCGGTCGGGATCGGCGGCGATCCGGTCAAGGGCACCGAATTCATCGACATGCTCGAGATGTTCCTTGCCGACGACGAGACCAAGTCGATCGTGATGATCGGGGAGATCGGCGGAAGCGCCGAGGAGGACGCCGCCCAATTCCTCGCCGACGAAGCAAAGCGCGGCAGGAAGAAGCCCGTGGTCGGCTTCATTGCCGGCCGGACCGCGCCGCCCGGACGGCGGATGGGCCATGCGGGCGCGATCGTCTCGGGCGGCAAGGGCGACGCGCAAAGCAAGATCGCGGCGATGGAGGCGGCTGGAATTACCGTTTCCCCAAGCCCATCTGAGCTCGGCCGGACGCTCAAGGAGTTGCTGGTTTCAGCATGACCGTTCCCCGGCGCAGGCCGGGGCCCAGGAGCCGTAGGCTTGGAGAGGCGAAGCAATGGATAGAGCCGGTTACGTCTACATTATGGCGAACCGGAAGAATGGAACGATCTACATCGGAGTGACCAGTGACTTGGCCAAGCGCGTTTACGAGCATCGCGAAGGCCTCGTCGCAGGTTTTACGAGGCGCTACGGCTGCAAGCGATTGGTTTGGTTCGAGACGTTCGATGACATTCAGCAGGCGCGGCAGCGCGAATTGCAGATGAAGGAATGGAACCGGGCGTGGAAGGTAAAGAGGATCGAGGAACGGAATTTTGACTGGGACGATCTTTACGCGACCCTGTTTGACCCCGGCGACGCCGGGCCTGGACCCCGGCCTGCGCCTGGGCACGCTGTAGCATGAACGACGGCGTCGGAATGAACGAACGCGAAGCCGGCCCGAGCTGGGCGCGGCCGAACTGGCCGCTCGCCGAGCTCGACGAGCTGAACCTTGGCCTCGATCCGACCCAGGCGACGATCGAGAAGTTCAAGGCCGCGGCCGCCGAGCGCGCGGCTCAGACCAGCACCGACTCCGACGCAATTCGCCGCGCGGCCGACGACTCCATCCGCGCGATGATGCTGATCCGCACCTACCGGGTGCGCGGGCATCTCGCCGCCGACCTCGACCCGCTGCAGCTCACCAGGCGGGAGGTCCCCGCCGACCTCACCGCCGAATATCACGGCTTTAGCGACGACGACCTCGACCGCCCGATCTGGCTCGGCGGGGCGCTCGGCTTCGAGCAGGCGACGGTGCGCGAGATCGTCCACGTCCTGCAGCGCAATTACTGCGGCCACATCGGCCTTGAATATATGCACATCAACGAGGTCGAGGAGCGCCGTTTCCTTCAGCAACGGATGGAAGGCAAGGACGCCGAGATCCAGTTCACGCCCGAAGGCAAGCAGTCGATCCTCGCCAAGGTCATCCAGGCCGAGCAGTGGGAAAAATTCCTCGCCCGCAAATATGTCGGGACCAAGCGCTTCGGGCTCGACGGCGGTGAAGGCGCGGTTCCGGCGCTCGAGGCGGTGATCAAATATGGCGGCCAGATGGGCGTCACCGAGATCGATGTCGGAATGGCGCACCGCGGCCGGCTCAACATCCTCTCGAACGTCATGGGCAAGCCCTACCGCGCGATCTTCCACGAGTTCGCCGGCGGCGCGACCAACCCGGCCGACGTCGGCGGCTCGGGCGACGTCAAATACCACCTCGGCACCTCCTCGGACCGCGAGTTCGACGGCAACAAGGTCCACTTGTCGCTGCTGCCCAACCCGTCGCACCTCGAGGCGGTCGATCCGGTCGTGCTCGGCAAGGTCCGCGCCGTGCAGACCTTCCGCGGCGACAAGGCCGGGAAGACGGTACTTCCGATCCTGCTCCACGGCGACGCCGCCTTCGCCGGCCAGGGCGTGGTTTGGGAATGCCTCAGCTTCTCCGGCCTTCCGGGCTATGAGACCGGCGGGACGATCCACTTCATCATCAACAACCAGGTCGGCTTCACCACCAGCCCGCAGTTCGCGCGCTCGTCGCCTTACCCCTCGGACGTCGCCAAGGGCATCCAGGCGCCGATCCTCCACGTCGACGGCGACGACCCCGAAGCGGTCACCTTCTGCTGCAAGCTTGCGACCGAGTTCCGCCAGACCTTCGGCCGCGACATCGTCATCGACATGTGGTGCTACCGCCGCTTCGGCCACAACGAAGGCGACGAGCCGAGCTTCACCCAGCCCTTGATGTACGCGGCGATCAAGAAGCACCCGCCAATCAGCGAAATCTACGGCAAGCGGCTGATCGCCGAAGGTGTCGTCGACCAAGCCTGGATCGACCGCCAGACCAAGGACTATGTCGCGCACCTCGAAGAGGAATTCCAAAGCGCGACCTCCTACCTGCCGAACAAGGCGGACTGGTTCGAAGGACGCTGGGCCGGGCTTGGCAGGCCGGACGAGCCGGTGCTCGCCCGGCGCAACATCGCGACGGCAATCAGCGAGGACCAGCTGCATAAGCTCGGCAAGGTGCTGACCGAGGTCCCCGCCGGCCTCAACATCCACAAGACGCTCCAGCGCATTCTCGACGCCAAGAAAGCGATGTTCGAGACGGGCGAAGGCTTTGACTGGGCGACCGCCGAAGCGCTCGCCTACGGAAGCATCGTGGCCGACGGCAACGGAGTCCGCCTGTCCGGCCAGGACAGCGGCCGCGGCACCTTCAGCCAGCGGCACGCGGTGTGGGTCGACCAGCAGACCGGCGACAAATATATCCCGCTCTGTCACGTCGACGGCGCCAAAGGACAGCCGGGGCGCTTCGAGGTCCGCGACAGCCCGCTGTCGGAGTTCGGCGTGCTTGGCTTCGAATATGGCTATTCGCTGGCCGACCCGAAGACGCTCGTGCTGTGGGAAGCCCAGTTCGGCGATTTCGCAAACGGCGCGCAGAGCATCATCGACCAGTTCGTCGCCGCCGGCGAAGCCAAGTGGCTGCGCGCAAGTGGCCTGGTGATGCTGCTTCCGCACGGCTTCGAAGGGCAGGGGCCCGAGCATAGCTCGGCCCGGCTCGAGCGCTATTTGCAGCTGTGCGCCGAGGACAATTTGCAGGTCGCCAATTGCACCACGCCGGCCAATTATTTCCACATCCTGCGGCGGCAGATGCGGCGCGACTTCCGCAAGCCGCTGATCATCATGACCCCGAAGTCGCTGCTCCGGCACAAGCTTGCCGTGTCGAGCCTCGCCGACTTCACCGGCGAAAGCCATTTCCGGCGCATCCTGTCCGACCTCAATCCACCGGCGGAAGGCGAGACCCGGCGCCTCGTGCTGTGCTCGGGCAAGCTCGCCTACGACCTGATGGAGACGCGCGACGCGGCCGGCGACCTTGGGGTCGAGATCGTCCGCATCGAGCAGCTTTACCCGTTTCCGTCCGAGCCGTTGCTCAAGCGGCTCAAGGCGATGCCCAATTTGAAGGAACTGATCTGGGCGCAGGAGGAGCCGAAGAACAACGGCGCCTGGCTGTTCGTCGAGGACCTGCTCGAACAATGCCTCGCCGACGCCGGCTTTACGGGCATGCGCCCGCAATATGCCGGCCGCGAGGCAAGCGCGTCACCGGCGACCGGGCTCGCCAAGCGCCACGCCGCCGAGCAGGCGGCGCTGATTGCCCAGGCGCTCGGCCACAACTCGACAAGCGGCGATACAAAGACCAGTGAGCAGCCCGGAGCGGTCGCGGCACGATGAAGGAAAGCAATGGCCACTGATGTTGAAGTCCCCGCGCTCGGGGAGTCGATCACCGAAGGAACGCTTGCGCAGTGGCTCAAGAAGCCCGGCGAGGCGGTCGCCGCCGATGAGCCGATCGCAAGCCTCGAGACCGACAAGGTCAGCGTCGAAGTCCCGTCGCCGGTCGCCGGAGTCCTGACCGAGCAGCTCGTCCAGGAAGGCGACAATGTCGCGGTTGGATCGGTGATCGCTCGGATTGAGGCGGGCGCGGCCGCAGCGGCACCATCCGCTCCGGCCGAGGCCGCGGCCAAGGCGACGACCAATCCGGCCGGCGCCGGCGAGACACCGGCGCTGAAGACCGACGAGCTGGCGCCGAGCGCAGCCGAGGATGACGACCAGATCACCACCTTGTCGCCGGCGGTGCGGCGCGCAGTGCTCGAATATCATGTCGACCCGACCCGGATTAAGGGCAGCGGCAAGGACGGCCGGCTGACCAAGGACGACGTGATTGCGGCGGCGGAGGCACAGAAGAGTGCACCGGCGCAGGCCGCGGCCCAGGCGCCGCAGGCGAAAGCGCCGGCTCCCGAAGCAAAGGCTCCGCCTCCTGGGCCCCGGCCTTCGCCGGGGAGCGCCGGGGAACGAAAAGAAGAACGCGTCAAGATGTCGCGGCTTCGCCAGACCATCGCCAAGCGCCTCAAGGAAGCGCAGAACACCGCCGCGATGCTGACGACGTTCAACGACGTCGACATGAGCGCCGTGATCGACGCCCGCGCCCGCTACAAGGACCTGTTCGAAAAGAAGCACGGCATCC
>JAZJZB010000078.1:0-5141 GCA_040390085.1 Pseudomonadota bacterium | reverse complement strand
AGGACGTGTTCAAGACCAGCTTCGAGATCGACCAGCGCTGGCTGATCGAGCTTGCCGCCGACCGCACGCCCTACATCGACCAGGCGCAGTCGCTGAACCTGTTCATCCCGGCCGACGTCGACAAATGGGATTTGATGATGCTCCACTTCCGCGCGTGGGAGCTGGGCATCAAGTCGCTCTACTACCTCCGCTCCAAGTCGGTTCAGCGCGCCGGTTTCGCCGGCGGGGTCGAGGCCGACAACACGCCCGAGCTCAAGGAAATCCCGCTCGCCTCGACCACCGACTATGACGAGTGCCTCGCATGTCAATGATGTGGGGCATCATTGAACGAGGCACTCTGGCGTGCCAGTGATCGATCATAAAGCCTCCCCCCTTGTGGGGGAGGTTGGTGGGGGGCCGGCCGCGTCCGCGGCCGAAGCATTTGGTGCGCCCCCCTCCCAACCCTCCCCCACGGGGGGGGAGGGCTTAAGGCGGCTCGGACTCGCTCCGGATGCGATCGGAAAAGCGCGGCATTTGCGGCGCACCATGACCGATGCCGAGCGCAAGCTCTGGCGCGGACTGCGGCAGGCCCTTCCCGGCTGGAACTGCCGCAATCAGGTTCCGATGGGCCACTATTTCGCGGACTTTGCGAGCCATTCCGCGAAGCTCGTCATCGAACTCGACGGCGGACAGCACGCGACAGTTGCGGATTATGATGCGGAGCGGACACATTTCCTTGAAGGCGAAGGTTATCGCGTGCTGCGGTTCTGGAATAACGATGCTCTAGGCAACACGAACGGCGTTATCGAGCGCATCGCTGAAGCGCTGCCGGCGCGCCATGCCGTCGGGCAACCGATGGCGAGCCAGTGATGGAAACGCTGATCATCCTTGGACTTGTCGCATTCGTCGTTATCGTTTCCGGTTCTTCGTATCTGAGGACTCGGAAAGGCAACTGACATGGCGGTGAAGTCGCTCAAGCTGCGCAAGGTCGCCAAGGGGGCGGGCGCCGTCCTCATCGGCCTGGTCGCGCTCGACCTGCTGGCGACAGTGGTCACGCTCGCGGTCGGCGCGACATGGCTGCGCCGGTGATCGCCCGGTCCGCGGCGAGCCTCGCCGTAATAGCGGTGACGCTGGCGGCCTCGCCCGCCTTCGCCCAGCCGGCGGGCGGCCAGGCGCTCGAGAAGAGCTTCGACTCGCTGATCAGCAGCGCCGACCAGCTCGCCTGGCTCCAGGACATGAGCTCCGCGCCCAACCATGTCGGCTCGCCGCACGACAAGGCCAATGCGGACATGGTGCTGGCCCTGTTCAAGCAATGGGGCTGGGACGCGCGGATCGAGCGCTTCGAGGTGCTTTACCCGACGCCGATCTCGACCATTGTCGAGCTGGTCGCTCCGCAGCACATCGCGCTCGGCGGGCAGGAGTCTCCGGTAGCCCAGGACCCGACCTCCGGCCTCGCCGGGATGCTGCCGCCTTACGTCGCTTACCAGGGCGACGGCGACGTCACCGCGCCCGTGGTCTATGTCAATTACGGCATGCCCGACGATTATGTCGCGCTTGCGCAGCGCGGCATCGACGTCCGCGGCAAGATCGTCCTCGCCCGCTACGGCGCCGGCTGGCGCGGCCTCAAGCCGCGGCTTGCGCAGGAACATGGCGCGGTCGGTTGCCTGATCTATTCCGACCCGGCCGATGACGGCTTCACCCAGGACGACCCCTATCCCCACGGCGGCGCGCGCCCCGAAGGCGGTGTGCAGCGCGGCTCGGTCCAGGACATGACGCTCTATCCGGGCGACCCTTTGACCCCGGGCGTTGGCGCGACCGCGTCGGCCAAGCGGCTCAGCCGCGCCGACGCGCGCACTTTGCTCAAGATCCCAGCGCTTCCGATTTCCTACGCCGACGCCTCGAAGATCCTCGCCTCGCTCCAGGGCCCGGTGGTCACCGGCAAGCAGCGCGGCGCGCTCGGCATGGCCTATCACTGGGGCGGCACCGACGCCGTGAAGGTCCACCTGGCGGTCAAGTCGGACTGGTCGCTAAAGCCGGTCTATGACGTGATCGCGGTGATGAAGGGCCGCAGCACCCCCGACCAATGGGTGGTCCGCGGCAACCACCGCGACGCCTGGGTGCTCGGCGCCTCGGACCCGCTGACCGGCCACGTCGCGATGTTGAGCGAGGCCAAGGCGCTCGGCACGCTCGCCCGCTCCGGCTGGCGACCCGAGCGGACCATCGTCTACGCCAGCTGGGACGGCGAGGAGCCGGGGCTGCTCGGCTCGACCGAATGGGCGGAAACCCACGCCGACGAGCTGAAGCGCAAGGCCGTCCTCTACATCAACACCGACAACAACGGCCGCGGCTATCTGTTCGCGCAGGGCAATGGCGAGCTCGCCCAGCTTGCCAACCAGGTCGCCAACGACGTCCCCGATCCGCAGACCGGCATTTCGGTCGCCGAGCGCAGCCGCGCCGCGACCCTCGCCACCCATTACCTCGCCCCCGGTGAGGTCGGGCCCGACCTGCTCGACGATGCCAGGGCCGGCAAGCTGCCGCTCGGGCCGCTCGGCTCGGGCTCGGATTATTCGGCCTTCGCCCAGCATCTCGGAATCCCGTCGCTCAACATCGGCTTCGGCGGCGAGGACCATTCGGGCGGAAGCTATCACTCGATCTACGACAGCTTCTATCACGTCACCCATTTCGACGATCCCGGCCTGGCCTATGGCGCTGCGCTGTCGAAGGTCGTCGGCCGGATCGTGCTTCGCTCGGCGGATTCGCCGCGCGTTCCGGCGCATTACTCCGACCTCGCCTCCGACGTGTCGCATTACCTTGCCGACATCCACAGGCTCGCCGCCGACCAGCGCGAGAAGGACCGCACCCTCGCCGACCTCCGCCGTGAAGGCGATTTCAAGCTCGCTTCCGCGCCTTATGACCCGCTGATGGCGCCGCCCGACAATGGCGTCACTCCGCTGATCGACATGCTGGCGCTGGAGAATGCGTCCGACCATCTCGCCCGCGCCGCCGGCGCCGCCGATGCGCTGCTCGCCCGCGCGGACCAGCTTCCACCCGCAACCCAGGCGCGGATCAACGCCGGCCTCGCCGCGATCGATCAGCTGCTGCTCGACCCGCGGGGATTGCCGGGCCGGCCGTGGTACAAGAACCTCATCTCGGCCCCCGGCACGCTGACCGGCTACGGCGCCAAGACGCTGCCCGGGGTGCGCGAGGCGATCGAGCAGCGCCGCTGGGATGATGCCCGCATCTATGTCGCGCGCACCGCGGCGGTGATCGAAGCCTATGCCAACCGCCTCGACTCGGTTGCTACACTGGGAAGGACCGCGCCATGACGACCGCCCGCATGATCGAGCTGGCGGCGGCGCTCGTCCTGCTCGTGGTCGGCGTGCTGCTCTACCGGCGCAAGCCGGCCCCGGATGATTCCGGCGCGAGCGGCTACGGCAACCAGGGCGCGGTGATCCTGCTGGTGGTGGCGCTGATCATGACCATCCACGCGCTCGGCGGGCTCGATTATCACCCGACCTCGGCCGAGGCCGACCTGCTGCGGGGCCGCTCGCGGTGACCGGCTGCATCGTCCTCGGCGCCCTCTTCTTGCTCGTCGGCCTCGCCCTGCTTGCGGTCGCCATCCGCCACCAGCGCGACCAGCAGCCGCTCTATGCGGCGATGCTGATTGGCGGCATGATGGCCACCGCGTTCGGCCTGGTCATCGCCGGCTTCGCAATCGCCTACCAACGCTCGGTACCACTCGACCTCAATCCGGGAGTTGCCGCGCAATGATACCCTATCTGATCCTGCTATTGTTCATGGTCCCGGTTGCCGCGCTCGGCTGGCGGGTGGTCGTCACCAAGAGCCGCAACTGGGCGTTCCGGATCGGCGGCGCGGGCGCCGCGATGGCCACTTTGGTCGGCGCGATCACCATTTCCGACGACGTCCAGACCTTCACGTTCAATGACTGGCGCAACGACGTCGCGCTCGCCGCCGCGGCTTCCGGCAGCTTCTATTTGCTGCTGTGGACGCTGCGCCACCGCACCAACCAGCGCCACCGCACGATTTCGCTGATCGCCGCGGTGATCGGCTTCGTCCCGTTCATCACCGCGGTCGCGATGGCCACCATGTACGGGCAGCTCTGAGATGAAGCGCCTGCTCGCCTTTGCACTGCCGCTCCTGCTCGCCGCCTGTGCAGCGACCCAGGACTCCGCCGCGGTCGCGCCGGCCGCGCCCGGCTTCCTGCTCGGCCTGTGGCACGGCTTCATCTTCCCGGTCGCCTGGATCGTGTCCTTGTTCACCGACAGGATCGCGATCTACGCCGTGCCCAACAACGGCGGCTGGTACGATTTCGGCTATTTCCTCGGCATCGTCGTGTTCGGCGTCGGCGCCCGCAAGACGCAGGTCGTCTACCGCGACAACATCATCAGCGCCCGCGCCCGGAGGATCGACTGATGCCCGCCCGTTTCGCGAGCCGCGCAGCGGCTCAACCAGGATTTTCCACACGAAGCCACGAAGGCAGGAATCAAGGCACGAAGGAGTACCATCTCTCTTCGTGGCTTCCTGTCTTCTTCGTGCCTTCGTGTGAATCCGCTTTCAGCCGCGCCGCGGCACTGACGAATTAAGGAGAGTCGGCATGCCCCTTCTCGAAGCCCGCAAGCAGTACAAGCCGTTCGAATATCCGTGGGCGTTCGAATATTGGAAGCGCCAGCAGCAGATCCACTGGATGCCGGAGGAAGTGCCGCTGGGCGAGGATTGCCGCGACTGGGCGCAAAAGCTCGAGCCGACCGAGCGCAACCTGCTGACGCAGATCTTCCGCTTCTTCACCCAGGCCGATGTCGAGGTGCAGGATTGCTACCACGACAAATACGGCCGCGTGTTCAAGCCGACCGAGATCAAGATGATGCTGACGGCGTTCAGCAACATGGAGACGGTGCACATCGCCGCTTACTCGCATTTGCTCGACACGATCGGCATGCCCGAAAGCGAGTATAGCGCCTTCCTCCAGTACAAGGAGATGAAGGACAAGCACGATTACCTGAGCACGTTCGGCGTCGAAAATGACGAGGACATCGCCAAGACGCTCGCCATGTTCGGCGGCTTCACCGAGGGGCTGCAATTGTTCGCAAGCTTCGCGATGCTGATGAACTTCCCGCGCTTCAACAAGATGAAGGGCATGGGCC